>JANLYZ010000148.1:0-3919 GCA_031365905.1 Chloracidobacterium sp. | reverse complement strand
AAAAACAAACCGTGGTCGCGACAGGTCGCGATCGACAAAAGCGGCGACAGGTCGCCGCACTCCAAAAGTTTTGTCTACTCGCCACTCGCGGCCATCACTTTGGCTTCGAGCTTTTTCGCGAGCGACCCACGCCAAACAGTTTCGAGTTCGTCAACCTCAACCGAGACGACTTCTTCTTCGCCAAGTTTAATGCTCAGCCGGTTGCCACCAACCTTGCCAAGGATCGCGATCGGACAGTTCGCGCGCGCGGCAAGCTCTTCAACAAGATGTAGCGAAGACGTAGGGAAACTTAGGATGATTCGCGAAGGTGATTCGCTGAAGAGCACGCTCGTGGATGATAGCGAAGCATCAGGAAGGTCAATCTCCGCGCCGACACCGCTACGATTCAGCGAAGAGAAACAGCATTCCGAAAGAGCCACCGCCAGTCCGCCATCGGCGCAATCGTGAGCTGACGCAAGCAGGCCCGCTTCGGCTGCTTCCAGACACACCTGCTGCACCGCACACTCGAGTTGCAAGTCGATCCTGGGGACGGAACCGGCAGCGATCATCTGCTCGGTAGTAACGCCTTCAATAGTCGCTCGGTATTCGCTGATGGAAATATCGTCCGCAGTAGTTCCCAGTAGAGCGATCACGTCACCTGCTTGTTTGAATCCGGGTTGAAGCACGCGGCGCACGTCTTCCACGAGACCAATCATTCCGATCACCGGCGTGGGAATAATGCCGCGTCCCTCCGTCTCGTTGTAAAAGGAGACGTTGCCGGAAACGACCGGCGTGTTGAATGCGCGACAGGCTTCAGCCATGCCGTCGATAACTTCCGAAAATGACCACATCACTTCCGGGCGCTCCGGCGAGGCGAAGTTAAGACAGTTGGTGACGGCGATCGGTCGCGCGCCAACGCAGACAACGTTGCGCGCCGCTTCAGCGACGATCAGCTTTGCGCCTTCACGTGGGTTCGCGGCGCAGTAGCGACCGTTGCCGTCAAGCGCCATCGCCAGCGCTCGGCGAGTTTCTTTGATGCGCACAACAGCGGCGTCAGCACCCGGCAAAACAGCCGTGTTCGTCCTGACCATATGGTCGTATTGGCGATAGACGAAGTTCTTCGACGAAAGGTTTGGCGAGGCGAGGAGCTTCAGTAACGAGTCGTTTGCTGGGAGCGCAGACATCCTGTCTGCATTCTTTGCTGGAAGCGTTTCGCGAGCCGCGCTCGCGTTTGCAGGCAGGATGCCTGCGCTCCCAGGTTTCATCGGTCGTTCGTACAACGGCGCTTCGTCTGTAAGTGCAGCGACCGGAATGTCGGCAACGGTTTCGCCTTCATGAATCACCCGCATGTTGTGACCTTCGCGCACCCGGCCAATGACTACCGCGTCGAGATCCCACTTGCGAAAGATGTCGATCACTTCGCGTTCGCGTCCGGAGTGGGCGACGATCAGCATCCGCTCCTGCGACTCAGACAGAAGCATCTCGTACGCCGTCATGCTCAGTTCGCGTTGCGGCACCAAAGACAAATCGATTTCTATTCCGGTACCGGCGCGCGCCGCCATTTCGCACGACGACGATGTCAGTCCGGCAGCGCCCATGTCCTGAATTCCTGCGACCGAGCCACTGCGCATCGCTTCGAGGCACGCTTCGAGCAGCAACTTCTCAAGAAAAGGATCGCCAACCTGTACGGTCGGACGCTTGGCCAAAGCGGCGTCGTCAAACTCCGCGGAGGCCATCGTGGCGCCGTGAATTCCATCACGTCCGGTTTTTGCGCCCACGTAAAGTATCGGATTGCCAACGCCCGTCGCCTTGCCGAAAAAGATTTGGTCGCGTTTGACCAAACCAAGCGCGAAGGCGTTGACAAGTGGATTGAGCGCGTACGCATCATCAAAAGCGACTTCGCCGCCAACGGTCGCCACGCCAAAGGCATTGCCATAGTGAGCAATTCCCGCGACCACACCGGCAAGTAAAGAGCGGTTGCGCTGTCCATGTTTGGGATGATCAAGCGAACCGAAGCGCAGGCTGTTCAGCGCGGCAATGGGTCGCGCGCCCATGGTGAAGACGTCGCGCAGGATGCCGCCGACGCCGGTGGCTGCCCCCTGAAATGGTTCAATGAAAGAAGGATGGTTATGCGATTCGATCTTGAACGCCGCGCACCAGCCGTCGCCTACATCGACGATGCCGGCGTTCTCTCCGGGCGGCACGATAATCCGCTCGCCCGTCGTGGGCAGGCGGCGCAGGTGAATGCGCGAAGATTTATACGAGCAATGTTCCGACCACATCACCGAGAAAATTCCCAGCTCGGCAAACGTCGGCTCACGACCCATGAGCGACTTGATACGCGCAAACTCCTCCGGAGTGAGATTGTGGGCGGCGACTAGCTCGGGAGTAATCTCCATAATAGTAGACAGAAGGCAGAAGGCAGAAGGCAGAAGGCAGAAAGCAGGAGGAAGCTAACGGGCTTTCTGCTTACTGCCTACTGCTTACTAGCTTTTCGATCGCGCTGCGCAGTTCATCGATCCTGATACGACCGAAGCGTTTGTAGACCACCTCGCCCTTGCTGTCATAAAGAAACGTCGCCGGCATCGCGCCGCCCCACTCGCGATCCACGCCGTTAATTACCGGCTCCGGGTCAGCGACGTTCAATAGGTACACCGGCATCAACGCGTTCATCTGCTGAAGAAACTTCGGCACTGCAGTCTTTATGTCGGCCAGGTCGTCGAGCGAGATCGCGATGAAGTCGAGACCTTTCGCGCGGTAGTCTTTGTCGATCTTCACCAGCTCCGGAAACTCGTCGCGACAGGGATCGCACCAGGTGGCCCAGTAATTAACCAACAGTGGACGGCCGTCGTCTCGCTTCAACAACTGTTGCAGTTCGGCAGCGTTAATCGGCCGAGCCGGCGGTGGTAGTTCCATCGCCAGCCGAGCCTTGCGCGCCTGCCGAGCGCGTTGGACCATGCGTGCATGCCGAGCGCGCCGGAATCTTCGCGCACGTCGCGCCTTAGCAGAACTATGATGGACACGAACTGTTTGGCCCGGCTGAGGGTTTCCGGATTGTGCGGCGCCTGGGAACACCAGCGAGTAACTGCCGACAAAAACGGCAGCAGCGACAACTAATCTGACGAGCGTTGTTTGGGCACCGTAGTTCATCAAGGCCAGTCTATTCGGGACGCTTGATCGAACAGCCGAAAGCGCTGGCGGTTGTTTTGGGAACTGGTTTTCCGGCCAGCGTTGCCTCGAGGGCATCGCGCAATTCGCTGGTGTTAACTTGAGTGGTGTCGCGGCTGTTATCGACGCGGCCGTGATAAAGGAGCTTGTTGTTGGCGTCGAGGTAATATGCCTCTGGTGTTCTGGTGGCGCCCAGCATGTCGGCGATCTTGCTGCCGCTGTCTTTCAGGATCGGAAAGGTCAGATGTTTGGCCGCCGCGTGGGCCTTTATGTCCGCGGCTGATTCCGGCTCGTTGGCGTTAATGCCGACGACGTTAACGCCGCGGGCTTTGTAATCTTGCGCGAGTTTTTCCATGCGCTCGTTGTAGGCGTTGGAAACTGGACATTGCACCGCGATGAAAATGAACACCGCGCCTTTTTTGCCTTTGAGCGACGCCAGCGAGTGGCTCGCGCCGTCGGTGTCGGGTAGCGTGAAGTCTCCAATAGTTGAGCCAATGATTGGCGGCGCTGGAATATCAGCGACGCGCGTGCGCGCGCTCGTGAGTAACGCTACGGCAAGCAGTGCAAACATCAGGGAAACGGCGGCTAGCTTTTTCATGGGTATTAACTCCTCCCGAAGACAATAGAAATTGAGTTTTTCGCAAATGGGGAACGGAAGCGAAAGATTAGCAGTCACGGGATAAGGCGGTCAATTAGCCGCGGATTAGCGGGATACACGCGAATCTGAAAAAGAGAAGGCGGGAAAGGTTGAAACGCGTAGGTTGGTTGAGAC
>JANLYZ010000136.1:0-5265 GCA_031365905.1 Chloracidobacterium sp. | reverse complement strand
GCTAGTCAGGAGACCGCGAATTGACCACGGCAATCGAGCAGACCGTTGAAACCTATGGCATCGAAAATTGGGGCGCAGGATACTTTGACGTAAATCGCAAGGGAAACCTGATTGTCCGTCCCGCCGAAGGTGACACCCGCTCCGCGGATCTAAAAGAAATTATCGACGACCTGGCCCGTCGCGGAATTGGCGCACCCGTGCTGTTGCGCTTCCCCCAACTCGTCGCCGCCCAAGTCAGGAAACTCCAACGCGCCTTTAGCCGGTCGATCCGAGAATTTGAATACCAGGGCGCGCACATGTGCGTCTATCCAATGAAGGTCAATCAGCAGCGCTCGGTGGTTGAGGAATACCTGCGCGAGGGCTCCCGTTACGACTTTGGTCTTGAGGCCGGTTCGAAGGCAGAACTCTACGCTGCCCTGGCGCTTGAACAAACTCCTGACAGCCTGCTAGTGCTCAATGGTTTTAAAGACGAAGAGTTTATCGAACTCGCCTTCGCCGGCGCGCGCTGCGGCAAGCGCGTGGTAATCGTGATCGAAAAAATGAGCGAACTCGATCATGTGCTTAACATCATCGAGCGTCAGGAAAGCGGCGCTATTCCGATTTTGGGAATGCGCGTCAAACTTTATTCAAAGGGCTCGGGCCGTTGGGAAAAGTCGGGCGGCGAAGCGGCAAAGTTTGGCCTGACCACGACGGAGATGCTGGAAGTTATTCGTCGTCTCGAAGAGGCCGGCCGCATTGACATGCTGAAGCTGTTGCACTTCCACATTGGTTCGCAGCTTACAGATATCAAGCGCATCAAGAATGCGATGAAAGAAGCGGCGCGCGTCTACGCGAAGGTCTACCAGATGAAGGTGCCGGTGGATCTGCTCGACGTGGGCGGCGGCATGGCCGTTGACTACGACGGCTCCAAGACGGCGTTTGATTCATCGGCGAACTACAGCGCGCAGGAATTTGCGAACGACGTCATCTACACAATCAAGCAGGTATGCGACGATGAGAACGTACCCCATCCGACCATCATCCAGGAGTCCGGCCGTTTCCTATCCGCCTATCACGCTCTCATCATCACGAACGTTCAGGACGAAATCGAAACCATAGTTGAAGACATAACACCAATCGAAATTGATGACGATGATCCCCAAGTGGTCACGGAACTCGGCGACCTGCGGTCGTCGATAACCGTAAAAAATTATCGCGAGTATTACCACGACGCGCTCGAACACCGCGAAGAGTTGTTCACGCTTTTCAACCTCGGGTTAGTTTCACTTGAGGACCGCGCGAAAGGTGAAGTGCTGTTCTGGGATGTTTGCGAACGCGCCGATAAGTATGCGCAACAAGCCAAGTACGTTTCGGAAGAGTTTGACGATCTGCGCCGGCTTCTGTGCGCCAAGTATTTGACGAATTTCTCAGTGTTTCGGTCGGTGCCTGACCACTGGGCGCTCGATCAACTTTTTCCGATCGTGCCGATTCACTATCTGAACAAACCGCCCACTGAATACGCCACGCTCTGCGACATCACCTGCGATTCGGATGGCGTGGTTGATAAGTTTGTCGATCTGCACGACGTGAAGCAGGTGCTCGAACTCCACGCGCTCGTGCCCGGCGAGACCTATTACCTGGCCTTTCTGCTGGTCGGCGCGTATCAGGAAGTGATGGGAAATAACCACAATCTTTTCGGCACTCCGCATGAAGCACATATCCACATTGATGATGAAGGCTACCTGATAAAAAAAGTGATTCGCGGCACGACTGTGGGCGAAGCGACGGAGCGCGCGCGCTACGAGAAGAGTCTGTTGCATGACGGCTTCCGGCGTTTGATAAATCAGCGGGTCAAGGAAGGTGAACTAAGCGAAGCCGAGGGCGCGGACCTGGCGCAGTTTTACGAGTCGCGTTACGACGCTTACACCTATCTTTCGGTCAACGGCGCGAAGACCCGTTCACGGCGACGCACCGATTTTTAATTAGTCTTGAAGTGAACCAGCAATTTTTTCTTTGACGTTCACAATCTGAGAGGTTGACAAGTTTTATGGTTACGCAGCGAAAACCCAAAGCATCGAAGTATCTTACGACGCCCACTCGTCCGGTTCAGGTCGATCGCGATCGCTCGGTTGCAGGTCTGCTCGAAAAGATGGAGGGCGCGGGCTTCGGCGGGCGCCAATTGGCGGAAGCTCATCGCATCTGGCTCGACATGCTCGGCGATAACACCACCATCATCGTCGCCGGATCAGGAGCGCTGATACCGGCAGGCATGCGCCGCTTGCTGGCTTACGTGATCAAGAACCGCTTCGTCGACGTGCTGGTGCTTTCCGGCGCCATGCTCTTTCACGACTTGCACGAAACGCTTGGTCGCTACCATTTTCAGGCCCATCCAAATATGACAGATGCCGAGCTCGATGCGTCGCAAATAAGCCGCATGTGGGACCTGCTCGCTAGTGACGAAGAATACCGCGAAGCGAATGAATGGGTAGGTGGCTTTACTAACCAACTCGATCAGTCCCGGCCTTACTCAACGCGCGAATACCTGCACCTGCTTGGCCGTGAGTTAGCCGAAATCGCTACGGAAGACGGCGTGCTAACCTCGGCCTACAAAGCGCGTGTGCCAATCTTCTGTCCAGGAGTTGCCGATAGCGGAGTGGCGGTGGGCATTGCCGCGGCGCGCTTCGAAAAGAAAAACAACTTCATGTTTGACCTGGTTCAAGACGTGCTTGACATGGCCAACCTCACCGCGCGTGCGCGTCTAACGGGAGTGATAAATCTTGGCGGCGGCACGCCGAAGAGTTTTGTGCAGCAGACGGAAGTCTCCTCGTTCATCCTCAAAAACCACCATCAGGGACACAAGTATGCTATTCAGATCACAACTGACGCACCGCATCCCGGCGGCCGTTCCAACGCAGTTTCGTTTGACGAGGGATTGATTTACGGCAAACTGGCGCGCGGCGCTCACAGCGCTTACGTAAACTGCGATGCGACCATCGCGTTGCCAATTCTCATTACGGCGTTATCGCAGACGGCGGCGAAGTATCTCAAGGGCCGCAAGCGTCCTAACTTTACCTTCGGTCGCGAATTGATCGTGGAAGTGCCGTAGCGGGCTTCGTTAGTTCGGTAACCAGTTCCGGGCACTGCTGGACAGGGTTGCACAAAAAGTCCGCGATAGGCTATCGCGGACTTTTTGTGCAGAGCACTGCTGGACAGGTGACGAAATCCTGGAAAGGATAGCGCGCAAGCCCGCCCTAGTGATTCGCGGCCCACGCTTCAAATGAAATGAAGTGGCCAGCGTCGAATACCTCAATCTTATAAACCGGATGGATTTCCCACACCGACCGCCGCAGTGGATTACCGCCACCGCTAGGCGCACCACACGGCGAAGGCTTGTGGCTGCCGTCGAAGAAAAGCTGGCCCGTAATTCTAACCCGCAGTCGCTTGACGGGGAGCGGGTTTGTTACATGCGACATCGTGCAGGAGTTCGAATCAATCCGGTCCCAAAGCGCGGGCCGGAAGTGTGGAATAATCTCCGCGGTCGCGCTGGAACATTCCTGCGCCGTGGCCGTCCTGCCCAGAGCGATGTGAATGTCATTCCACTCCAGTAGCGAGTTTTTGCAGTTGACGCCTTCGCCGCCAAAGCCGAAAGGAAAAGTGTCGTCATGCTTGGCATCCAGAACGAAGGCATCGAGAGTAACCAAATCACCCTCGCCCAAGGTGACGGCATGGTTGTGTGAATCTACTGTGGCAATTCCTTTCAACTTCGCGCGATCGGCCGGTAGCGGTGGGCCACCATTGCTTCCGGCATTGCCATAAGTGAGTTCGCCGTGCTGTACCTTCAGATCAACGGCGCGCTGAAGTCTATCGATCGAGGCAAAACTGATTTGAACCGGAGTTCCCGTAGCGCACACGTTATTCTTGATCTTGTTTTGCGCCTTGTCCTTGTCCCTGGTAGCGCAGCCTTCGTTGGGGCAGTGCTCATCGATATCGTGACTCTCGCCGCCTTGCCAGGGGAGATCACAGCCAGCCTCAAATCGCTGATTGATATTGCAGTTTGAAGGGTGAGCGGGCGGATTGTCGTGGCAATGAGACGGGCGCCTGGGTCTTCTCCGCGAGTTAGCGTTGCTGCTGTTTGCATGAGCAGCGTTTTTTACCTGACCGGAAGACCGGGTGGTTGTAAGGAAACTGACCGTGAGCAGGAAGACGAAACAAGCGGCGATGCCAATACTGATTCTGAGTTTCATTAGAGTGCTCCTTTGCTGGGGTGAAAAGATCGAACTTGGCAGGGTTGCAGTGTCAATAACCGGGCGAGGAATCCTGGAAATTCACGGTTAGCCTTTAATGCGCTTACTCTATTCCTTGCAAGATTTCTTGTCAACGAAATCCTGACCGATCAAAGCAAGTGGCTGAGTGGGCGTGGCAGGTCAAACTGGGCGCGGAAAATGGCTCCCAGAAGATAACGCGAAACAGGATAATGTTCGCCAAAACAACAAGGTCAGGTGAGCCACTGGAGCACTTCCTCTTCGCCAGTGTTGCGTTCGCCGCCGACTACATGGATGAAATATTCTTCGAGGGAAATTGGCGCCGCCTGTTGGCCATCGTCTTCGAGTTTGATTCCTTTTCTTAGCTCATCAAGCGACCCAACGGCGAGCAGCTTGCCCTGCGAGATGATGCCGATGTCAGTGCAGAGCCGTTCCACAATCTCGAGTACGTGCGACGTCAGAAACACTGTCAGGCCGCGCGCTGTGAGCCGTGAAAGCAAATCCTTGAGCGTGCGGGAGGCGATCGCGTCGATTCCTTCAAACGGCTCATCGAGAAAAAGTATCTCCGGGCGATGAATTAATGCACAGGCCAGGCAGAGTTTCTTTTTCATCCCGTGAGAATATTCAACAATTAGTTTCCGCGGCTCGTTGCGAAGGTCCATCAAATCGAGGAGCTCGGGCGAGCGTTGCGCGATCTCCGCTTTTTGCAGCCCGTACATTCGGCCCGTGAACGCAAGCATCTCGGCGCCCGTCAGTCTTTCAAACAAATTCAGATCCTCAGGCACCACGCCGATCCTTCTTTTCACTTCCAGTGGCTCCGCGGAAAGATCGCGGCCGAGCACGTTGATTCTTCCGCTGGACGGAGCCAGCAGGCCGGTCAACATCTTTATCGTGGTGGATTTGCCGGCGCCGTTGGGCCCGAGAAAGCCGAAGAAGCTGCCGCGCCGGACCAAAAGGTTGAGATTGTCAACGGCTGCAATGTCTCCGAAGCGTCGCACGAGCGCGGAAGTTTCGACTGCAGGCG
>JANLYZ010000094.1:0-2877 GCA_031365905.1 Chloracidobacterium sp. | reverse complement strand
TCCCATGGTTCGCTCCTTTGTTTAAGTACGGTGTTGGTTAACTTAAGAACTTCCTAGTTATGGATTACTCGCAAATGCGTTTTGCTGATCACTCTACTTCTGAGGGCTGCTTAGCAAGTGCAATACCAAAAAGAATCGCCGCAAAATTCTGCGACTAGCGTGCGAACCTGTACTTCTCCAATACGTTTACCTCGGTTTCGCCCCGCCGCTTTTGAATTGATTTGACGCAGGCCGCGCGTCAACCGAGTTAGAACGCGCCGAAGGAGTGGGCAAATCTGAAAAGTCAATCTTGACGAACTCGCGCGCGTCTACAACGTCACCTGGCGCTGGAGCTACTGATTGGGGCGCGGGCGTTCGGTCCGAGTAGAAAGCCGCGCGCTGCGCGTCAAGTCAAAGCGCCGCAGGCGCGCAATAAAATAGCCCAGGGCGGCGCCCTGGGTAACAAAGCAGCGGTAAACAATTTCGCCGACCCTCGATGGGTCGGCGTTCTTGATTGGTGAAGGGTGAAGGGTGAAGGTGAAAAGGAAGCAATCGGGAGTCAGTGGTCAGTGGTCAGTGGCCAGTTAGGTTGCTGGTTAACTTCTTTCACGCTTTCAGCGTGAAGAAAATATTTTTTGTTGCGGTTCCGGGGGTGGCGTCCCGATTTCATCGGGACTTACCCCCGGCTACTTTCTGTCACGCCCTTGGCGTGATGAGTTGAGTGCGACGCGCGTTAACCTCGTCTACTCTCTGTCACGCCGGCAGGCGTGATGAGTTGCGTGATGAGGCCTCCATAAACCGCCCCGCCCCAGCCGGGCTGCCCAGCCGGGGACCCCGGTGTCGGGGCTAGCGTCTCGATGCGCGTGCGGCGAGCCCAATGGTTACGGAAGGCTTGTCGCGTTACTGGTGGCTAGTGACGGAAGTTGGGGGCCCCAGGACCCGGACGGTATAGGTCAATTCGTATGCGGGTTCCGAGTAGAACAGCGGCTTATGGGTATGCTGGTCGATCTGCGAAAACCACTTCGGGATCTGTAGCTGGTGTTGACCCGGCGAGAACTTCAGCGAAGCGGCCGCGACTGAAAACGAAGTGTGTTTGTCGTTGTCTCCAAGCGGCTGTTCGATGTTGCCGATGACGACGAGCTTATCAAACTTCTTCGGGTCGATGGTTAGAGTACGTAGTTGTAACGGCAACTCATCTCCTTCGCGCATCGAAAGAAGACTCTTACCGATCTCCAAATAGTTCGCGAACCCGCGAAAGGTTATCTGCTCGACGTCATGGTAGAGAACGCTATTGTCGAATCTACGCGCACGCAGTCGTTTTATTTTCTCGAACGTGACTAGAATCTCCGGCTTCGGCAGGGCCGTGGTCGGGAGAACGTGATGCGCGGTGACTTTGGGGATGTCCCAAACGACGTCGTCGTCAAGGATTGTAGCTGTGCCTCGATTTGCGTATCCGATGGTGTTGCATTTGAAACCCAAATCCGTCACCGCCGGCATGGGAGCGTTATAGGCGGCTCGCACCTGCCCGTTGATATAGTCTCGAATGCCAAGGATCTCGAAGTCGCTGCCGCCTTCGATGCTAGCGGGCCCCGGACGGCCGCGCACAACGATCGTGCCGCCGCGCTCGTTGTGCCAACCGTCGCAGAAAACTTCAACGTCGATGGGAATGTAGATACGGCGATCGAGAGCATTGTTAATGGCCACTTTGAGCTTCACCGTGACGTACATGAGGACGCACCAACTGTTCGGCCTGTTTGCCTTCGTGGTTTGACTGCGGCTGCCCCCATTTGTGGTTACCGATTCGAGAGAGACTCGCGTGCTTTTACCGTCTGCCCGTAGCTGGGCATTGGTCAGGTCGATCGACTTCTGGGCGGTGACTCGCACAAAGCCTAATATCGTTTTGGTGGCGAGAGTACCGTCCTCGGCGTGGTTGGCTGGTGGCCCAAGCGGCGGCGGCTGAGCGGCGGAGACAATCGCCGAAAATAAGATAGCCACGGCGAGCAGGCTACTGCGGGTCAGGGATTCAAGCATTAAGCGCGATCGTTTCGAGCCGGCGGAAAGTCGCACAGGAATTGCCCATGCTTTCGTACTACGTTCCTCTAATTTGTTTGCCGTCATGACTTTCTCCTTTAAGTGAAGCAGATGTGAAGCAATGGCTGTTGCCGGCTTCCAAATACTAACGCGCAGTTCCGTTCCGAAACCCCTCACGCAGCGAAAAGTGAGCAGTAGTCAGTGGTTGGTGGTCAGCGATCAGGAGCCCAGCGCGGGCTGCCGTCCACTGACTGCTGCTCACTGCCCGCTTGGTCAAGTTGCGGAATGGTCCATGCGGCAATAGAATGCGCGCGCTACAACAGCCCAGATCCGATTCTTAGAGGAGAAACCATGAAAGTTAAAGCGGTTCTATTCACCCTGGCGCTTTGCCTCGTGACCACGACAGCGGTCATGGCCAAAACCAATCCACATATGGGAACGTGGAAGTTGAATGAAGCTAAATCAAAATTTCCAAAGGGTGCGGCCAAAAACCACACCGTGGTTTACGAGGCCGCCGGCGACGACATCAAGGTGACCGTGGACGGCGTCGATGGCGAAGGTAATGCCACGCATAACGAGTGGACCGGAAAATTTGACGGGAAATGCCGTGCGGTTACGGGCGATCCCACTGGGGACGAGCGCTGCTACAAAACACTTAACAGCCGTACGCTGCAGCTAACCGGAAAGAAGGGCGGCAAGGTTACTGTGAGCGGTACAATAGTCGTGTCGGCGAATGGAAAGATGCGCACTGTCACGACCCGCGGAACTGACGCGAAGGGCAAACGGGTCAGAGCGGTTGCGGTTTACGACAAACAGTAGAAAGCAGGAGGCAGAAGGCAGTAGGCAGGAGGCAGTAGGCAGGGAAGC
>JANLYZ010000079.1:0-18606 GCA_031365905.1 Chloracidobacterium sp. | reverse complement strand
ACCGCAGCGCAGCCCGCTCAAACCAAACGCTTTCGTCAGACTGCCGGTGACGACAAACTGATTACCCAAATGAAATGAAGTCAGCGGCGGCTCCGCGAAAAGCATCTCAAGATAAACTTCGTCAACCAGCACGCGCGCGTTCACGCGCTGTGCGAGTTCACCAACTTCCTTTAAGGTTTGATTGTCAGTTAAGACGCCGGAAGGGTTATGAAAGTTAGTGATGACTATTAATCGCGTGCGCGGGCTAAGATTGCGTTCAATCTCGGTGGCCGAAACAGCGAAGCCGTTTTCAAAGCGTCGCTCGAACCGTTTCACGCTGGCGCCCAAATATTCAGTCGTGGCCAGGAACGGTTCGTAGCCGGGACTCTCGAAAAGTATTTCGTCGCCGGGATTGATTAGCACTGCGAGCGCGAGGTGGTTGGCAAACGAGGTTCCGGCTGCGGTCACTACGGAGGACGCGTCCACGCGAAACCTGCTCGCAAGAAAATCTATCAACGGCTGGTAACCATAGCCGCCTTCCCCGGTAATTTCGAGATCATCAAGCGACACCTGCAATTCCCGCAGCTTCACATTTGCGAATCCGCTCGTCGCCAGATTGAAGCGCGCATTCGAACTCGTCTTCGCCCAATGCATATACTCGGAAGTCCTCACACGTGTTTGATTCGCAGCAGTCATTTCGCATTTCTCCAACGCCAGAAAAAGAAGGCCGGAATTCCCGCCAACAGAATGCCAAGGCCAATCAAAGTGTTTCGCGGGTAAGTGTAGACAGTGTTGATAACGACGAGCCAGCAGACGGCCACGAAAAGCGCGGTCGATACTGGATGGCCGGGAATTCGCCCAACGCTCTCGGCCGCCTCAGGTTTGATCGTTTTCCGTCGCCGCCAGCGAAAGATGAAGATGCATAACGCGGTGGCGCCAAAAAATATGAAGTCGACGGAAACGACGTAGTTCAGAATCTGTTCATACCTGCCCCAAAGCGCGATCGCGATCGCCAATACGCCCTGAAGCACTATAGCCAGAATCGGTACGCGCGTTTTCGGATGCAGCCTGCCTACGCTCTTGAAGAACAAACCATCGTCAGCCATCGCGAAATAAACGCGCGGCGCGGTCAACATTCCCTGGCTGAGAAACCCGAGAGTCGAGATCGCAATGCCGGCCGCAATTGCCCGCGCGCCGAATGAGCCCAGCGCCAGTCGCATCACATCAGACGCCGGAGTCTTGGTGTTTGCCAAACCTGAAACGCCTAGGGCGCGAATGCAAACGAAGTTTACTGCCAGGTAAAGCACGACGACGCCAGACACACCGATGATGAGTGCGCGCGGTAAATTCTTTTGCGGCTCGCGGATCTCGCCGGAAACGAAGCTCGCGGTTTGCCAGCCGCCGAACGCAAACAACACCGGCACCATCGCCGCGCCTATCGTCGTAAGGAAACCGAATGAGAGTGTGTAACGGGTAAAGACAGCGCCTCGGCCGCCGTTCGGTGTCAGTTCGGGCACTGACGTGACTGGCTGAGGTACGACGAGGGACAGGCCAAAAACAATGAGCGCCACAATCGCGACAATCTTCAGCACCATCAGTAAACTCTGCACCGTGCCGCCGGCGCGTACGCCCAGACAGTTGATAACAGTCAAGGTACCCAGCGCGACAACAGCAACGAGCCAATCAGCAACATGAAGATTCGTGAGCTCGAGAAAGTAACGCGCGAATGTAACCGCGACTGCCGCCATGCCACCGCTTTGTATCACCAGCAGCAAGCCCCAGCCGTAAAGAAACGCCGCGAGCGGATGGTAAGCATCCCGAAGGTAGGCATACTGCCCGCCGACTTCCGGTCGCAGCGCCGCAAGTTCGGCCCAGATGAATGCGGCAACCAGTGCGATGAGTCCGCCCAAAGCCCAGACAAATAAAATCAGGAAAGGCGTGCTGACCTGACGCGCGACCACTGCCGGATTCATGAAGATGCCGGAACCGATGATGCCGCCCATCACGATCATCGTGGCGTCAAACAAGCCGAGCCGTCGCGCCAGGGCTGGTTGACTCATCTCAATTGAGGGGCTATTTGATTCCATTCGGATCGCAGGGCGTTCGTGAATGTCTAGAGGCCCGAAGGGGTCTGTCGGGATAAGCTCGTTTCTCTGTGCAGCCTTTGTGCACTCTGTGTCTCAGTGGTGAATTTTTCCTGTAAAACCCTCACCACAGAGAAACAGAGAACACGGCGGATGCACGGAGAAAATCCAAATGGCACGGGCGTGATAATTGCCAGACGCACAACGTTTGCCTTACTACAGCAGTCCGACGCGCCGCAAGAGGTCTGCGAAGCGTGGGTCTGAACGAAGCGTATCCCACCTTGGCTCCACTTTGAGCCAAGCCATCTGAAACGAGTGCTCTTCGTAGGCCTTGTCCAGCCACGCAAAAGCTTGGTCCTTATCGCCCAGGCCCGCGTAAATCAGGGCCACGCTGGTCGCGGGAATATATTGTTGTTCGGAGAACTGCTTGAGTTCGTCGAGCACCGCCTGTGCCTCTCGTTTCTGACCTGACACAGCATAGGCGTGTCCCAGACCAGCCCTTGAAAAAGACCATTCGCTGCCCCCCTTCACCGGGGGTGCCTTTTGGAACTCCGCGATCGCTTCGCCGTACTTTCCCTTTTGCTCATAAGCGGCAGGGAGGAATTGGTACGCAGGAGGGAAGTTTGGATCCAACTCCAGCGTCTTTCGGAATTGTTCGATCGCCTGATCGTATTCGTGAGCATAGTAGAAATCCAGTGCCAGGTTAAAGTTGATTATAATGGAGAGCGGATCCAGTTCCTGGGCTAGTTTTTCCTCTGCTATAGCTTCATTAGCATGGCCCGTTACCGCTAAATAATCACCATACCATTGGTGTGCTACCGCGTAACGCGGGTTCAGCTCGATGGCGCGCTTGAATTCCTTTTCAGCCCCCAGCCAGTTCCAATCATATACTGCTAAGATACGCGCCAGTGACGTATGCGCTTCGGCCAGCGTGTCGTCTAATTCCAGGGCCTTCAGCGCGGCTGCCTTCCCTTTCGGCATATTTTCTTTTGGCGGTAACGGGTTGGCCGGCACAACGTAGGAGTCAGCCAGTCCGGCGTAAGCCAGCGCGAAGGTAGGGTCTTTTTCAATCGCTTGATTGAAATAATCGATTGATTTCTTCAGCGCCTCGGCCGTGCGCTTGTTCCAATAGAAGCGGCCTTTCAGATAGAGCTGGTAGGCTTCCGGGTTTTCCGTGTAACGTTTGGTCACACGGGCCTGCTCCTCGCCCGACAGCTTTAATCGCAGGTTGGTGGTGATCTCTTTGGCAATCCGCCGCTGCACTGTAAGCAAGTCCGAAACCTTTTCACTGTACTGTTCACCCCAGAGTTGCTTGTTGTCACGCACGTCGACAAGCTCGATACTGACGGTGAGATCATCGCCGCGTTGCATGATGCGGCCCGTCACCACTGCGCGTACACCTAACTCTTTGCCAGCGGTCAGCGGGTTTGTTCCTTTGCCTTTGTAGCTGAACGCCGAGCTACGCGGGATTACTTTGAGGTTGGGGAGCTGCGTCAGGCTGTTGATGATGCTTTCAGTCAGACCGTCAGAGAGATAATCGCTGTTCGGGTCCTGGTTTTGATTTTCAAACGGTAACACCGCTATTGATTCGATTGCGACTTCGGTGTTACGTGCGTGCAGATAGGCTCCGAGACCGACGGCGCTAAGAACCAGCACGAGTACTGCAATGGCCGCGGTGAGTTTGTGCTGCTTGATTGTGGAGGCAACGTATTCCGCGCTTGAGGCGCGCGTCGAGGGCGAAGCTGATGGCATCCGGGATGTGGTGTTGTGGCTGTGACGGTCGATGGCTGCGGCACTTGACTGTTGCGTTGCCTCAATACCGATTGCAGGAGTAACCGTGGTATCGACGCTTCCTTCCAGCTCGCGCCGTAGCTCTCTCAATTCAATTGCTACATCCTTGATTGTTTGAAAGCGGTCTTCAGGATCTTTGGCCAGGCAGCGGCGCACGATCCGCTGCAGTTCATCTGGTGCGTCAGCGTTGAAGTCTCTAATCTGCGGTGTGGGCGCGTGCACGATCTTGTGCAGAGAATCAAGCACGTCTTTGCCCTCAAAGGCCTTCCGCCCAGTGGCTGCTTCGTACAAGAGGCAACCGAAGGAGAAGATGTCTGAGCGATGATCGATCTCTTTTGTCTTGCCCTGTGCCTGTTCGGGTGACATATAGCCGGCGGTGCCAAGGATCATGCCGGATATGGAATGCTGTTGCAGGATGACGGTAGCAAGTTCACTGCCGGCCTCGTTGCTCACACCCGATCGCTCCGCTGGCTCGACCAGTTTTGCGATTCCAAAGTCAAGAATCTTCGCGTGACCGTCGCGAGTGATCATGATGTTGTCCGGCTTCAGGTCACGATGCACAATTCCCGCAGCATGGGCTTTCGCCAACCCTTCGGCGACATGCTGCAAATAGCGCAACAGCTTTCTCAGATCTGTTTGACTATGAATTAATTCTCGCAGCGTTTGACCATCGATCAACTCCATGGCGATGAAGTTAACGCCATCGCTCTCGCCGATCTCATAAATGTGAGCGATGTTCGGGTGATTGAGCGCGGCAGCGGCCTGCGCCTCTTGAATAAAGCGACGCAGTCGATCCTGATTGGCAGCAAAGTCACCGGGCAAGATCTTCAGTGCCACTCGACGTCGGAGTTGTGTGTCTTCCGCCAGATACACCTCGCCCATGCCGCCTGTGCCAATCTTCGAGCGGATTTCGTAGCGGCCAAGTCGAGTGCCGGCAGTAATGGTCATAGCTGCATTTGTTCAGGCAGGAAGACGCAGGGTAGTGACGAAACCAGCACATTCTATCTGGGTTCGTGTGAAGCGCGCTAGCTGACTTAAAGAGCCGGTCCTTCGGGCCTGGGCATCGCGTGTGTTGACAGTTCTGATATAACAGTCAGGTTTCGCTTAAGACAATCCTAAAGCTTTTGACGCCGCGGCAGCATGATCTCCAAGTAATGACTACTAAAGCAAACTTCTCGCTCGGAATTTACGATCACCGGACCATTCTCTGGTCGTGGCTCTTTCCGCTTAGTTATGTAATCCACATCGCCGAAGAATATTTTGGCGGCGAAGGATATCCGGCCTACATCCTGCGGCTCAGAGGCGTGCATATGTCGACGGCACGTTTTCTGGCGGCGCAGAGCGTGGGTCTGATTCTAGTTACGATCGGAGTCGTGCTGGCGAAACAACTCAAGTTTCTTCCGATGATGCTGGTGATCCTGGGAGCCCTGGTAGCAGGAAATGCGATCACCCACACCGTGACCGCACTTAGCATTCTTAGTTATGGGCCAGGTCTCGTTTCGTCAATTCTTGTCTGGGGTCCGCTCGGCATAGCAACCATGATTCGTTACAAGAGCGCCATCGACGACCAAAGGCAATACTGGATCGCGATTGCGATCGGTGTGGGCATCAATGTGATCATCGGCATCCTGACGATGAAGGGCGGACGGGTTACATAGTGACATCATCCAATGGTTGCGTAATTCCTTGCCGTCTGCTCTGTGCACCCTCTGTGTTCTCTGCGTCTCCGTGGTGAATATCCAAATCCACACCCACCACAAAGGCACAGAGAACACAGAGGGGGCACTGAGAGATCAACTAAACAGACCATTACAAGAATTGAAGACAGAAAAAACCGGAGCCATTGTGAATGACTCCGGTTTTCGTTTGCGTTGACGACCAGATCAGAAGCCGTTGCTGGCTCCCTTGAAGCCATGCATTGCTTGCTTCAGTCCCCATTTGATGACGCGCATGTTGTCGTAGCAATAACCGAGAATGTAGTTGCACGTCGAGAGACAGTGCTTCGTACATTCAACTTTCATATCGTCCAACTGCTTCACGTCAAACTTGTGGTTACCGACCGTGCCCCAATCATGTGTCGCCGAATACATCGGGAAACACGGCGCCAGCGAACCGTCTGTGCGAATGATCAGCGAATTCTGTCCGGCGCGACACTGCCAGGGTGGCACCCGACCTCGCATCAGCAGTTTCATGTCTTCCATGTGCTGCGTTGGATTCGCCATCTTGTAACCCTTGTTAACGCGCAGATCCTGCAGGTAGTCGAGCAGCGCATCAACCTTCGGCCAGTCTTCGGGAGTCAGATAAGTCTGATTGTCGTCGAGATGTTTGAAGTGGGTCTGCTCCATCATCGGCGTTTCGTTCACGTGGTAATCCGTGGCGATGCCATTGTCGTGAGCAATCTCGGTCAGTTCCTTAACATCGTCCATATTGTTATGGCAGATGTTGATATTGAACATCACGGAGTAGCCATAGTGATGCTGGCGCTTGACGAGGTAATCGAAGTAAGGGCGGATCGGATCCAGCGCCTTCGGCAGCGACTTGCGTTCCTTCACGGAATCAACTGCCAGATTAAACGTCGCGATACCCGCGTCGCCGAGCCGGTCGATTACGTCGGGCTTCATCAAGCGGCCGTTGGTCGGCAAGTAAACGAAGATGTCTCGCTTCGCGCTGTAGTCAACGATCTTGTGGATGAACTTTGGACGCAGCAGCGGCTCGCCACCCATTAATGCCAACACGCGCGAGCCGATTGAATGCAGCCAATCGATGGAGCGTTTGGCAACGTCTTCAGTCATGCCCTTGACGGCGTTGTTGTAAGACCAGCAATAGTGACAATCGAGATTGCACTTCCATTCCGTAAACAGGTACGGAACCATCGGGCGCAACTCGTTGCTGTGCCAGCGTGACTTGAAGTAAGGAGAGCCCCAACTCTTCCAGGTTCGAATCGCGTTAAACTTCTGATATTCCTTCCGGGTCATCGGGACCGGGTCGGCCTTCTGCGGATAAACCGGCTCCGGCAATACTTCCTCTGGCATCGGTTCGAGCTTGGGGGCCGCTTCCGATTTGTAAAGTATCTGGTGGAGCTTTTGATCTATGCGGAAGGGTTGGGCGGAACTTCCCGCTTCAAGGTTCTCCTGAATTTCTGCCATATTGCTTCCTCTCTAAATTCATCAAGAGCACGAAGATCGCGTCCTGGAAAAATCAATCACAAGTGTGGAAAGAATTGACGAACAACCGTTATATGATCAGCGGAATCGACCAGCTCCAGGTAGACGACGCCAGCCGCTGCGATCTAAGGTCAACAAACGTCGCGAATGTTCGCTGATTTCCGCAGGAATTGCAAGCCTCTAAACGCATTTGCTCGGGTTTTTTGGCCTCAGGTTGCGCCATTGTTTGAATCGCGTTACGCTTCCCCCTTTTGTCGGACGCCTTAATCCGCCCACTGCGGGCTCACGAGCACTAAAGGAACGAAAGTTGGCAACCAAGGCTAGTGCGATTATCACTGCGGGCTTGCGGCCTGAGCTTTTTGCCGCACGCGGTGTCGTCTCCGTAAACAGAACTGTCGTCGCCGTCCTGCTGGCCCTGCTAATCTTAAGCGGTTTCGCTTTTCGTGCCTCGGGCTTGAGCGCGGAAGGCTTGAGTGAAGACGAACTAAACAAGCTTGAGGCCGTGACCGACTACCGCGAACATGGACTGACAGCGGCCAATAGCGAGCATCCATTCCTGATGAAAGCGTTTCTGACCTGCAGCGTGGTCTTCGCTGACAAGTGGAACAGCATTCCTTCGCTTGGTGGCCAGCACCCAATTGCAACTGAAACAGCCTTGCGCTTGCCGGGAATTATTTTCGGCGCGCTCACGGCGATTCTGATTTACCTGCTGACCGCCGAATTGTTTGGCGCGGAGGTTGGGTTGATCGCCGCAGCGCTGTGGGCTCTTGATCCCATGGCCATCGGCTTCAATCGCATCGCGAAAGAAGACACCTTCGTACTGTTCTTCTTCCTGCTGGGTAACATCTTCTGGCTGCGCGGGCAACGTGTTGCCGAAACTAAATCCGTAACTGAAGGCGAAAAATATTATTGGGCTGCTGCTGCCGCTTTTGGCGCATTGATGGCGTCGAAGTATCTGCCACAACTTCTAACCGTGACAATTTGTTACTACTACATTTTCCAGGGAGTGCCGGCGACCCGCTGGCGGCTGGAGAAAATACGACTGCTCAAATTCTACGGCCTCATGTTTGTCATATTCCTGCTTCTGAACCCTACCGTTCTGCTCCCAGATAGCTGGCATCAGATTTTCCAGTTCGCCGGACAAAAGCGGATCGGCCACGACGGATACGAATTCATGGGTAAGCTTTATTCACATAAGCTGACGGATTGGTTTCGGGGTATTCCCTGGTATTTTTATCATCTCTTCATCCTCGTCAAGCTGCCGGTTTTGACGGTTGCTGGTTTCATGGTTGGTCTGCCGCTGATTTTCCGGCGCAAGCTCGGCGATGGACGCTACTTCATCCTCCTGTGGATGTTCCTTTGGATGATGACGTTCAGTTTTGGCGGCGGAAAGTTTACGCGTTACTTCACGACCGTCTTGCCGGCGGTGCTCATCACTTCCGCGATTGGAGTGCAGACTGTTGGACGTTGGCTTGGCGAAAAACTTTCTGCGGTGCTGTCCGCAAACTGGCCCAGGGCTTACGCGTGTCTAATGCTCGCGCTAATTGTGATGGCTGGTTCGCTTGCTGCGTTAACTAAAGCGGCGCCACACTTCCGGCTCTACACCAATGAGCTGGGCGGTGGCATGGCCACAGCCGGCTACTACTTTCCGCACGACGAGTTTTACGACGCCAGCATGCGCGACGCTATGTTTGAAGTAGCGAAGCGCGCGCCGCTCGGTGCGCGAGTGGCGAGCGAGAGTCAAACACTAGCTACTTATTATGCCCAGCGTGCTGGGCGTCCCGATCTGGTTTGCGTCTTCCTATCCGATCCAAATGAGCTGAAGCAAATGCGCGAGGGAGACTTTGTGATCGATGCGCGCGGACGTCGTTACTTCAGCAACAAATTGATTCTTGCGGCGCTCGACCAGTCTGGTTCACCCGCGTTTCGTGTTTCGCTGGGCGCAGTGCCATCGGCTTCTATCTACCAGCTGGATCGCAAGTCGCTCGAGGCGATTCAAGCGGCCGCGCGACAATTGCCCTCGGTGGCGAACGTCTTCGAGCGACGCACAACTGACGTTGAAAGATATTAGGCAACGTCTTCTAACCACACCTGCTGCTGATCGGGTTGAATTACTCAGGTTCCCGCTGCTTAAATGCGCAGGACATGAACTTCGAAATTCTCAGCCAAATCACTGACGTCCAGATCATTGCGGTCGGTGGTAGAATTCACGACCTCGCGAGGTTGCAGCGAAAGTACGGCAAGGGACGATGGCGAAAACTGAAAGGGCTCGCGACAGTACGTTTACAAAGTGGTAGGATCCGCCTTGCGGAACTTCACTGGTACGAGGCTCATGGCATTGGCCGTAAGGAAATCAAGCGTAAACGCTACCATGACTAAATCATGAAAGAACTCCAAAAATCTGAAAATCGCTTTGCAGTATGCGTCAACAATTCCGACTACCCCGCCTCGTTGGAACTACACAAAATCTATCGTGTGTTGTCTGATTCCGAGGCGGCCACGGAGGGCGATCTCCGAGTAGTAGATGAAAGCGGTGAAGATTATTTATACCCCGCTGCCGATTTTGTTCTAATTGAGTTACCGCAGGCCGTCGAAAAGTCGCTGCTCCGCGCCGCATAGTGCAGATTCGCTGTTCTTCATAATTCCATAAGTGCTGGCTGTCTAATCTCCGCCTTCCGTCCACGCTTCTTCGCTAAATAGGAGGACCCTCTTGAAAAAATTTCTCATCGCCACGCTACTGCTTTGTTTCTTAGTAGCCCTTGCGTTCGCGCAAACCGAATCACCAGCGAACCACTTCACGCTCGAGCAAGTAATGAGTGCGCCCTTCCCTTCCAGTCTGGTCGCGGCGCCGGTTGGCGGCAGTGTCGGCTGGGTGCAGATTGCAAAGGGCTCACGAAATATCTGGATCGCGAGTCCGCCCGAATACAAAGGCAGACAGATAACCTCGTACAGCGGAGACGACGGCGAAGAAATCGGCGAACTCGTTTGGACTCCGGACGCGAAGGCGATCATCTACACGCGCGGCGGTGACCTCGATAGCTTTGGCGAAAACCCGAATCCGCGCAGCGCGCCGGAGACACCAGGACAACTGTTGTGGCTGGTCACTCTCGACGGCAAACCACCACGCCAGTTGGCCGAAGGCCATTCCGCCGTCGTCTCTCCAAAAGGCGATCTCGTCACCTACCTTTGGCAACAGAAGATTTGCTCCCTCAAGCTCACCGGCACCGAAAAACCCGCCGTGCTCATCGCGGCAAAGGGCCAAAGCGATTCGCTGCGCTGGTCTCCTGACGGCTCGAAACTCGTCTTCGTAAGCGGCCGCCGGGATCACGGCTTCGTCGGCGTTTATGATTTTGCCGCGAAGACGGTGCGCTATCTCGATCCGAGCGTCGATCGCGACAGCGATCCAGTTTGGTCGCGAGATAGCAAACAAGTGGCCTTCATACGCATTCCAGCTTCGCGGGAAGCGGGAGCGTTTGCGCCGAAGCGCATGGGCGAGCCGTGGTCGATTCGCATTGCCAATGCTGAGACCGGCGCAGGGCGAGAACTTTGGAAAGCCGACAAGAACGCCGGCAGCGTCTTCAGAAACATCGTCGCGGACTATCAACTCATCTGGTCGGCTGATGACCATATCGTTTTCCCCTGGGAGAAAGACGGCTGGACGCATCTGTATTCGATCTCGACAACCGCGCCCGGTAAAGCTGTTCTACTAACCCCGGGCGAGTTTGAAGTCGAACATGTATCCACGAGCGCTGATGGGAAGGAGATTATCTATTCTTCAAATCAAGCCGACATCGATCGTCGCTACATTTGGCGCGTCCCCGCAGCCGGGGGAAAACAGCAGACAGCGGTGACCGCCGGAATAATCGGGGGCAACAGCATCGAGTGGTCGCCAGTTGAGACTAGCGATGGCAAAGGTGTTGCCTTCTTTCATTCAGATGCACGGCGACCCGGACGTGCCGGAATCCAGATTGGTTCAACTCCAATTCGCGACTTCGCGCCTCTAACAATTCCCGCAGAGTTTCCCGAAAGCTCGCTCGTTGAACCTGAGCCGGTAATCTTCGACAGCGCCGACGGCATAAAGATTCACGGCCAACTGTTTCTGCCTGCGAACCTCGACAAGACGAAGCGTCATCCTGCGATCATTTTTTTCCACGGCGGCTCGCGGCGGCAGATGCTTTTGGGCTGGCATTACATGTACTACTACCGGAACGCCTATGCGATGAATCAGTATCTGGCGAACCACGGTTACATCGTTTTGTCGGTCAACTACCGCAGCGGCATTGGCTACGGGATGGAGTTTCGCGAGGCTTTGAATTACGGCGCGACCGGCGGCAGCGAGTTCAACGATGTGATGGGCGCGGGCATTTACATGCGCAATCGCGCGGATGTCGATGCAAAGCGAATTGGCTTGTGGGGCGGATCGTACGGCGGTTACCTGACAGCGATGGGCCTCGCGCGGGCTTCAGATCTTTTTGCAGCAGGCGTCGACATGCACGGCGTTCACGATTGGAACATCGTCGTGCGCAACTTCGTGCCTACGTACGATCCGTTGGCAAAACCTGATGCCGCGCGACTCGCGTTTGAATCCTCGCCGCTCGCGTCGATGAAGACGTGGCGTTCGCCGGTGCTACTGATCCACGGCGACGACGATCGCAACGTACCGTTCAGCGAAACGGTTCACCTGGTGGAAGCCTTGCGAAATCAGGGCGTGGAGTTTGAGCAGCTAATCTTCCCGGATGAGATACACGATTTTCTGCGACACGAGGATTGGCTGCGAGCCTATCACGCGAGTGCGGATTTCATGGATCGACATTTGAAGGCGGCAAGTCGCTGAGTAGGCTAGCTGAGTGGTCTATTGTTGAGGATTGGTCTTTCGGTTCTCAAGCCGTCGCTTGAACGAGGCATGGCTCTCGCAGGAGGGGTTTTCCAAGCAAGAGATTCTCGATGCTGATGTCCTCATCCAGATCGGGCCAGTGAATGCCTTCATTGTTTCCAATCAGTCGCCAATTGTTTCGCTCTTGCTGAGTGCCATGCATAAGCCGCAAATACCAGCCAAGAGGCGCGGAGATCGAGGAACCGTTGTTCAATTCGATCGTTAGGCTTTCTTCTGTGATCACAATGTTCTTCGTTACAGTCATGCCTCAAATAACCCGCGACGCCAATCTATCTGTAGACGTTGCGGCGATGGGAAACAGAAGCAACAGTCACCGTCCCGTTCTTATCATTAATTTGGTAAAGAACGCGATAGCTGCCGATCCTGATTCTCCATTCCGGACGGTTCACAAGTCTTGTTGCGCCCGGAGGCCGTGGGTCATTCGACAGGGCGGTTATTCGGGCTATGATTACGGAGGTTACTTGAGGATTGGTTCTGCGCAAGTGTCGCAATTGGCGAAGTGCTAACGGGGAGCGCAATAGCTCATATTTCATGCGGGGTTAACTCGTCAGGACAAAATCGTTCCGGCGGTCCCTCATTAACCGCCCGCTCGCACGTCAAGTTGTCGTCCAACTCTTCTACGAATCCTTCCAATCTCGGATCTGATACGACGATTGAGGCCAGCGTTCTCTTCTCCTCATCACTAAGCTGAAGCATGCCCTCCAAGATTTGTTCGACACTCAATGCCGTTTCAAGCTTCGTCATACTCACCTCCTAAGATATTGCTTAGTTACAAGAATAGTCCAGACTCAGGCTCTCTGCCACCTTAAACGGTCAATGCAAGAGAACTTGCGCAGGCGGTTCACGCTACCGCCGCACCTCAACCTCAACCGGTTTCGCATCATGGGAATCGTAGCCTTCCGGCCAGTTGGAAATATTTACGCCATAGAGCCAATCAGACTCAGGCGTGACGGCGAAGCGAATCGTGATGGGTTGGCCACGCATCGCCCGCAGCCGCGTTAGATAACTATTGACTCGCCACTCCTGGATCAACGGCTGACCAGCAGGCTCCCACGGAATCAAGCGCGAGCCGAAGTCTCTGCCATTCACGAAAAGCGTAACGCGCGTCTGGATGTTTTCAGGCTTAGCATCTACAGGCAACACGGGCTGAAGGTGTGCGCGGATGATCAGCTCGCTGACACGACGACGATCAGCGCGCGCCGGCACGGTGTACTCAAGATAGCCAACACCAAATCCCCAGATGTATCCGGGTCCACCGCCAACTTTCTCGAAGCGTTCGCTCGACGCCATTTCCGGCTTGAAGCGATAGAGTATCGACTTGTCTTCGTTCACGATCATGAGCGGCAGCTTCGCTGAGTCGTTTGCCGGACGCGTCCAGGCAAACTGGCGCGGCACCAAATGTCGCGTGGGATCGAGCAATCGATCAGGCGGATCAGCGGCGGCGAGCGCGGCAAACATCTGCGAGGCCCGTGCGACTTCTGCCAGCACACCCCGGTCGCGATCGCTTGCATAAGTGACACCGTAACCGCGCGCCGCATCGGGCGTCAGAATCCAGAACATGGCCCCGGCAGCGCCCGCGGCCACATTGCCTTCGAGGTAAGCGCGATACCAATCAGCTTGCGAAAAACCGTTATGGCCTTCCACGCCCATTCCGAACTCGCCAAACACAAGCGGCTTCTTAATCGAGAGAGCCGCCGCCGCGCGGTTGTCGATAAACTCACGCAGCGCCGCCGGCGAATCAACGAAGCTGTCGAGATCGTCACGCGGATAATTGTGCACGTCGCAGTAGTCGATATTGGGTAACTGATGATCGAGTACCCACTCGCGTCTCTCCGCGGCTGTGCGATATCCCCAGTCGCCGGGAGCGATGACGTGATTGGGATCAAGCGACTTGAGATAGGAACTCATCTCGGCAATCCACGCGCGTCGTTCAGCCCAACGGCTCGTCACCGCCTGAGCTTCATTCATCAACTCCCAACCAAAAATATTTGGGTCGTCTTTGTAAAGCACACCGGTGACGGTGTTGCGGCGGGTGGCAAGTTTCTCCAGTTGTTCGCGATAGAGACGACGCGTTTCGTCGTTGCTGTAAAAAAGCATCGCGCGTTCCGGGTTGATGCCGAAACGAAATCTATCATCCGCCGCATCCGTGATGCCGGCCCAGCGCAAATACTGCGTGACACCGCCGGTATCGCGCCACCAGTTGGCGAGACAGAGTTGCACGAGCAGTTTATTGCGAGCAGCTTCGGCAATTACGTTGTCCAGGTTAACAAACGCTTCTTCATTCCATTTGCCAGGGGCCCATCGAAGCGGGTGCGTGCGGGGCCAATCTGAAGAATCTGCGCCCACCGGCCCAATGTCGCCGGGCCCACCTTCACCTGAAGCCCACACACGAACAACGCGAATGCCTGCTTGCGCAGCTTGTCGAAAAGTCTCCGGCATGCGCGCGCGGTCGTCGTCGCGATACATCACGGAAACATTAGCGCCGACAAAACGAAAGGGCTTCCCGCCGATGACGAAGCGGCTGCCGCGCGTGCGCACAAACATGTCGCCCGCAGCGTCACCCGTGTTACTTCGTTCACGAAATAACAAAACCGCCGTGCCCACAGCAAGTGCAAGCGCGGCGATGACAAAAACTTTCTTCGACATCGAAAGGAGTGCTAACTGTCCGCTGAGCGTTGGCCTGTCGCGTTGGTCGTAACGCAAACTGTTAGTTTGCAGATTGCTATTGAGAGGTTTTGACACCGCAAACTAACAGTTTGCATTACCCTAGCGCGGGCTTGTTAATTTGATGAAACCCATAATTGCGCACACCGCGCCGAGAATCACAAACACATTCAGAAAGGTCAGAATACTAAAGGCGAGCGCGGTGTCGTTAGTCAGGAGTCCGAAACCAACCGCAATGATTTGAATGTGAAACAGCAGCAGGCAGACCGCGGCAAACGAAAACCATCTAGCCGATGGGCCAAAGGCACGCGCGCGCGCGAAGCCGAGGACCGAGGCAACCAACCAGGCAATGGCGCCTGCCAGAAAGAGTCCGAAGAACACCGGGATAAAATAAGTAGGCTTGTTAGCGGTTGATTCCACCTGGGCAAGCATAATTGAACCGAGCAACATGCGTTTCTCCTGAAAAGTATTTGGACGCTAACAGACTAAGCGCCGTTTGGGCACGGGACAAGCGCGGGTGTGCACAAACGGCGTCAATTTAGATTTCGGCAATAACTACGGCGAAGCCCTTATCAGCCCTGTCGGCAAAAACAGATATACCGCGAAGCGCGAAAAGTTAGTGCGCCCAGTTACTGCGTGATGTGGATCTCTTCTTCCTGATTGACGTGACCCAGGAAATAGATCAACCCACACACGAAAGCGACTGCGGCCAGAGCCAGTGAATACCAACCGAAATGCTTACCGCCGCCGGCTTCCTCGAAAGTGACAAATTTCCAAAAGAAATAGATCGCGCCAACGGCTGACGCTAAACCCACCAGCGCTGCCAACACTTCTTTAATTTTCATTTTACCCCTCCGGCAATTTGAGTCGCTATGAAGGTTTATAGAGAAAAAGCCGAATACGTTTATGTGGCCAGCATGTTAACGCCGCGCTTCGCGGAACGCAAGTGTTTCAATCCATTCAGCGTGACAACGAAAGATATATAGATGTCTGCCTCCCTCCCACGAGTGGGAGGGCACAAAGAAGAAATTCGTTTCAATTCGAGTTCACTTCAAAATAACGCGCTTGTCGCCGGCCCGAACTGTAATGCGTTCGCGGTCAAAATGTTCAAGCAAAGGTATAGCATACTTACGAGAAACCTTGGCCAGCTCCTTAAACTTCGGCACGTCGATAAGCCGGTCCGGTTCATGCTCCGCTGCATACCGGCGCAAGAGGCTTTTCAGTTGCTCGATCGCCTGGCAATGAAAAAACATTTCGGCGTGCACACGCAGCAGCGATCCGTCGTCGAGCAACAGCTGGAGAATCTTTCGCGCATGTGGGCCCTGGCCGGCGGGTACGCCTGCCCGATCGAAGGCGTCATCGAGTGCAGGCGGTTCGAGCGCAGCCTTCTCATAGACTTCCGCGATCTTCTTTCGCACCTGTTCGTCAGCCACCGATAACTCCTGACCATGTTCGCGCGCGCGGACAATGTCCTTCTCGGAAAGTAAAACGCCTTCTCTTTCAAGCCGGGTGATGACCGCACGAAATACTTCCGGCGCCGCATGAGCGAAGTGACGTTCGCGCAAAGTCTCGCGCGCCAGGCCGCGCGCCAACGGCTCGCGCTGGTGGTGCAGTTTCACAGCCTCGAGTGTTATTCGCGAGAGCCTTTCCAGGTTCTCCTGCGAGACTAGAACGCCATCGGACTCGACTACCGTTTCCCACCCGTCCGGCGGCGCTGCTTTCTGAGCTTGCTTCACAAGTCGCGCTATTACTTCGTCATTCCAACCCGTCCGGGCGGCAATATCGGCAAGCCTTAGTCCCACGTCGCCGGCCGCCGCGACAAACTGAGCCAGTTTGCCTGGTCGATCAGAATCGCGTAGCACGCGCAGGCGTTCGTGAGTCCTCGCCATTTCCCGGCCGCGATGTTTGTTCGCCTGCGGATCCAAAACAAGTCCACCGGCAACGGTCTCGGACGGGGAGTAAGAACGAATGATGAAGCGTTCATCGTGAAGCGCGACGACCGGACTCTCGAATCGCAGTTGGGCGAAACCTGTTTCACCGGGAGGAACTTCGCCGCGAGTGTTCAGCACGCGAACGCGCGCCAGCACTTCCGCCGAGCCAATGTGAACGCGCACACGCGAACGCGTCCGCATAGCCCGGGAAGAACTCTTCAAAACGTTAAGCTCAACGTCAATGATTTGCGTAGGTCGCAATCGACCGATTCTAGCGAGCGTCATTCCTCGTTCAATTTCGCCCACGTCAATGCCGGCGAGATTCACGGCGGTTCGCTGTCCCGATTGCGCCTGCGAAACTGCGGCGCCATGCACCTGCACTCCGCGCGCACGCACCCGCCGCCCCCCAGGCAACAACTCGAGTTCATCGCCCGCGGCAATCTCGCCCGCCACGAGTGTGCCTGTAACAACCGCGCCAAAGCCCTTCATCGTGAAGGCACGATCGACCGGCAACCGGGTAACAAAATCCGACGAGCGTTCAGGAACCAGCTTGGCAAGGTCGTGCAACGCAGCGCGCAATTCATCCAGACCTGCGCCGGCGCGTGCGCTCACCGGAATGATGGGCGCGCCTTCGAGAAACGATCCCGCCACGAGTTCTTCAGCTTCGGCGCGCACGAGCGAAAGCAGTTCCTGCTCGACGAGATCGGTTTTGGTCAGCACCACCAGACCATGCCGCACGTCGAGCAGCCGGCAGATTTCAAAGTGCTCACGCGTTTGCGGCATCACCCCTTCGTCAGCCGCGATCACCAGCGCGACCGCGTCGATGCCGTGAACACCCGCGAGCATGTTTTTCACGAACCGTTCATGGCCGGGCACGTCGACGAACCCAACGCGCACGTCGCCAAGATCCAAGTCTGCAAATCCCAGATCGATGGTAATGCCGCGTCGCTTTTCTTCGGGTAAACGATCAGGATCTTTACCGGTGAGCGCCTGAACGAGTGAACTCTTCCCGTGATCGATATGGCCGGCAGTACCGATGATGATTGAGCGCATTTAGAACAGGTCGCGGTTTTGGATTTTGGTCTTTGGTTTTAGGTCTTTGAATCTTTAAAAGTGGAGCTTTGCTTGTAGAGGTAACCGGCAAAAATGCACAGGACAAAACACTAAGAACAAGGGTTCAAAACCAAAGACCGAAGTCTTAGTTAACAATTTCAAAATCGATCCATTGCCTCGCAACGCGGTGCTTCTCGTCTGCGAGAAGATCGGTTGTGGATACTTGCAGCACGTATTCACCCGCCAAAAGATCGGAGCCAATTTGCAGTGCGCTGCCGGCCGCGATCCGTTTCAGGTCGGGCTGCTTTTCGTCATTCAATGCGATCTCTTTACCGGTAAAGATTAATTGCCCATCGCGAAACAGTTGCACCTGAGTGCTCAACTGCGGCAGAGACGTAATCTTATCCAGCCGCGCATTATAAACAATGAAAGAATACCGCAAGATCTGGCCCAGCTTAACCTGGCGCAAAGCCACGTTCGCCCGGCTGGCAGACTCCGACTCTTTTTTCGCTGCAGCTTCACCAGCCGCAGACTGATTAGCGGCCCCGCCTGCCGGGGCAGCAGGCTTCGGAGCCGTTGCGGGATCCGTTGCACTTAGGAGTATGCCTGAGAGAAGCAGGCGATTCTTTTTTATGTCAGGTACTTCGATAAACTGGCTGGCGGAACCCACGTGACCAGAGCCCTGATCGCGGAGCGCCGTGCGTAATTGGTAGGCTCCGGCTTTCTTGATCGGAACAGTCAAGTAAAAAACGAAGCCGTCCCTTTGCAACCGCGGGTATTCCTCACCGCGCACTTTCGTGGTGAAGGTTTCGGCAACCTGATCAACAACGCTGCCATTGTCGCCAAACGTAATCGCGGCGACGTCGAATGTTGCCGTATGCGTGCCATCGGGCAGATCGGTGAACGTGAGATCATTTGCGTTTATGTGAAGCAGCGAGCGCATGTATGAGCCGATTTTGGCGTCGTTAGCAAATAGCGTGGTTAGCCGCAAACGCACACCTCCTGCACCAAACGGAGAAGTCAGCGCCGAGAACAGTTGTTGGCGT
>JANLYZ010000060.1:0-7842 GCA_031365905.1 Chloracidobacterium sp. | reverse complement strand
TTCACACTCAAGTCCCCGGAACGATTAAAGCTTGCTCGCCTCAATGCTGAAAACGTTCCGCTATTGTTCCCGCGTTACAACATCGCGCCCAGTCAAACCGTGCTGGCGCTGGCAGACTTCGGCAGCGGGCCAGAGCTGTCGCCACTCACCTGGGGCTTGATTCCCTCGTGGAGCACTGACAGCAAAGGCTTCATCAACGCGCGCTCGGAGACAATCGAGACGAAAGCCAGCTTCAGCGAGTCGTTCCAAAGACGTCGTTGCCTGATCCCGGCCGACGGTTTCTACGAATGGAAGCGCACGGGTAGAGCGAAGCAGCCTTTTTACTTTCAACTGAATGACGAGTCGGTGTTTGCCTTCGCCGGCGTGTGGGACCGTTGGACCAAAGATGGAGCGTCGATTAATTCGTGCGCGATCATCACTACCATTGCAAACGAACTTCTTCATCCTATTCACGATCGCATGCCGGTTATTCTTCATCCCGAGCTGCACGGCATCTGGCTTGACGCGAGAACAGAAAGCGCAGAACTCAAGGAACTGCTCGCACCATTCCCTGCTTCCGAGATGAAGAGCCACCCCGTGAGTAGCGCCGTGAATCGCGTTGAAAACGATAGCGCCGAACTCGTCGTTCGCGTCGATGCCGAAGTTGGAACAACACCGAGTTTGTTTTAGCTGATGCGCAGCCTGAAGGGACTGCAAGATAGTAGCCGGTGATTTAGCTTTGATCTCGTCCCATGTGCGACCCTGACCGGGATTGTCTTTGGCTGATTCCAGCCGCCGACCGAGCTCTCGCTGAGTATCCGTCAACTCAAACGCCTGATTCGCTTCAGCGATTGTGTCCCAAATTTCTTCGAGCAGAGGATTCGGTCAGAGATACTGAGCCTCTTCGCCGCTTCAGTTAACTCATTTCGTTTCTCAGCAGTCAGCTATCAGCAGGCAGTGGAATCGAAGAGCCCTCCTTCACAGTCGGGCTCCTGCTCCGGCGCAGGTTGCGCGCCACCGCTCATCAACTAGTTTTGCGTGGGACTGGCTGCGGCACTGATGGCGTGGGAGCAAAGCGCGAGGCGTTCCAGTAATTCAGCGGCCTGGCCGCAAAGGGGGGACCCCGTCAGGCCATACTCATTCCCTGCAACCAGCAAATCCGCCACCGCTTGATAGTCGTGCTTCCTACATTTTTGAACGATTGCAATATCAAGCAGCAGAGGCGCGAGAGCGCGTTGCTCTGGTTCCGTCAGCTTCGCAAACTCTGGCTGCCAATGACCCTGATCGGTGTCCAGAAAAAGCAGTAAATGATCGACAACCGCTTTCTCGACGCCTGGTCCGCTGATCCTGACTGAAGGCGCCCTGCCGGGGCGGAGAGATGCCGCGCAGAGCATGCCCATCACGTAGGCCGTGTGGTAGGCGGTGCCAAAAGCATATTGAGTTCGCTCTTTGCCTTCCAGTCTACTCAAGCGATCAGTTTTGGTGGTGCCTGCTGGAAGAACGCCAACCTGGTCTTCAATGCTGGTAAGCACGCGGAAGACAAAAGCCGACGAGGCACACCAACGCGCACCGCTCAATGGCCAACCCATAAGTACCTCAGCGCCAAGATCGTAGTCTTCGTCGTCAAGGCACCGGGCAAGTAACGAGCGGGCTTCGGCCAAAATCACTGATCGACTGCGAGGTAAGAAGCTGGTCCAAAATCCGAAGTTGGTGCAATACATCATCAGGTGCGTAAAAGCATAGCCATCCGCGCGATCACCCCCCAGCATATCCATTGGGTGATTCAATACGGAATTCTTTAAGTCCGGCCGCCAATCGCGGTTTGGTTCAGTGTCCGTACACAACGATACGATCCATCTCTGTTCGACAGACGCAAACGGGGGTCGCTCGTGCCCATTTCTAACTTGCGAGTTGATGCAGGAGTTGAGAAGTTCGTCAAAGCTCGTATCGACATATCCGAGCTTGGTCAGGAGAACATGGGGCACTGCGAAGTCGAGGGAAATGGCGGGATGCAGAGCAATGTTAAGTAGCGTACGCTGCGAACGAGCATGGGGTAGAAGAAGTAGCGCCAGCTCTGCGACACGATCCGCGACATCCGGAATCCCGTTGACTCCGGACGCCGCGTAGATGAGCATTGCCGTTTCGGCAATTGCTTTCTCGGGGCGGAAACTGTTCTGAGGAGACTCCGCATCCGCATAGCCCTCCACCGCGAAAAGCTCAAGTGCTCCCTTCGCGACATCTAAAGCGCGGCATAGCCTAGCCACCAGATCGGCCTCAGCCCATCTCACTCTTCGCAGTTATTCCGATCAGAATTGATTTTCACGGATTGGCTTACTACTTCCCGAGTTCCCCTCCGACATTGCGGAGCTCTCCGACGAGTTCCCTGATGTCTCCAGCCGGCATGAGGCACGCAATGATGAATGGGCGGCCACTCAGGACAATGCGGTAGCCGATGTTCGAAACTGACAATGCGGGGCCCAATTCGGTCACTATTTTGCCGATCGCGTTAAAATCAACGGCTTTGGCATCGATGAATTTTCTGACGATCTCTTCGTTTTTCATTTGGATCTCCTGACTTGGCGGTGAAAACGGATAGGGGTTTAATTCGTCCGTTGGGTTAACGAAATTCTTGTAAGGACAAGGAATCTTGCCGCTGGGGCTTAAATATGTCAAGTCTACCCGTCAAACATCGTTAGACCGGAATAACGGCTTGGCTCCGATCGGTTTCTTCTAAACTTGCTCAAGATAATCTTTGATTTCGACTTGGCCCCCATACTCGGCCCAACCGGGGGGTGTGCTGCCGACTCTTGTGTCATTGATATTTACATTCGCGCCCTGTTTGATCAGAGATTCAACAATTGCTCGGCGGCCGTTGGTGCCGCGTCGTGCAGACTCGCAGCGGAGTAATCAAAGCGGCGTCGATCGCTCGGCGAATCTGCGTCAAGCCGTCTAATCTAAGGATGGTTTGTGGCGTTGTCTGAATTTCACGTATGATTTGCCGCGTCCCTTAATCAACTGGAGCCAAAAGATGAGCAAATATCGACAGCGCGGTTACATGGATAACGATCGCGAGGTGCAACAGCCAAAGTCGCAGCGAGGGCCGCAGACAGGTCCGCAGTCAAAGCCTCAAGATCGTGAAGGCCCACGCTCGCCGCGAATGATGGCCTTTGGCGAGTCGGTGAAGTGCACTGCATGCGGAGCAAAAGCGCCGCCGAAGATTAACGTCGATAGCTCTTGTCCAAACTGCCATGCCGACCTGCACGCCTGTCGTCAGTGCACCTACTTCGATCCCGGAGCCCGCTTCGAATGTAATAAATCAATCCCGGCACGCATAGTGGACAAAAACGCGCGCAACACGTGCGAACTGTTTGCGCCACGAAGCGTAGTTGAACGCGAAACTTCATCAGGGCCGCCGACAAACGCGCGGGACGCGTTCGCAAAACTGTTTAAGAAGTGAGGACAGTTGAAGGGGTGGCCCTGGAATGTTTATATTATTGGCTCGATGGATAGGAGCAGGAATATGTCACCGATAGCGGACAAGTTGGTTTCAGAAATTCGGGCGTTGCCCGACGTGGAAAAGCTGCGTTTAGTCGATGCGATTCTCACCGACCTCGACAGACCGGACCCAGAGATAGATAGAATCTGGGCAGAAGAAGCTCGCCAGCGTTGGGCAGCCTATAAAGCCGGCCGCATTCCCACCGTCTCTTATGAAGAGGTAATGACCAAGCACCGTCAATGATAAATATTCGCTTTCTTAGTTTGGCGGATCAGGAAGTTGCTGATGCAGTGGTATGGCTTGAGCAACAGGAACCAGGTTTGAGTCGTCGTTTTCTAGACGAACTCGATCGCGCTGTCCGGCTCGTCAGAACCTACCCGCTACTTGCAACACAGATCGAGCCCGAAATCCGTCGCTTCTTGTTCCCACACTTTCCTTACTCATTAATCTATGGAATTGATCAAGGAACAATAGTCGTCATCGCCGTGGCTCATCAGCACCAGGAGCCGCGATACTGGGCGAGTCGCATTTGAGAGATTTGCCGTTTGGTGAGGGACGCCACGCTACAGCGACACGCGCCGCAGCCGCAAAGCGTTGCCGATTACGGAAACGGAGCTGAAGCTCATCGCCGCAGCCGCAATCATTGGACTGAGCAGCAAACCGAAGAACGGATAAAGCACACCCGCGGCGATGGGTACGCCCACGGAGTTATAGACGAAAGCAAAGAAGAGATTCTGTTTGATGTTGCGCATCGTAGCGCGGCTCAAAAGAATCGCCCGCACGATCCCGCGCAAGTCTCCTTTGACTAACGTCACGCCGGCGCTCTGCATCGCAACGTCTGTTCCGGTTCCCATCGCAATCCCAACTTGCGCTTGCGCGAGCGCGGGAGCATCGTTGATGCCGTCGCCCGCCATTGCCACCTTCCGTCCTTCGCTTTGAAAACGCTTCACGACTTCCGCTTTCTGATTCGGCAAAACTTCCGCGACTACTTCGTCGAGGTTGAGTTTGCGGGCGACGGCTTCTGCGGTGGTGCGGCTGTCGCCGGTTAGCATGACGATCTTGATTCCCTGTTCGTGCAATTGTTGGATCGCTTCCGGCGTTGTTGCTTTGATTGGGTCGGCGACACCAAGTAATCCTGCGGGTTTTCCGTCTACCGCCACGAACATCACCGTCTGTCCATCAGCGCGAAACTTCTCGGCCTGCGCCACGAGTTCGCCCGGATCGATCCCAAGTTCTTCGAGCAGCGCAAGATTTCCTAAACTGATAGCGCGACCGTCAATCTGCCCCTTGACGCCTTTGCCGGTGATTGATGCAAACGATTCCGCTTTCGTCAGTTCAACGCCACGTTCGGCAGCGCCGGCAACTATCGCTGCAGCCAACGGATGTTCACTCGCGCGTTCAAGACTCGCGGCGAAGCGCAACAGTTCTTGTTCAGTCGATCCCTCAGCAGGTGCAATCGTCACCAGCTTCGGTCTGCCTTCAGTTAACGTGCCCGTCTTATCAACCACCAGCGTGTCGATCTCCCGCAGCACTTCGATGGCTTCCGCATTTCTAAACAGCACACCCATTTGCGCGCCCTTGCCGGTGGCCACCATGATCGACATCGGCGTCGCCAGGCCCAACGCGCAGGGACACGCAATGATTAGCACCGCAACAGCATTGATCATCGCGTAAGCCAGGCGCGGTTCCGGACCAACTGTCGCCCACACGACAAAGGTGACGATGGCTACAAGGATTACGCCCGGAACAAAATAGCCGGCGACCAAATCAGCGAGCTTTTGAATTGGCGCCCGACTGCGTTGTGCTTCCGCAACCATCTGCACGATCTGCGCGAGCAGTGTTTCAGAGCCAACGCGCTCAGCTTCCATCACGAACGAACCAGTCCCGTTTACAGTTGCACCGATAACGAGATCGCCGGCGCGCTTCACGACCGGAATGGGTTCGCCCGTGACCATCGCTTCATCCACTGCGCTGCTGCCGTCAACCACTAGGCCATCGACAGGAATCTTCTCGCCCGGCCGGACGCGCAGACGGTCGCCTTTGTTCACTTGATCAAGCGGCATGTCTTGTTCAGTTCCATCGGCTGCAATTCGTCGCGCAGTTTTCGGCGCTAAGCCAAGCAACGATTTGATCGCACTGCTCGTAGAACTACGCGCTTTCAGTTCCAGCACCTGGCCCAATAAAACGAGCGTGGTAATGACAGCCGCTGCTTCGTAGTAGACAGGCACATTGCCCATCTCGTCGCGAAACGAAGCGGGGAAAATTTGCGGCAGGAAAGTGGCAAACAAGCTGTAGACGTAGGCGACGGCGACTCCCAATCCGATCAAGGTGAACATGTTGAGACTGCGGTTAACGAGCGACTGCCAGAAGCGCACGAAGAATGTCCAGCCACCCCAGAGCACCACCGGCGACGCGAGCGCGAGTTGAATCCAGGGCAGCGCCTTCATTGAAAGCACGCGCTCCAATGGGCGCCCCGGAATAAACTCACTCATGCCGATGATGAGCAGCGGCAGACTGAGCACGACGCTAATCCAGAAGCGCCGGCGCATGTCTATCAGTTCGTGATTCTCTTCCGTGTCGAGTGTGACGGTGCGCGGTTCGAGCGCCATCCCGCAGATCGGACAGGAGCCGGGTGCATCACGAATGATCTGCGGATGCATCGGGCAGGTGTATTCGACTTTGTCAGAACCGCCTGCGTCAGCGGGCGGACTAAACTTTTCCTTAACAATCGCCACCCGCTCACGCAGATGGTTCTGACCGGCTTTGTTGATGAAGAGTTCGGGAGTCGTGCGGAACTTTTCAAGGCAGCCCAAGCTGCAGAAGAAATACGTCTCTCCGCTGTACTCAAAGGAGCCCGCAGCATTCTGCGGATCTACAGTCATACCGCAAACTGGATCGACCACCATGTCTGGTTTGGTCCCTGCGAATTGTGTCTCTGGATGCATCCTTCTAGCAGACTGTCAGTTGACGTTAAATTGCGATCAGACGACCCACCGCGCAAGCCTTGCGGAAGGCTTGCGCGAGTGGAAGTATGCTGCTGAAGAGCAGGTTGGTTTCGTCGTTAAGCGGCTGCTTCGATTTTCGTAACGTGGATGATCCTGCCAGTAACTCGACCGGTTACCTTTACTTTTTGGCCCGCAAACTCCAGCGCTTTTTCCTGGCCCACCTTGTCGAGGTTGTAGACTCGCTTATGAGCGGTATCGGCAAGCACGAGTTTGCCTTTGCCATCCTTAATGCACGCCAGCGTACACGATTTGTCGTCGCCCATACCGGCCACATGCTTTAAGCCGCAGTGATTGTCGCTGATGACCCCCGTTACTGTGCGGTCGGTTCGGGTAGTCTTAGCAATGCTCGGCGAGGGTGTGACCAACACAACTCCAAGCATAAACAACATCAACATTCGCGAAATAGTCTTCATCATCTGTCTCCTTCTTGGTTGTTAGCGTTTACTCCTTCGGGGGCTTACACCTCTGCTAATTTTTAGACGGCGCCGGATTGGCTGGAGCTCTGCGCGGCGCGCTGGAGTGCCAGTGGACAATCCGCCAGTGACCTTCACGCTGTTCGAGAATTGCCGTCCCCAGGCCCGCGCCATCAACGTGGCGCTGCTTACCGTTTTCCGTGACGTCGGCCGCGATGCTGTATTTGAACGTGGCCCAGGCAGTTTTGCCCGCCAGATGAATCTTGATATCGCTGAAGCTGTACGCCGTATGCTTCATCTCGCGCATCTCTGGTCCCAGATGATTGTCGCGGTAATCCGCCCAACCGTAGTTCGCGTGGCCGCTTTCAAAGACTGTCAGTGATTCGTCGTTTACCCAGACTTGCGCTGCCGTCGTCATGTCGTTTTGCGCAAAGCTCGAAGCACTCTTGAGCAACGCCTCGCGCACTGCTGCTTCGTCGTTGCCCTTACCAAATGCTGTTTGCCGATCGCTCACAGCCATACCTGCGAAAACGGCAATCGCCAGCAGCGCAGACCCTACGCTGCCGAGTTTCCAACCTCTAATTTGTTTCAACATTTTCCTGTTCTCCAGTTCCTACTTCATCTGTGTCATCGTTCTTATTTCAGTCGTCGCTGCATGTTCCCTCGCCGGCTGCTGGAAGACGAGCACCGCCGCGGCCAACAGCACGGCAACTCCCAACGCAGCCTCAATCGTGAGCGAACGCCGGAAGGCGCGATCCAATTTCAGATGATCCGACGTTTCGTTGTCGCTCTCAATGAAATGTCGCGCGCGGCGATGGATAACAAATGTGTTCCAGCCGCCCAGGGCGATCATGGGAATGAATAAGAGCACTTTGATCGAGAGCGTCTTGCCGTAAGGCGTAGTCCAGAGCGCGGAAAATCGATCGATGTGAATCCAGGAGTTGTACAG
>JANLYZ010000047.1:0-5665 GCA_031365905.1 Chloracidobacterium sp. | reverse complement strand
TACTCGCGCTTGGACGCAGCGCATCGTCATAATTTTTTCGGCGAGTTTCCTCATCCTGCTGGTCGCCTTTAGCCGCATGTACCTGGGCGCACATTACTTGAGCGACGTGCTAGGTGCGATGGCGGAAGGACTAGCGTGGCTGACGCTCTGCTTGACCGTCATATATTCCATCCGGCTCCGGCGATCCGCAAAGATCAAAAACGTGTGACTCACTTCCGCACACCCTGCGCTTTCAGAGGCTCTCGAAGCGATGTGATCTAGTGCAGGTGTTTTGAGTAGCAGACAACGAAATCGCGAATAAGTAGCCGGCCGCTTGCGGTACGTTGCTTGCTTCCACCAATTGCGTAAATCCGTAATCAGTTTAGATTGGCAGCCCCCGAAGGTCGGCACAAGTTGCAGGAGGTTCGGCCATGAATAGTCTTCCTTTGCTTTTGAGCAACAACATTGCTCCATCGCAATCACGATACTCTGAAACACATTCGACTAACTCTGCGACCATTATCTCAGACCGCTCTATCACAGAAAGGCAGACGTCGCCTGATTTGCGTTTGACCGTTGCGAGGCGATTCATGCGAATGCTGCGGGCCCACGATCGCACGCGACAAGAAATGCTGGCCGCTTATTCCTCTCAGCCGAGGTGAGTTGCGAGCTCGGATTGTCGTTTACCTGCCTGACACTTGCGGCGCCACATAACGAATGAACGGCAACCCCGCCAGCGCTTCGAGTTTCTCAATCGCGATGCGCCCGATGATTAACTTCGCACTCTTCGGATCGAGCACCACTTCAAAGCCCAGCTCTTTCAGTTTTGCCAAATTCTCGGCTGACTTATCCGTCAACCAAATCTGAATCTCGGCCTTGCCGTCGCGAATAAACGTTGCTTCTGCCGCGCCGCTATTCGTGTTCTTGCCCTTCAGCCGATCAACCACGGCAAGGACGGACGGATGCAACCTGGACTGTAACTCTGCGCGCTGCTTCGCTTCAGGCGAGAGCACCCCCACCGATTCGGCAACATCGATCTCCATGAGTCCGACAGAAGCCATCGGTGCAGATGGGTTGCCCCTTGAGGCGCTAACACCGGTGCCGCGTCCTGACCCCGCAGGCCCACCACCTCCACCGCCACTTGCGCGCCGCGACTTTGCTTTCGAAGTAGATGTCCCTGATTTCGTGATCACGCTCACCGTTCCGGGAGCCAGGTTCACGAATGATCCTGTGTTGCGACCGTAAGATGCTGTGAACAATCCTGTCGGCCCGCTAGTACTTTCTGCCGGATCGCTAACGCTATTTCGATTCACGCCTTCCGGCACTTCCACCGGCACATCAATGCGTCGCGGCTGGCCGCCATCAGTCACGATCATCTCTTCCACGGCAACGAAAGAAGTGAACTGCGTCATCAGTCCATACTCGAGTCCAAGATTCGTTATCGTCTCCTTCAATTCCGGTTTCATCTCGCCTTGCTGCGCGCCGCCGTAGTCCTGGGCCATAAGATCCTCGATGCGCAAACGAGCCCATAACGATGAAAGCACGTTGTGCTGCGCCTCAGCCTCGGGGAAGTCCACGGCGATCTCGCGAACAACCTCGCGGCCTGACATCTTGCCTTTCAAGCGAATGATGCCATGGCCGGCGCCCGTGTAACGCCCAGTAAGAATCACTGCCTTGGCCCCGAATAGATCCGGAATGCGCTGCGGGTAGACATCAGAAACGGGGAGGCCGTTCCAATCAACCGAGATGTCCGTCAACAATGGATTGCGCACGCGTTCATGAAAACGTTTAGCAGCCGCTGAACCGTCATCGTTGAGTGCGACATACTCCACTTCACCGCGGCCGTGCTCAGCCATCTTGTCCAACAGAAACCTGTTCACCGAACTGCCAATTCCAAAAGCAAACACGCGCGCGTTCGGATGCTTCTGCACTTCAGAAATGATCGCCATATCGTTGCCAACCTCGCCATCGGTCATGAAGCAAACGATGCGCACATGGTCCTGCGCATCCGAAGGATCGAGTGCAGCCTTGATTGCCTTCATCATCTCCGTGCCGCCTTCGCCTGAACTCCCGGCGAGAAACGCCTGCGCTTTTTTCAAATTGGCCGGCGTTGCCGCGACTGGTTGCGGAAACATGATCCGCGTATCGCCCGCGAACGTTATCAAATTGAAAGTGTCTGTCGGGTAAAGACCATCAAGCGCGAGCTTCATCGCCTCTTTGGCTTTTTCAATTGGGAACCCACTCATCGACCCAGACGTGTCGAGCACGAAAACTAATTCCTTCGGCGTTACGTCTTCGACTGCAATGCGATCGGGCGGCTGAAGAATCAAGGTGAAATATCCGCCCTTGTCTGATCGATGGGTTAACAAAGCGTCTTCAATATTTTTCCCGGCGACGTCGTAACTAAGAACAAAGTCCTTGTTGGGAATCATCGCCGCGCTCTTCAAACGAATATGCGCGCTGTGCGCACTCAGGCGTTCAAGCTCCAGCTCGTGCGACTTGCCCTTGATGTCATCGATCGGAACGCCGGCGTCCAGCATGATATCCATTGAAACGTCCTGGCCGGCGCGCATTCCCTCAGGCACGAGCTGCGGCGAAATATTGGACGCATCCGGAACCTGAGTCGTGTCAGGTGAAGTGCCGCTTCCCTTCTGCCCGGTCGCTGTGCCGGGCATATAGCGCGTTGCTACAACCATCGGGAACGAAAACTCATAGGAGCCCGCTTCATACCGGAGCGTCTCGACATAACTGATTGTGATTTTGACTTTCTCGCCGGGCAAAATGTTGGCGACGGATTGCGTGAAGATGTTTGGCCGTTCTTGATTGAGCAAACTCGCCACCTGCCCGCCTTGCTTCGCTGCTTCATAGACCGCCTGCGCTTCTTCACGACGCAGAATCTTGCCGCGCACCGTGCGTTCGCCGACAACCATAGTCATATCGTCAACCGCTGCGTTTGCCGGCAAGGGAAACACGTAGACGGCTTCGATCTTTTCCTTGAACGGGTTTTCAAATTCCTGCGTGACGCTTACGCGCGACAGGAAGCCGCTGATCTCGACTCGCACGTCAGTGTGCTTCAGCGGACAGATGGCTTTTGGCCTGCCACTCTCATCGACAACTTGCAGCGAGCCTGGTGTCTCAGTAGTTTGTGCGGCGGCAGTGCCACAGGCGCAGAGTTTGCCGAATGACACCATGGCAAGTATCGAAACTACTGCTGCAACTATAGAAAGCGAACTGAGTAAGAACTTTCGGTGCATGAGTCTGCTCCTTTTTTGAATCGGCCTTCCGGAGTTGCAAGAAAACACTTTCAGCGCGCCTTGAAGAGACTCGAAACGTAGCGCATCAAGAAAGTAAAAACGGTTTCCGAGTTAGTTGGACACCCGGACCTGAGCCTCTGTTCCCGTTTGCTCTGGGGAGAGAACGCGAAAGTGGAAAGGGCTTGCGTTGAACTACTGCATTGATGCCCTCAACCGTCTTGGGGATGGCTCAGATAATTCTCGTTGCGACGCAAATCAGAACCGCGAGCAGTAGCGACCGGCCAAGGAGTCATCAGAGTTTATGTGTTTGGCCCGGTCGCTACGCTCCCGGTTCTGACTTTGTGTTGCGCACCCAGGACCTAGTCAGTAAAGATTGAAGTTGTATTCCAACTGCATATAGACACTCACCGGACGCCCATCTCTGGTTGCCGGACGAAACTTAATCATTCGAGCGGCGGCGATCGCTCGTTCGGTTAAGCCAAACGGAAGCGGCTGCACCGCGCGAATGTTTGTGACTTCGCCCGTTCGTGAAAACACGACGCGCAATACCACGGTGCCAGTGATCGCGTTTCGGCGGGCCTCTTCGGTGAATTGAGGTTCCGGTTTCGCAAGCACACGCGCGCGCTCAGTTACCTGCGGCGGTGGATAGACACGATCGGGATCGTCCGGATTGCTTCCATTGCTACCGCCATCTCCGCAGCAACCCGGCGCCCCCTTCGGCCCACCGCCCATGTTGCCATCGCTGCCTGGCCCAACGCCGTTTCGGTTTCCTTCACCGACGCCTTGTCCATTTCCTGGTCCCATTCCGCCGAGATCGCCTGGGCCATTCGAAGGCGTTGCCGATTTGGATCGCGGATCGCCATAGACGCTCGCCGGCAAGTCTTTCCACAACGCGGGATCGATATCGATTCCGGCAACTGCCAACGCCTGAGTTTGCACTGGAGGAAACTTTGGAATCGGCGCTGGAATTTCTGAAGGGGGCGGCAGCTTGCCAACCTGCGCCGGCAACGGATCGCCATTCCCACCGCCGCCTCCACCCGTCGCATTCTTTGGCTCCGGTCCGGAACCTTCTCCCTTATCGTTCCGAAAACCCACGCGCCCCTTCGCTCCTGCACCGACGCCGTGACCTTCTTTGGGAGCCTCCGGAGTCGGCAGAAGCTCGGTGATTTGAACGAGCTCTTCACCATGATCTCGAATTCGCTGATCGGTTCGCGATCGGTTACTTATCAAAAGCAGGATCAATCCAGCGGAGAACACCAAAAACATCGCGGTGGCCAACGCCGCTAGCGAATTTGTGGTGGCCGCGCGTTTGAGTTGCGACCAACCGTCGAGAATAGTTCGCCGGCTAAAGCCGACTGGATCGCGTTTCAAGTCAGGCCAGGCCAGCCGCAGTTGATAGAAAAGAAAGCGCAGTTCTTTCACGAGGCGCTGCAAGAGACTCGCGTGGTCGAACATCGTCACGCGAAACTCGCGTTGGTGTCTCATGGATCATCTCCTTTGTTGTTGAGTCCAAAGCGGGGAGACGCTGGCCGGGAGCGCAGGCATCCTGCCTGCCTTCGTGATTGGTAAAGAGCGCGGGCAGGATGCGCGCGCTCCGGCCTCAACCGGCAAAACTCTTGTTGGGTTGAAGTCTTACTACTTATTACCGGGTAGGGTTGAAAAGTTACGGCGCCCAGAAGAAATCTTTAGCAAGCAACCAGGAATCGCGAGGCGATCCCCTACAGAACCGAGCGCGGTAGCGCCGGCTTGCAGAACCGAGCCGGTAGCGGCCGCCTTGCAGAACCGAGCGCGGACCGGGGTCCCCAGCGGGGCAACCCCGCTGGGGTGGTGGATGCGCCGGATGCAATCGTCAACCCCATTTATAATAAGCTTACAGATCCGTAAAGCGGCTACCGAAGTCGCTTCTGGCATCCGGCGCTACCGCGCTCGGTTCTGTAATGCAATTCTTTCGTTCCCTGACACCAATGGTGAACAACGTTAACCGACACGAGCGATCAGGAAAACGTGTTCGCAAGGTTCGCGTTGGCGTTGATACCGGCGGCACATTTACTGACTTTGTCTTTGAAGCAAACGGTCGTCTGGAAATATTCAAGCTTGCGTCAACACCTGCAGATCCTTCTCGCGCCATCGCTGCCGGCCTCAAGACAATCTCCCAAAAGACAGGCGTAGCCCTCAAGAACCTCGATGTAGTCCACGGCACAACCGTCGGCACAAACGCATTGCTCGAGCGACGCGGCGCGCGCACGGCGCTCGTCACCACACGTGGCTTTGAAGATGTGCTCGTGATCGGGCGGCAGGCGCGGCCGGAACTCTACAACCTGCATGCAGTTAAACCGCCGCCGCTCGTGCCCCACGCGCTGCGCTTCGGATTAGGTGGACGGGTGACGTCGACCGGCGAAGTAATCGAGCCGCTTCATGAGGCAGAACTGGAC
>JANLYZ010000016.1:0-32348 GCA_031365905.1 Chloracidobacterium sp. | reverse complement strand
GGTCCGGTTCTCATTAGCCTGGAAGATTCCACGCGCGCGCTCTCCTTTGAATCGGTGACGCAGCAGCGCGAGCCTTTCCGAACGACTGCGCCCGTTAAGTTTGGCGCCGACAACCAAACGCGAATCATGTTGTTCGCCATGAACCTGAGTTTGCAAGCCGGTGACGACGTGAGTTCCATAACCGTTGAAGCCGAGGATGCAAGGCACCACATTTACGAGTTGCCGGTAGAGTTCCTCGGCAGCGTTCCGGATCAACCCTGGGCCGTCTCGCTTGTCGTTAAACTAAGCGGCGGCATGGACGACTTGGGCGACGTGCTGGTGCGCGTCAGTTATCGAGGAGTATCGAGCAACCGTGTGCGGCTGGCGCTGGGCCATGTCGGCGGTGGTCTGCCGGATGCCGAGGGCGCAGTACCAACGCCGGGTTCGCCAACTCTGATCGCGCCCGCGGCAACCGCCGGCAACCTAAGCATCGGCGAGGTTCAGACTATTATCAGCCAGGCTGTTTCGGCGGCGGTCGCTTTGAACCGCAACGTGACCGTGGCGTTAACCGATCGCGAAGCGAATGTGCTGGGCGTGTTTGTTATGACTGGCGCGCCCGCCAGCACTACGATTCGCAGCGTCGGTACTAACGGTCGCGGACTTGAAGGAATAGTCGTGCCGGCGACCTTGGCCGCAATATCGAAAGCGGGGACGGGCTCTATCTTCAGCACCACCGGAAACGCGTTCACTACGCGCACCGCCGGCTTCATCATTCAGGAACATTTTCCGCCCGGCGTTCAGTTTCGCTCAGGCGGTCCATTATATGGCGTGCAGTTTTCTTCTTTGCCGTGTTCCGATATTAAAAAGCCCGCGTTGCCGCTCGGACTATCGGGCGATCCGGGTGGGCTGCCGATTTACAAAAACGGCGTGGCGGTCGGTGGTATTGGGATTGAAGGAGATGGACTCTACACCGTCGATCGCGATCCCACTGACTCCGATCAACCCTTTGAAGAATTGATTGCAGCCTCCGCAGCGCGCGGCTTCGAAGCCCCGGCGCTGATACGCGCTGACAATATTCTCGTCGACGGTATTCGCTTGCCTTACGCAAACGTGACGAGTCCTTCGCCGACGACGATCATTCCTTTTGGTAGCTTGCCTGGTGTCGTGCCGGTCGCTTACCCGATTCGCAGCGCCCAAACCTCAGCCTTTGTGCCGGCGAGTGTTGGCGGTATTGGCGGCGAAGTCGACACGCGCTTCTTTCCTTTCGTCGCCGGCACTGCTCCGGCTGGTCCAAATGCGTTGACCGCAGCCGACGTGCAAACAATAATTTCGCATGCGGCGCAACAGGCCAACATCACGCGGGCCGCGATTCGCCAACCACTCGGCAGTAACGCGCGCGTGTCGATCGCGGTCGTCGATGCCTCCGGAAATGTGCTCGGCGTGTTTCGTCAACTCGACGCGCCGGTCTTTGGTTTCGATGTGTCAGTACAAAAGGCGCGCACCGCAGCTTTCTATTCCAATACGAATGCTGCGACGCTCCTGAATGGCGCGGGCTTTGGCGGCTACGTTAGTCGCGCTGCGACCGATGGTTTGAGGCTTGACGGTTCGGTCGCGTTCACCGATCGCGCCGGCGGCTTTCTGCATCGGCCGTTTTTCCCCGACGGAATCAACAATACCGCGGCCGGCCCATTCAGTACGCCGCTCAGCGAATGGAGTCCTTTCAATGTCGGCCTACAACTCGATTTGATTCAGACCAATTTGCTGGCGGCGATCGGCGGTGCGAGCGTTCCGTGCAGTACGATTCCGAATCTGCCAAACGGCATTCAGATCTTTCCGGGCAGCGTGCCGATTTACAAGAATGGCGTACTGGCCGGGGCGATTGGCATCAGCGGCGACGGCGTCGATCAGGACGACTTGATAAGCGCCGGTGGCGGCAACGGCTTTTCGCCTGCGCCCGCTATTCGCTCCGATCAGGTTTTTGTCCGCGGCGTGCGGCTGCCGTTCCTGAAGTTTCCGCGCAGCCCGAATCTGTGAACCGAATCAAGTGAGCATTATGTTACGTATTTCGACCAACATTCTAGTTCTGCTGCTGCTCGCGTTGTTTTGCGTGGCGCAAACTCCGTCTGCTCCGCAAACAGCGGGCACTGTGCTGCGTCTAAGAGTCAGGGTGAAGATCGGCGACTCAACCAAAGGACTTCCCCGCAAACGCTTCTTTCTATTCAAAGGCTCGCTTGAACAGAACAAGAGCGTCGTTGAGGAAATTCGACAAAGAGCTTTCATCTCGCGCGATTGCTATTACCGCGGCATCGGCGCCAGCGAACAACTAATTAACTGGCTGCGCCTAAACGATTGTGAAACCGTCTACTGCCGCGAACTCCAGCCGGACGATGTCGAAGGGCCAAAGGCGGTGCCTGAGTTTCAAACTGCAATGGCACTTGGTGAAAAGGAATTTGGCAGCCGCGAGCTGGCGCGTAAATGGTTGACGACGAAGCTGCCTGAGAACCTGCGCAACGGTTTCTACAAGAGCCAGCAGGCCGCAATCGATGCGACCCTCAAACGAGCGGAGGCAGTTTCCGGCGCGAAAATGCTTTCAGTGATGACGGATCGCAATGGCACGGCTTATTTCACCGATCTCGAACCGGGAAATTACACTCTCACAAATATTCTTCCGACTGAACTCGGCGCGACGAGCCTGCTCTGGAATTGTGATGTTCCGGTGAAGCAGGACGACCGCGCGTTTGAAAAACCGTATCTGATAATGAATCGAAAACTAAACAGCGCTAAGTGCGTGGCCGTAGAAACGCCGCTGCCAATCTGTGACGTGCAACGAAGGAACGACCGTTAGTGGCTTCGCCGCGAACCTTGCGGCGGCAATAGCAAGACCAATGATCAAACCGTACCAGAAAGGAAAGTTTCTTGTTACCACACGCATTGCTTTGGCGATCGTCGGCAGTTGTCTGGTGTTCTTAGCCCACGTTGATTTTCAGAAAACAGCGCAAGCACAAAAGCGACGCGCGCGCCGGCCGACATCCCAGCGCGCTCCGACAATCCCGGGTGTCGACTACTCACGATTCTCCCATGCGACGAACAAGCATCAGGGTGCCTGCAACACTTGTCACAAAGCGCCAACCGGCAATTGGAAGAAGATTAGAAACTATCCCGACGTTGCAGACTATCCTGGTCACAATGCCTGCGTGAGTTGCCATCGTCCGCAGTTTTTCAAAGGCGCGAAGCCGGTCATTTGTTCAATCTGTCACTCGAAGGTTTCGCCGAAAGCCGACGCGCGTTTCGCGTTTCGCAATCCCGCCGCGCCGCGCCAGTTTCTGATTGAGTTTCCGCATGACAAGCATCAAGACGTGATCGCGCGCAATCGCCACCCGCTGACGCAGGTGGTTCTGACACCCTTCGTGCGGGCTTCGTTTGCGTATGCCACTGCCGATAATAAGACGCAGCACTATAACAACTGCGAAATCTGTCATAGCCCGCGCACGACAGTTCCAGCGTCGCCATCAACCGGTTGGCCCGATGCGTTCATTCCCGATGCCGCTACTTTCAAGGACGCGCCCCGTAGTCATGCCGAATGTTTCAACTGCCACTGGAAATCGCAGCAGCCGGCGAGTGACAACTGTGCGGGTTGTCATAAGTTGAGCGACAAACCATTCACGATGGTCGATGCGCCCAGCCGCTTCTCCATGAAGTTTCGTCACGCGCGCGAGCAGCATGTGGCCGAATGCACCACCTGCCATATCAACATTACGAAATCGAAAACGCTGCGCGGCTTGAAACCTGACGTGCCGATTACTGCATGTACTGAGTGTCACAATAAAGCCGGCCTGCGGCAGGATGTTAGCAAGGAGCTGGAAGCCATCGATAAGGATCGCGATTTCACTTGCAAGTATTGTCACACCTCGGATGTCGGCCGGCGCGATCCGCCCGCTAGCCATTATCTGATCGCGGAGCGGGAAGCCCTGAAACGCAAGGACGTGAAGTGAGGGTTCGGAAATACACAGTCACAAGCTTGAAGACTACCGCTAGCCTTCGCTCCAGTGGTTGGCTTCTGTCTTTGTGCATCCTCTGCGTGCTCTCTGTCTCTGTGGTAAACAAAACACGCGCCGCATTCGCCACAGAGGCACGGAGTTCACCGAGGTTGCACAGAGAGTTGTTTGCTGCGTCACCGCAAGGTCCGGAGCTCGACTATTCAAACTTCAAACACAAGAGCGAGCGTCACGCGTCGCTCGCCTGCACCGCTTGTCACCAGCGCAAAGACAATTCTGCAACGCCGATTTTTCCCGGACACAAAGCGTGTATCAGTTGTCATCAGGGGCAGTTTGTAACTGCCAGCGTGCCGATGTGCGTCATCTGCCACACGGACGTCAACAGCGGCAACCCGCCGCTCAAAGGTTTCCCCTCGAAGTTTAATGAAAGCTTCAACGTCAAATTCGATCACGCTCAACACATGACGGGCGCTGCCCGGCCGGCGAGTGGCTGTGCAGCCTGTCATGGCCGGAGTGGACGCGCGGCGGGGCTCGCGATTCCCGGCGGCATTGCGGCCCATAACCAGTGTTACGCCTGCCACACGCCGAGCAGCAAATCGCCAACGGGAAAAGATCTCGCTTCGTGCGGCGTTTGTCATGAACAGAAATCGTTTGGGCGAACGACAACAAACGCGCGTTCTTTTCGTTATGCGTTCAGTCATGCGAAACATGGCAGCGGTCAACGGTTGGCCTGCGCTGATTGTCACGCGCTCACTGCGGGTGCGCCGCAATCACGTCAGGTCAGTTCGCCCGCTCCGTTTGAGCACTTTGCCACACGTGGCAAGACCTGCTTGACTTGTCATAACGGCAATCGTTCTTTCGGCGGTGACTTGGCATTTAAAGACTGTCGCCGCTGCCACACCTCTGCAAGTTTCAAGATGCCGCAGTGAAGAAATTTGGCCGCGGATTTGCGCGGATAAACGCGAATCAGAAAAGCGAACAGCAATTAGATCGCGGCACAAGTTGAAACATGAGGCCGCATTCCTATTCGGTTCTGATGGTTTTCTGATCCGCGTTAATCTGCGTAAATCCGCGGCTGATAAATCCCTGGCGGATTAGTTTGACACCCTCAGGATCGCTAACTAAGATTGTGCTACCCTCCCCTGCTGGGTTTCATGGCAAGTCTCCCCATATTTTCTTTGCGCTTTGAACTTCTACGAAAGGTTATTCGATGAGAAAACTTTTGTTCCTGACCGCGTTGCTCGGTTTTTTGGCAGCAGTGGCTGTTGGTAGTCGTGCGGGATTAACACCAAGACAGGATCCGCCCCAGGAAATTCCGAAGGAGAGCAAGACGCAGCCGAAGGAAGTGGTGCTCGGCAAGGACAGCCAATCAGATAAGTATGGTGAGGTTCCTTTCAATCATGAGAACCACGCCACCAAACCCTACAGCGTTGACGGCAAGAGCGTCTTGTCCTGCGTGGAGTGTCATCATACCGATCAACCCGCAACTGCCCTCGTAGCGCCACTGAAGACTTCGGAGAGAGCCGTTGCGCTTACGGCGAAATTGCTGGAGGCTACCGACGCGAAGCCCGTCAAAGGCTGCCGCTCGTGTCACCTGCAAGCGGGCGACGACAGCGCCACGATTCCGTCCGTTACTTATCCCGGCAAGACTACTGCGACGAAACTGACGAATGAAGTGGCCTACCATACAAACTGCAACATCTGCCACGACAAAGTGCTGGTTGCACGACCAACTCTCAAAGGCAAGGTCTATGGATCAAACGACTGCCTGCCCTGTCATAAGCCGGTGAGCTAGTAGGATTAGAGATCTGAGGTCGGAGGTCAGAAACAGACGCGAGCTGAACTCTGATTTCTGACCGCCGATCTCATACGCGCTACGGCCCGAAGCGTCCACGGTATTCGCCGGAGACGAGGAACGACTTGACCATCTCGGCGGCGCGGAAATCTCCATTAAAAGAATTGAGCTTGTCCAGCCAGAACTTGTAGCCGACATAATTCGTGTCCGGCGTCACGTTTGGATCTCGTTGCAGGTAGCCGAAATACTGCATCAGGACAAACGCTCGATTTGTTTCGCGCGCCTTGGTGTCAGCGTCCTCCGCAACCGCGCGCAACACCTGGGCGCGCTTGCCGGTGTCCGCAGGCGTCGTGCCCAGCACTCCGACGAGCAGCGACTTCTCCGAGGCCGACAACACACCACCCGCGTTTTGATCGAGCTTCGTTACAAACTCGTCAGCCGTCATTGACGAAGGGAAAGCCGTGGTAAAGCGCGACCGGCCCACAAACGAAATCATAAACGCTTGCTTGTTCGCTTCGAGTTGCTGCTCCCAATTGCCGATGCCGACCTGCACACCCTGGCTGATCAGTGGCGTGTCCGCCATAAATTCAGCGCGACGAATGATCGGTACTGGATAACCTGAGGGGGAACCGGGCGTCGGTATCGTCGGGTCAAAAGCGTTGCCGAACGCAACCTGGTAGGCGCGATAGACAAGGAAACCCGTTTCCTGAAATTCAATCGAGAGAAAGAAAGCGGCGCTGGTATCGATGCGTTTGACCTCGCGACACGGAAGGCTGAACAAACAACCTTCGATGTTGTTTACCCAGAAAGAGAGACCGCCGGAATCCGGCGTCCGACTCAGGAAGTCGTTGTAGTGTTTAGTCACGAAGAAGTCTGACGCGTCGATCGGATTGCCCTTCGTCGCCGACACATCTCCCATGTCCTGCATGGCCACAGTCACCGGAAAGATGAGGCTCGACGGACTGATTGAGTAACCCGATCTGATAAACGGAACCTCGTAAGCCTGCCCGATGAGCGTGCCCGTAAAGGACCACTTGCCGTCTGAGCCCGTCCTCATCGTTTGCGTGACCACGCCCCGTTGGCCCAGGCCCACAAGCACGCCGGAAAGCGGTACACCGTTTTCAAGCACTCGGCCAGAGACCGTGCCGATGATGAGCCGCGCGGTAAGGGTCACCCCCGTCTGGTTGGCGCTGATATTTGGGAAAGCGATAGTTGTTGGCGTGAAGGTGTAGCGCGAATCATCGGGCCGCACCGTGTAATTGCCGCCCGGCGTAAGCAGTGAAAACTGAAAATTACCGCCCGAGTCAGTGGTGACCGCTGGAGGCGGAGACCCGTTCACCAGATTTGGCCCATCAAGCGCGAGGCGCACACCGGCAATGCCGTTGCTCGATGGATCGAGAACGCGCCCGGTGATGCTGAAGCTGGGCGTCGGCGTTGGGGTAGGCGTCGGCGAAGGCGAAGTGCCCGTGGCGGACCAGTTCAATTCGATAAGGCCAAACTCAGGCCCGTCGCCATTGTCAAAACCGTCTACTACGATCTGATAGGTTGTTCCCGCGGTCACTGAAAACGTAACGCGACTGCTCGTAGTCTCGCCTGGCGCCAGATCGTCATTCACGCCCAGGCGCGTAAGGCTGCCCACGCTGTTGCCGGTGGAGACGGCGAGTATCGTGTCGTAGCCGCTGCCTTCGGTATCGAAAGTTGCGGAACCATTCACCGCTGAGGTCCAGCGAAACCAAACGGATCGCCCGCCGGCGCCGCCGGCGTTTCCCGGCAACATCACTGGCTCGCCGGATTCTTTTGTTCCCCCGGTGCTGTCGCCGAGCGTCGCGCCAGTTGCACCCTGAATGACGCCCGCGTTGGCAAAATTGTCGTTCGGGGGAACAGCAGGTGGCGCCGGCGAGGGCGCCGGCGGAGGCGCGACGGAAGCACCGACCGAGTAGCCAAAAGAATCGAGCGTGTTCACATCGTTTGTGGTGATCGTATTCCGCTCACCCAAGGCGATGGTCGGATCCATGATGCCGATGTATTGGAAAGTAATGTCGTCGTCCTTCCAATGGCTCGACTGATTACCGTCGCCCACGTCTCCATTGGGACCACCGGTCGAGAGTCGCAGCTCCTGCGTTCCAAAACTATTTGTTTGACCGTTGAAGTAAACCTGCGGGCCGCCTGAAGTCATGATGCGCGGCGCGGTGGCTAAGCTCCCGAGGTTGGCTGCGCCGGAGCGGAAGCGAAATAAATCCCAGATTGTGTTGGGCGCGTAAACCACGCCACCGGATTCAGAAATAAAGCCGAGCGCGTGACCAATCTCGTGTGTGGCGGTCGAGTCAAAGTCGATCTTGTTTGAGTCGATGCCGTTGTTTGGATCGAAGTCAAAAGGAAAAGCGGAGTTGAAACCAATGCCGGCATCGGCGCCGCCAAGCGGGATTGAATTTGGATCGAGGATATCAGAAACGAAACCGAGGGCCCGCGAATTGGCGCGGGTAAATCTGACGGTCAGCGATTTGAATGCCTGGTTGCTTAACTCAGTGGGGACGGCAGCGACGGGCAGCGCGTTGTAAAGCTGCGCTTCCCCGGCGCTGGGCGAATTAGCAAGCAGACGGTCGCGAACCTCCGTGTAAGGGCGAGTATCATCCGCCGAGCCGCTCGCGCCGATGACGTCGGAACTTGGATAGGGTGTGCCAAAGAAGGTCGTGCCGAAGTCGACATCCAAAACAACGGTGACCGGCGTCGAGATAAGCGCCTCCCAGCGATTGGCAGCGACGATGAATGCGTTCTTGGCTGTCTGGTTCTGGTTGAGTTGCGTGGTGCCGTGCAGAACTATTCTGAGTCCCGCCGAAGTCAGCAGGTTTGGTAGTTGATCGCCCGGTGCGTTTAAGTTGTGGACGTTCGCACCCGTTTCTCCGCGGCGCAGCGCACCCGCATATATCACCACGCTGTCTCCGCGACGCTGCATGATTTGGCTTCGTTCAGAGGGCGTCGCTACGCGGCACGTCGCCTGGCCTTGCGCGTTCAAGCGCATGACATACGCCTGGGTGTTGGCCGAAGCTTTGTTGTTGGTTAACGCAGACTGGTCGTCACGCGCACTTACGACGCGCGATGCGATCCAACTCGAGGCGACGAGCAGCGACAGGAGAAAGATGGGAAGCGCTTTGAATTTCATTTGCACTCCTGAAAGTGAGGGACGCGAAGCCCTGGGTTTTGGAATCCTTCGTATCGACGCGCCTACTTTACTCGCTTCGCCAAATCGATCCAACTATTTTCCGGTCGTTGCCTCTGCGGGCGCGAAATGACCGGGAGCCATCAAGGTCGCGTTCCAGTGTCGTTTGTCCTTCACATGCTGAATGTGACATGAGGTGCAGTTTGGCTTGTCTTTGGCAATTAGTATCCGGTTGGTCCCCAACGCCACCCGCCCGCTGTGACAATTGCCGCAGGTAGTCCGTGGCGTTTGCCGGTCGATGGGATTAAATGTCTTGTGGCAACTCGAACACGACAACTCCTTGTCAGCATTTCCGGGCAAACCATTCGCAAGCACCCGGCTGACGTGAAGCGCGTGAAATTGTTTGCTGCTCCACTGCTCGTCAGTGTCTTCCGGCAAATGCGCGACCGCGATCTGTTTCAGCGCCCAATCGTTTGGGTTCGGTCCCTTCCACGTCCACTTTCCGTTAACTACCGGATAGCCGAGGGTGCCACCGTGGGGCGTGCCGACCTTGTGACCGTTGTAAAGATTCCGGTTAGCATCGTTGTGACACTCGGTACACGTAGCCAGCGCGGCTTCTGATGCTTTGAACTCTGTTCCGCGGTGTTCGGCGTGACAAGAAACACAGCCAATACCCGCGCCAACATGCGGTTCAATCACAGTCGCGACAAAGCCCTCGGCGTTGTGACACTGGGCGCAGTTTTTTTCCATGGTGCCGGAAACGGAATGACAGCTCGTACAGGAATCTGCGTTGGCTCTGTTCGCAATCGGCGGGAAGATACTAAGTTGAGACTGCGCATGTGCCCGCGCAACCGGGCCCGGGGCGAACGCGCTCGCATACCAGTAAGCCGCAGCGACCGAAAGCAAGCCGACGACGATAGCGCCCCAGACAAAAAACGATACCGGCCAATGCGATTTCAGATCCCCCGTAGGCGTCCAATTAAATGCCGCTTTGCCGGCGCGTCTGTTTGCCTTCGGGAAGAGGGGCGAGGGCCGCACCATCTTACCTGCTTCACGAATTCGCTTGTCCCAAAAAATGTCGAGTGCTTTGTCCCCTTGAATTGGGGCGGCGCGCGTTTTTGCATGCGCCTTTTTTTCTCCCGGCGCGAGAATTGGTTCGAGTTTAGCTGTGCCCAGGTTTGGGCTGCTGAGGTTGCTGGTATCGACGACGGTCCCGAGCAGCAGTGACACCTTGATCACAAGCGCTTCGGCAGTCAGATCTACTTCCAGCAGAAACGGACCAACTTCAAGCACGTCGCCGGGAGCGAGCGCTTCATTTTCTTCGACGGCTTTGCCGTTGATCTTTACTGGATTCGAGGGGCGCAGGCTGAAGAGAAAATAATTTCCATTTATTAACTTGACACCCGCCTGCGCGCGCGAAACTGCCGGATGGTTGAGCAGCAGTTCACACTCCTGGAGCCGCCCGATGAGGAGCCCATCCGTGATGATCGTTACCGGATCCTGAACCAGGTCCTCGCGGATGATGATGTATTTATTTTCCTGAGCCATTGAAAGTTAGTCAATAACTTTGGAGTGCGCCGGCAGACCGAAGCGTCGACGGCGCTTTGGTTGTCCGGTTCGTGCAGATTCTTTCTCTTTAATCCGAAGCGGTGTCGCGTTGCGCTTGCCACCGCACTCCATAAAATCTACTTCACCGCGAAATACACGACCTGAATAACGTGAACAATCATCAGTGCCAGCATGATTGACGTCGAAATCACATGCGGCGCAATCCAGATTTTGAGGAGCTTGTGCAGAACAATCAGCGCGTCTACGCGGCGCATTGTGACCGCGGTCTCCACCGCCTTCAGCAATTGCGCCCGTTCTTCCCCTGTGGCCAGCCGCGTCAGGCGATCCCTAAAAGCTTTGCGGGCATTTGCAAGCAGGGATGTAAGTTGTTCGCGACGGATAAACTGACGCATCAGAAAAGAGAAACTCAAAAACTTCCTGATGACTTGTTTCTCGATCTCATCTCTCAACCAGCCTTCACTCTGTTTGGTTATCTCCGCAAACTCCTGACGCAGTTCCTCGCGGCGGGCCACCAAATCATCAACCAGCAGCGGCTCGCCCTCGATGCTCGTCATGATTCTGGGCGCCACAATGTACGACGCGATACCAAACAGCCCGGAGAGAATGACCACATCAAACGCAAGATAGAGCGCCGTCGTCAATAACCCGCCCGTGTGACTGCCCGCGTGCAACAACAAGATTAAGCCTGCGAGTGCGCCAACGTAGACGTGCACCAGCATCCAATAACGAAGCGCGCCGGCGCGCCGGCGGTAGACCTGTTTCCGGAGCGGATAGGTCATGACCGCAGCCACGCCGACTAGTCCCACGAGTCCCGTTACCCAGCGCATCGTCAGCCAGGTTCCCGTTATGACGCCATCAAATCCGCTCGTCGCTAAGCCCCAAACCACCGCGACTGCGGCGAGAACAATTAAGCCGACACCTGCGATGTGGAAAGTCCTGGCCAGCGGATCGCTTTTGTGAATGTTACGACCAAAAGCTTGCGTTTGGTCGCGGAAAATTAGTCCTTGCATCTTTTCAACTTCGGAAAAGTAGCTGACGGGATCGACGCGTAAGAGCGCACCCGTCGGACAGTTTTCTTCGCATGAATATGCCTGGCGCGGCGCGCCCGGTGGATTAAGCGGCGTGTGTTCGCACAGGTTGCATTTGATCGCTACTAGATCGTCCGCTGGCGATTGCGTAAGCGCCGCCGGCGGTGGTGCGGTGGATAGGCTAAACGTCTTCCGCAGCGTGCCCATGAGATCGAAAGTGACGATCGGTTCGCCGGTCTTGGGCACCATCGAGATTGCATCGTAAGGGCACTGAGTCGCGCAATCGAAGCACCCGATACAAGTGGCCGGATCGATATCAACATAGCCGCGCGGGTCTCGAAAGATCGAACCGGTGGGGCAGCCGGTCAAACACTCCGGGTCTTTGCAATGCATGCAGACCTGCGGCGAGAGCACATGCTGCGTGCGTTCACTGCCGATCGAGACCGGTCGCTGAATACTTATCCCGCGGCGGAGCAGGCGGGATTGTCCGTGCACCTTGTGACAGGCCAGCGAGCAGTTGCCACAGCGGATACAAAGATCCATATCCATGACCAGCAGGTTGGCGCCATCGATGATGCCGGTCGTTATCTCCGCCTCCGCCGAGGCCATCGCGCGCAAGTCCTCGACTGCTTCGATCGACGGCGGATTGTCGTCGGCAGTTGAGAAGGCGGCGAAAGCAGCTACGATCTGTGCGCGCAGGTTCGGATCGCTTGCGAGTGGCGCCAGTGGAATCTCGAGCACTTCCGTGCGGGCCATCGCCGAAGCGCTGTATTTCCACGTCTCACTGTCGGCAGAGCCTTCGAGCCCCAGACAATTTCCCGCGCCCAGGAAATCAACGCCGATCGTCTGGCCCATGCCCACGGCCACTCCCGCCGACGCCGGATCGAGCGGCACACCACGCACCCGCCTGACCCAACCGCTCTTGATCAGGACGATGTTTTCAATCGGGTTGGTTTCCTGGCAAAGCACGTGATGCTTTCCATAGACCATAAACTTCCCGATCTCGCGCAACTTGCGCACGATCGCCTCGTTCGCGGCGCCGCGACCTTCTTCTGTCAAGTCTTCCAATACGCGTCCCAGCCCATGCCGGCGATAGGTTTCGTCAAGCACCTGGCCAAACTTCGGCAGTTTTCTTAACAGTCGCAAAGCCGGGCGCGTTACCTCCAGCACTGTTGCCGTTTCATGCTGCGGCACTTTGACAGTTGCATTGCGCTCAACGCCGGCCAGCACCGCCATTTCTCCAAAGCAGGTGCCCGCCGCGAGGCGGCTGATCTTTCGTTGCTCGCCACCGCGCTCGCCGATGTACACGTCCAGTTCGCCCTGCACCGAAAGATAGAACGTGTTTCCGCCCCACTCGCCCTGCCGCATGATCATTTCGTCGCCGTCATATGTGAGTAAGCGGACGTAAGGACCCACACGCTTGCCGGTAGCGTTCACTTTCCCCTCAACGATCACGTCGAGATCGTTTTGGTTCTTAAGTTTCCCATTAACTTCGATGAAGAGTTCGGAAGTCAGATCGAGAGCTTTGAGAGCGGAGAGAATTGCGTCTTTGTCAGTGAGTTCGCGCGGCATGACGGGAGTTATACTACGTAAGAGTGTAAAGATAAATGAATAAGTCTCGGCCGGAGATCGCATTTTCGATGAGTGGCGAGCCGCCTAGGGCGTCGATTGCAGAACTGGGAGCGGTAGCGACCAGATCCTACATTTAACTTGAATTCCGCCCCGGGTCGCTACCTACGAAATAACCGACTCCTGGCATCCGGTCGCTGCCGCTTCCGGTTCTGCAGTGGCCTGAGCGGACTTTGCAAAGCGACGGTAGCGACGATCGTTTTCGTTGGCAGACGCGGCATGTTTTGCCTTATAGTAAAACTGTTGTTTCATCCTATCGCTGAAATCATCTGAGCGGGCATTACCGGAAAAACCCGGGCCCGCGCGCGTTTTCATATGTCATTGGAATCACTCCTGTCGCTCCCTCTCGAACAGCAAGTCGGACAATTCTTTTACATCGGTCTTTCCGGTCCGGTGCTTGACGCAGAAGCCCGCGCATTGATCGAAGAAGTGAAGCCGGGCGGTGTCATCATCTTTGGACGAAACGTTGAAGACCCTCAGCAACTGCGTAAGTTGCTTGACGATGTGCGCGAGATACTACCCACGGATCCTCTGCTTGGCATCGATCAAGAGGGGGGCCTTGTCGATCGGCTGCGAAAGATATTTACTCCCATGCCATCGGCGCGAACGATTCGCGAGCACGGCGATCTGGCCGGCGTACGCGCGCTGGGCAGGATTACCGGCGAAGCACTCCGGCTGCTGGGCTTCAATATGAATTTCGCGCCAGTGATGTCAATCATGACCGACGAACGCGATCTGCTTTCGAACGGACTCTATTCGCGCTCCTTCGGACGCTCGCCCGGCGAAGTGCTTGGCTACACCACGGTCTACCTACGCGGCTTACAGGAGACTGGAATTGTCGGTTGTCTCAAACACTTCCCCGGCATCGGCGCCGGCGAAGTCGACTCCCATGAGCAGATGCCCATGGTCAGTCTTTCTCATGACGATCTGGTGGCGCAGGATCTCGCGCCATACATCGAACTTTTTCAACGCAAAGACGATCGCGTGCGTTGCGTGATGGTGAGTCACGGCGGCTTCCCCAACATCGACATCAGCAAAGGCATGACCGGTGGACTGCTCGGCCCTGCTTCGCTGAGTCCTAACATCGTAACCAACCTGCTGCGCCAGGAGCTTGGCTACCAACACCTCGTAGTAACTGACGATCTGGAGATGGGGGCAATTTCGAAGCACTGCGAGATCGAAAGCGCCACGGTACGCGCGTTTAGTGCCGGCAACGACATGATGCTGATCTGCGCTCGCCCGGACATTATTCGCCGCGGCTATCACGGCCTGCTCGACGTGGCGCGCGAGGGCAAACTGCCTAAGGAACGCATGCGCGCGTCGCTCAAGCGCATTGCCGCGATAAAATCAATTACCAAATCGCCGCCCGCTTTTGATAACGATGCTTTCCAAAAGCTTTCTGAGGAAACCACAAACCTCAATATGAAGCTGAACTATAAGTATGGAGGAACCATTCAATGAGCGCGACGAAGTTCGGCTTTGTATTTCTGGCGGTTTTGATCGCCTTGTCTAGCTCGTGTGCCGGCTGCCGGCGCAATCACAGCGGTGGCCCATTCGTGATCGCGCTCGGCGACAACATTCGCACTATCGATCCCATCGGTTCACCTTCCGTTGATGCGGCGAGCGAACGCGTACGCACGTTGATGTTCAATTCGCTCGTGAAGAAAGATGAGAAGTTTGACTACATCGGCGAGTTGGCCTCAGACATTAAGCGCTCGGACGACAATGTTACTTACACTTTTTCTCTGCGCGATGGCGTGAAGTTTCACGACGGACGGCCGTTTACCTCAGCCGATGCCAAGTACACGCTCGACCTGGTTTTCTCCAGTACTTTTGCGAAGTCTGCAAGTTTCTACGAAGGAACCGGCGCCGACCGGAAGAGCTATATCAAGAGTGTTGAGGCGCCCGACGCCCACACGCTGGTGGTGACAACGGCCAAGCCCTGGACGGGGTTGCTGCCGAATCTCGTTCCAGTCGCGATGATTCCGAAGGACAGTTACGAAAGTCTCAGGGCACATCCCGGAACAGCAGTTTCCGATCTAACCCGCGAAGGAATCCTCGGCACCGGCCCATTCAAGTTTGTTAGTTATGACAGTTCGCAGCAGGTGCTCGATCTTCAGGCCAATCCCGATTATTGGGATGGCGCGCCGCACATTACCGCGGTGCGCGTTCGCGTAATTGCTGACACGAATGCGTTGCAAGCCGAGCTGCGCTCGGGGCGCGCCGACATCGCGCCGCTGCCGACCAGCCTTTCTCCAGACGCCGTCAAACTCCTGGGGCAGGATCCGAAGCTCCAGGTACTTCAGTTCACCGGCTCGAATATCGTTTTGTTAACTCTGAATTGTAGCCAGCCGCCACTCAACGACGTTCGCGTCAGACAGGCAATCGCTTATGCCATCGATCGCGAAGGGATGATTCGCGATCTCTTGTTGGGCCAGGGAAAGTTGGCGCATTCAATTCTGCCGGAGGAGTCGTGGGCCTATCACGCGGCGCAAAGGTATTCATTCGATGTAGCCGCAGCGAAGAAACTGCTGGATGAGGCAGGCTTGAAAGACCCGGACGGCGATGGGCCGCAGCTGCGGTTTGCGAAGCCAGTAGTTTTCAAAGTGTCCGGCAGCAGCGTCGCGGCTAAAAACTATGCAGGCGTAATTCAAAACTATCTGAAGAACGTCGGTGTTCCGGTTACCATCGAAACTGCCGAACTCAATACTCTGTTTGACGAGTTAAGACGCGGCAACTTTCAGATCTTTTACGGGCAATGGGTGGGCGGCAATCAGGATCCGATTTTCTTTAAAGACTTGTTCGCCACTTCGGAGATACCGACTGAGACCCGCGCCGCAAGGAACCGCAGCCGCTACAGCAACAAGGAACTCGACGCACTGATTGCTGAGGCTGTCAATACTTTTGACCGCGAAAAGGCGCGCGGCTTGTACGAGAAAATTCAGGACATCGTTGACCGCGATGAGCCGGTGGTGGCTTTGTGGTATCAGGCAAACATCGTGATCGCGCAGAAGAAGGTCGGCAACATCAACGTCAATGCGAGCGGCGATTGGGGATTTATAAGGAATCTGACGGTGGAGAAGTAAATTTTGAAGCGCGGCGACTTGTCGCCGCTTTAGTCTGCGGCGGCTTGACGCCGCTCATTCTTACGAGGCTGCGACAAGTCGCGGCCTCCAAAGCGCTGACAGGTCAGCGCACTCCATAATGTTTCAGCTTATCTCGTGAGATCGCGCCCTCGCGTACGAGACGCGGTTCCGATTTGCTCACATCCAAAACTGTCGACGGCTCCGTCGCAGTCACTTCTCCGCCGTCGACAATCAAATCAATTCCCTGCGGAAAATAATTTTCAACTTCCAATGCGGTACGTGCCGGTGGCTGGCCCGACACATTGGCGCTCGTTGCCGTCAGCGCGCCGCCGCACGCGCGCACAAACGCGCGCACGTTGTCGTCATCGGGTAAACGGACGCCCAGACTCTTTGTGCCTGCGGTCAACTCGGTTGGAACTTCAGGTCGCGACCTGCCGATGAGCGTAAGCGGCGCGGGCCAGTGATCACGAGCGACGAGTTTGAAAAATGCTGACTGCTGAATGAAGCGATCGACCTGATCCTCGTCCGAAATTAATAACAGAATTGGCTTGTCGTCTTCCCTGCCCTTCAATTCTCTGATTTTTTGAATAGCTGACGGATTGAGCGGATCAGCGCCGAGGCCGTAGAAGGTGTCCGTGCGAAACGCGATTACGCCGCCGGCCGCGATGATCCTCGCCGCTTCGGCGCGGGTCTCTGCGTTGTCATTATGGATCATGAGCTGAAGCGCCTCAAGCGATCTTCACGGCGTAACCCAGTCCATCGCCAACCGACAAAACCTCAGCGCGTAACTTGGGATGGTTAACGAAGTATTTATTAAACTCGCGCAAGGCATTCGTCGAACTTTCCTGATCGGGCGAATGGATTTCGCCGGCCACCTGCCCGCCCCAAAGCAGATTGTCGACAATCACTACGCCACCGCGACGCAGCTTCGGCAGAGACAACTTCAGGTAGTCCGAATACTCTTCCTTGAGCGCGTCGATAAAAATCAGATCAAAAGTGTCACTAAGCCCGGGAATGACGTCGAGCGCTTTGCCGCGTTCGATGCGCACCCGATCGCGCACGCCGGCGCGCGTAAGATACCCCTCCGCCGCGCGGATCATCTCGTCGCTCGGGTCGATGGTGACGACTACGCCATCGTCGCCTACCGCGCGCGCCAGATGCAGCGATGTGTAGCCGATCGCCATGCCAACTTCCAAACAGCGTTTCGCATTTATCGCGCGCGCCGTAATCTCGACAAACAGCGCCACCTCGCGATCAGCGCTCGGCACACCATGCTCGCCGCCATACTCCTCCATCTCGCGCAGCAATGGATCGGTTTGCGGAATTAGTTGCTCAAGATACTCAGCCTGATTGCGCTGAATGATTGCGTCGATGCTTGCTTTCATATGTTCCTCGTGCTTACAAAACAATAGACAGGATTAACAAGATTGACAAGATGACGCACAACAACCTTGCTTACTCATCCTGTTAATCTTGTAAATCCTGTAGAAAATCTTTCTCACTCATCGGAGTTTTCCGGAGTATCACCGGCGACAGAAACGTAGCGGCGGCCGAGGCCCAGTTGGCGGAGTTTGTGTTGCAACGACTGGCGGTGCATTCCCAAAATCTCAGCGGCTTTCGTCACGTTGCCTCCGGTGTGTTCGAGGCAGCGGCTGATGTAGCGGCGTTCAAACTCGCGCCGGTCCTCACGAAAGTCGGCTGTGAACGGAACAGCCAGACCATCTCCGACATCGTTGGCCGTGGCCGTTCCCTTTTGTAAACCCGGCGTGATTTCGTCGGGCAAATCCTGCGCGCGCAGCTCTTCACCTTCAGCCATGATCTCCGCACGATCGATTGTGTTCTTCAGTTCACGCACATTGCCGGGCCAATCGTAGTCAACCAACTTCCGCAACGCGCTTTGCCCTACTTGCCTGAGCGGCAGGTTGTAACGCTCGGCGGCGGCGCGTGTGAACGTTGCGGCAAGCCCGGGAATGTCCTCGCGACGTTCGCGCAAAGGCGGGATATCGATCGTAACGACTCGCAAGCGGTAGAAAAGATCGGCGCGAAAGTTTCCCGCCGCTATCTCCTGTTCGAGCGGACGATGCGTGGCGCTCACGATGCGCACGTCAACCGGGATCGTTTCGTTGCCACCGAGCCTTTCAATTTGTCTCTCTTCCAACGCGCGCAAGAGTTTTGCTTGCACATTGGAACTCATGTCGCCAATCTCATCCAGAAACAGAGTGCCGCCGTTAGCCTGCTCAAACTTCCCTTTGCGCTGGCCGGCGGCTCCGGTAAAGGCGCCTTTTTCATGGCCGAATAATTCAGATTCGATCAGTTCCGAAGGAAGCGCCGCACAGTTGACGGCGACAAACGGTCCTTTGCTGCGAATGCTGTTACGCCCGTGAACTTCGCGTGCGACTAATTCTTTGCCAGTGCCGGATTCGCCACGAATGAGAACAGTCGCATCCGTCTCAGCCACTTTGTCGATCATCGCACGCACGCGCTGCATGCTCGCAGAGTCTCCGATAAGCGCACCGCGGCCGGATGCTTCTACTTCAATCCGACGCCGCAGCGAAAAGTTTTCGCGACGGAGCGCAACGGTCTCAGCCGCATTCTTAACGACTAGTCGCAGATCATCGAGTTCGAAGGGCTTCGAAAGGTAGTCGTAAGCTCCCGCCTTAACTGCCTCAACGGCCATGCGCTCCGAGCCGTGCGCAGTGATGATAATAACCAGCGGACCGCTTCCGTTTGCGTCACCTGAAACATTTTCGTTGCCCGGATCCTTTCCGTCCTGCAACTCTTTCAGAAACTCAAGCCCGCTCATGCCTGGAAGATTTACGTCAAGCAGCAGCAGATCAGGTTCCTGTTGCTTGACCAGAATCCGCGCCACTTCTGCCGAATCTGCTTCGGAAACGCTGTAACCAAACGTCGTCAGAGCGCGCCGCATGCCGTAGCGCGACGCCTCTTTGTCATCCACAATCAATAATCGCAACTTGTCTTTTTTCACCCTTTCGGATCAGTTTAGAACCTTACGGGTGATTATTCCTAGCGCGTCGCGTGCCACGGGGACGGAGAAGGCAGAAAGCAGTGGGCAGTAGGCAGAAAGCAACTGCCTTTGGCTAGAGTCGACCGCCTTCTGCCTTCTGCTTACCGCCTTCTGCCTTCCTTACTTCGTGCTCTTCGCAGACATCACCAGGATGATCGCGTCGCCGGAAGGACCAATGTTGAGAGTGCCGACAACCACCGCTTCGCCTTCGTGCATGCTGATGTCGGTATTCAGCCCGGTGCTCTCGTAATTAATGATCGGCATGGTGGGCGCGTTTGAAGCAACGGTCGAAGCAGTGATGATCGGAATCCTGACACCGAATCCGAAGCCTTGCATGCGTACGATCTGCTGATTGGCAGCATTGGTGACCAGCTTCACGTTCTCCACCCTAAACTCATTGAAGCTGGGTGTGGCGTTTGAAACAGCACCGGACGGAACCAGTGGGCCGCCGATCCACTTCAAGTTCAAGCGACCATCGTTCTTCACCCGATTGATTAGCGTGGCGGCAAGGCGATAATTCTTGAACGGCAACGACGCACGCAATTGCTTCACTACTGACTCAAGCGCTACAGGCAGCTTTGTGTCGTCAACGTCCTGATTGGTCGCAACCAGCAGGTACAGTTGAGTATCGAGATTGGTTTCGTCTTGCTGCTTCTCACTTTGAGATGCGGTTGCCGCGGACTGAGCAAGGACTTGCCGGCCGCAGGTGGTCACCCCGAGAAACAAGAATGTTAACAGAAATGCTGACAAACTTCGACGCAGACTCATAGTCGTATCTCCTTCAAGAGTTGTTGGTTCGGAAACGAGGAGAGCGTTTACAGAACCGCGAGCGATTCCGTAATGCCGGGCGCTGTTCTTTTAACAAATTGCGATGGGCCAGCAATCGCTAACTAACACGCTGACGCACCAGGAAAGTTCCACGGAGGAAGCGGTTGCAGAACCGCGAGCGGTAGCGCGCGGATCCAAGCCTCGATTTGGAAAGTTAGCTGCGTACCACGCCAACTGATTTCAGGCTGAGCACCAGCATCCGCTCGCTACCGCTCGCGGTTCTGCAAGGGCAGGCGGAGTTCAAAGCGCGCGCCGGAGCCGTTAACGCGAGCCGCCAGCCGCGCAGTACCGCCAGCTTCCTGCATGCGCTTGCGCACAATCGCCAGGCCCAGTCCGGTGCCTCTTTGCTTGGTGGTAAAGAAAGGTTCCCAAACTCGCTGGCGCAAATCGTCTGCTATTCCCGGACCGCCATCCTGAACAACAACGACAAGCTCGTCGCCTTCTCTCGTTTGAGTGATCGTCACTGCCCCTCCCCGTGGCGTGGCCTGCAACGCGTTGAGCAGTAGATTTGAAAGCGCAACTCTTAGAGCCGAGACAGCCGAACCCGCAATCTCTTCATCCTTTTCGACGTTCGTGGTGATTCGAATGCCGTCCTTTTCAGCACTTACTTGAAAGAGCCTGACGACCGACTGGATAAGCTGCTCCGATCGCGATGGCAGTTCAGCCGGCAACTCTTTTCTCGCGAAACTCAGGAGTTGGGTAACACTCCGACCGAGCCGATCCGTCTCACCGACTATCAAACTCAAATCGCGCGAGTATTCATGGCTCAAATTCTGATCTTCGCCCATGACCTGAGCGATAGACTTGATGGCGGATAGCGGATTCTTTATCTCATGCGCCACGGTCGCGGCCATCTGTCCAAGGATTGCGAGGCGTTCGCGCTCAGTAAGTTTTCTTTCGAGACGTACATTTTCTTCAGTGAGCCGGCTGTCTTCGATCGCAATCGCCACCTGCCCGGCAAGTACTTCGAGCACGGAACGAACGTCCTCCGTCAAACTCCCCGAAGACGCATCGACCAACAGCACGCCCGAAACTTTTTCATCGCGACGAAGTGCATAGGCAATCGTATATCCGTGAGTCTTCAGTGCGGGGTCGTCTTCAACTGGCAACCAATTATCGCCGCTGGATGAATCGAGAACCTGCTCGACCCACGAGTCATCACCCTTCCCTGACGGTTGGCCTGCTGCCTCAGCCACCTCGCCCGCGCCCTTCTCTTGCGCGTTTTTCGCGGCCTCATGATCGTTCAGTACAATGCGAACGCGCCGAAGTTTTAAGGCGCTCGTCGTCTCTTGTTCCACGAAGTCGAGCAAATCCGGCAACTGTTGATACTGGCCCGTATGCGAACTGATGCGCGAAACAATCTGCCGATAGAGGGCCGCCTCGCGTTCAAATAACTTGTGAAACCGACGCGCCAGCCAACTTCGTAAGGGTGCCGCCGCCAGCGCGAGTGCAAGTATCAACAACGCTTCAACCACGCCGGCGCGCACGCCATAGCGCGAAGTCATCCAGTCGCCGATTGTCCGTATGCCGTAGATGTAGATCGTCAGCACGACCGCCGCAAACGTCGCCACGATCAAGCTCTCTTCGATGATGAGTTCGAGGTAGCGGTACCGATAGATGTAGTAAGCCAGCAGCGCCGAAGGCAAAAGTGATCCCAGGTTCGCAAGTGTTTTCAGGTAGAGACCGAGTTGCGTGCCTTCGCCCAGGCCGAGCGCCAGCGCCGCCAAAATGACGACACCAATAAATACAAACGACACGGCGAGCGTGCGCATGATCCTCTGTTCGCTGACGTTCTTCGTCTTCTTCGCAATCAACAATTCGGTAACAGCGATGAAGCCCAGCACATAAGTAATCCAGATCGCCATCGGAATCACGAAGAGGTGAGTACGCTGGAGCATGGGCGCGTATTGGTGCGTCCAGATTTTGAAGATAGCTAACGGCAAACCAAGGGTAGGGATGTAGGAAAGATAGGTCCTAATCTTCTCGCTGCGCCTCAGCGTACGCTCCGCGGCCGTGGCCCAAAGATGAATGTGAGCGTGAAGCAAAAATGAATAGCAGAAGACGATGGAGATGACTGCAATCGTGTCGGCAATTCGCAGGACGGTAACCACCGCGGAGCTGTAACCAAAACCAAAGAGGCCATGCAAGGTAACGATGAGGTTGCTGGTGTGCCAGCCGCACATGCTGACGGCCAATGCGAGCAGCACGCGTTCAATTGGACTCAGGACGCGGCGGCGGGAAAGGAGTTGCACACCCATCCACAGCGGTAAAGTTGCTCCAATTGAGTAACCGACGAGTTGTAGGACTTCTAGTGGGGACATTTTGCGAAGGAGGCAGGAGCAGGCGGCAGGAGGCAGGCGCGGCTCTTAAATGAAAAATCATAAATGTAAAATCATAAATGAAAAATCTGATTTATCATTTACCATTTTTCATTTCTCATTTGAAATTTATCATTTGTCATTTCGAAGCACTGGATGGGCCTGTGGTTCTTGCCAGCTTCCTGCGCCTGTTTCCTGCGCCTGCCTCCTGCTCCTGCCTCCCGCCTACTGCCGTCTGCCTACTGGCGACTGCTCACCGACGCCGGCTGCACTGTGAACGTAATCTCCGTGCGGCGGTTTTTTGCGCGACCGCTCAGCGTCGTATTGGCTCCCAGCGGATTGGCCGCGCCCATGCCGTTGGCTTGCACGCGCGAGGCGTCAACACCGGCGGCCTGAAAGCGTTCTGATAACTGGCGCGCGCGATCCTGCGTCAGTTGTTGCAGCGTTACCTCGTCGCCCTTGCTGTCAGTGTAGGCCTCGATCACGATCTGGTAGTCAGGATTGCTCGCCAACAGCGCGGCCAGCGGTTCAAGTTTCGCAGCCGCTGCCGAAACTAGAGTAGCTGTCCGCGGGCCGCTCCAAATGGATTCCGGCAACAGGAGCTGAAAGCCGCGCGAAGTTTCCTTCACGGTTCCATACTTCGCGAGCGTCTGCTTCAGAGTTGCTTCAGCGGCGCGTCTTTGTTGTTCCCGCACCGCGGCTGCGCGACGTTCATCTTCCGCCTGTTTCGCACCTTCTATCCGAGCGAGGTTCAACTTGGCCGCATCGCCCTCAGTGCGCACAGCCTGAAGCTCATCGCGCAAACGGGCGACTTCGCTGCGTTGTTCGCGCAACTGCTGGTTCACAGTCTCAGCATCTCTTTCGGCTGACTCACGGGCGCGCTGCTCGCGATCGAGATCGGCACGAAGTTGTTCGATCTCGCGTTGAGCCGAGTCTGCCGTCTGCTCCGCAGTGCGCAGGGCTTCGTCGCGCCGCTGAGTGTCCTCGCGGCGCAAACGGGAAGCGCGACGAGTCATCGCCATCTCTTCAGCTTTCGCGCCGGAGGAGGTCGCTTTCCGCGCTAACACATCGACCTCGGCGGTTGGCTGGTTGAATCTCAGAGCCTTCTCCGCCGCTAGCAGATCGTCTTCGGCCTGTTGCAATTCCTGCTGCGCGTCCTGTTTGCCCCCGGCGAAGCGAGCGAGGTTCACTGCCTGGCGCGCACCAAGCAACGAGACAGGTATTTCTTTGTAATCGGTGGAAGCGATCTCAGGCACTCGTGGATCCCTGAAGTAGTCGCTGGAGTTTCCAATGTATTGCACGTTGACGGTTTCAATCCGGCTCTTGCCGGGACGCTCAGGCGCGATGTTTTCGAGTACGACCATGCGGCTCGGCACCTTCATGAGAAAGTGCGGCTCGGCAGTCACGATCAAGGCGAAGGTTTGCAGCGGCGTGGTGACGTCCAGCTTCGAGGCGATGTAGGCGCTCCCGCCTCTTTTTATTTCGCCGAGATTGTCAACGCTGCCGTCCGGCGAGATGGCCCACAGGATGAAAGTTGTGTAGATACCGCCGAGCTCGTTTGCGCGCGGCAAATTGTCAATGGCCAGTTCGACTCGTGTCCCACGGCGACCCGCTCGCTTCACTTTCGCTTCGCCTTTCAGGCGTGGCAGCAAAGTGGTGCCGCGAAACTTGACCACCACCTGCTCATCAAGCGGATAAGTAACCGCGATGGTCCGGCGCGGCGCATCGTTCTGCGCGAAGGCTGCCGTCGCAAAAACGAAGGTGCAGGCCAACAAAGTCAGGATCGAGATTCGCGCGAAATTTGGACGAGAACGCATAAAAACAACTCCTTCTGGGATGGTTACCAATAAATAACTGTGTTGTCGGGAGAAGTCCTTTTTAGTTGATGCAACCGCTGCTTTTATTGTTGCCGAGTGGCCGGGACAGGTCAAGCTTGTAGACTGGTGGGGGAAACTGGACCCGAATGGATCTATACATCGACACTCTGGTGGTAGCGGGCGTTGCGTTGGGCGATTACCTCGACAATCATGATGACAATTGCGGCGATGAGGATCAGGTGAACATAGCCGCCCCAGTGGAGGGCAAACTTGAAGATGATCCAAAGGGCCATCAATAGCCTAAAAACAAACCACATCCCGATTACCTCTCCAATTAGCCCTTAGGCCGAACGCTACGACTCGTGACAGTCTGTGATGAGTGAGAACGAGTCGCACGACTCGCGCGACCAGTAAGCTTCACGGGGACGACCGCTCCGCCCGAAATAAAAAAGCGTGTCGGCCTGGAAAACTCCCCTAACTGCAACTCCGCTGCAGCCACTCGCCAGTAGTAGTGACCCGGCGAAAGCTCGCTGACGAGGTAACGATCGCCGACGACGGGCCGATCAATAAACACGTTCTGAAAGTTTTCGTCAGCCGCGATCTGAAGCCGGTACCTGTTTACGTCTTTCTGTCTGGGCCACTGAAGCGAGACCGGGAAAACAATTTCATGTGCGGAGGTTTGCTGCGTCTGGGCCACGAAAGAGAACGCTGTCAGCACTGTCGCCAGGACCAACAGCGCTTGCAGACTTCGCAGGTGGGCGATTCGGATCGTTGCGGGTCTTAGTCTCACAGCTTAAAAATTAGAAAGCTCAGGGTGCTTCGTTTAGTTTATACCCCACACCCCTGACGGTCAGCACGTAGCGCGGGTTCTTGGGATCAGTTTCCAGTTTCTTTCGCAGTCGATTTATGTGTGGGTCGATGTTGCGTTGATAACCTTCATACTCCGTGCTCCAAACCCGGTCGAGCAAATCATTGCGCGACCACGCTCGTCCCGGTTCCGAAGCCAACAACTCCAGAATTTGAAACTCAAGCGGCGTGAGATCGATGCGCGCGCCTTCGCGGACCACTTCATGGCGGCGCTTGTCGATTATGAGTTCTCCAACCTGAACGCGCTCGTTGTCATTTTCCGGTTCGGCCCCGCCCGTGCGCCTGAGGAGAGCCGCGATGCGAAACTCCAATTCGCGCGGGCTAAACGGCTTGGCGAGATAGTCGTCGGCGCCGGCTTCGTAACCGGCCACTTTGTAATCGAGCGCATCGTGGGCGGTCAGAAACAGCGCCGGAGTTTGCACGCCTCGTTCTCTGACGCGCTTTAATAGTTCAAAGCCGGAAATTCCGGGCATGGAAACGTCGAAGATAAAACAATCGAACCTGCCACTGACTGCGGGCTCCAGCGCCGCCGCGCCGCTTTCGCGCTCATCGACCTGGAAGCCGAGGCGGCGAAAGTACTCTGCCAGCAACAGCCGCATGTCTGCATCGTCATCGACGATCAGCAGTCGCTTTCCGGCGTACTTGCTCGCTACTTGTGATGGTTGTCCCAAGTTCTTACGGTCCTTAATATTGATTGGGGAATCTCGTTGGGGAGTATAGCGTAGTTTCGGCGGTACGGTCTAAGAAAGATGGGCGTGGGCAGATGGCGGCGTTCAGTAGAAAATGGCATCTTGCATCCTCGTCACTGCCCATAGCTCACTGCGCGCTGCTTGCCTAATTCTTACTGATGTTCGATTTTGATTTGACGATGGTTGTCTTACATGGAGTGTGACCATCCGAATCAAAGATGATCGTGTCCTTATATTCCGGCGCGGCCTTCGACTGTGCGTTCGTCGGCAACGTAAAGGCTTGCTTCTTCTTAGGGTCCCAGCCTCGCTTTATTGGACCGCCAACTGCGCCGGTGATTTCGACGACGTAAATGTCATCGTTGGCCGCAGCATTGCTGGTCGCAGCGTTTTGTTTTGTAGGGCCAGCCACTATTAAGTAGTACGAACCCTTCGCCAAAATGCCCCAGTTGATCTTGCCATTGTTGTCAGTCGTACGAGCCGCAGGACTGCCGCCAGGATTTTTTCCGAGTTTGACGTCAACGCCCTTAAGGGGTGCTCCCGTTGTCTCTTGCGTTCCCTTCTGAGCGCTGCCGACTACAGAGAACAGACAGAGCGTCGCCAATGCAAACGCCGAAAGAAGAGATACATAAACAGTGTTTCGTTTGGACATCACGGTTCTCCTCAATGTTGATACTACTTGCTTCGGTCCAACCAATAGCCAGGCCGCCGGTGCAGGTTCGCAAGAGCGACGATCAGTATTTCCGATTCCAAGATTTGATACACTATCCCAAAGGGAAAGCGTCGAGTTTGGCATCTGCGGCTGTTGGAAGTGAACGGATGCCACGCTTGTGGAAACTGCTTAATTCGTTCAAGGGAACTGAGCACTTCAAGCAGAAACTGATCACCCAAACCCGGTGACTCGTTATTGTAATACTCGACCGTTTCATCGAGCTCCTGCTGAGCGACGTCAAGAAATCGGACTTCCATCTACTTGCGATACTTTGCCAGCACGTCTGCCAGTGAAACGGATTGCAGCTTTCCGTCCTTGTGCGCCTGGATGCGGTCTTCAACTTCCTTCCGCCACAACGCATCGATCGCTTCGTCGGGCTCATCGAGACTGGAAATAAGTTGGTCGACGAGGCGAGTTTTTTCTACAGCGGGAAGCTCCATTACCCGATCAAGAATTTCGCGTGTTTCTGCGCTCATATTCGTAGCCTTTCTCTATCTGGTGGCAAATAAGTTTACCATCTCGGGTAACTCTAATCGAAACAATTTGAGCTGACGCGTGACAGCTTGCGCTCGGAAAGTTGGTCGGCAAATCGGAATGTCGACTCCGACGAGCCTGCGCAGCAGGCGGTAGAGTATTAGCCCCTGGCGAGGCTTTGCGAGCCTGGGGACAGCCGACCAATCAAATGACGAGCCTGCGTAGCAGGCGACAGAGGTTTTCGTCGAGCAAGATCTGGCGCCAGCTTCGCAGGCTCTCTGGTTTTCACGCAATTGTTTCCCCAGGCTCGCAAAGCCTCGCCAGGGGCTACCGCTCTGCCGGCTGCTTCGCAGCCTCGTTAGCCCAACCTGTCCGTGCTTCTTATTTGGCATCGATATTTCCTCGTGTCGGAATAATAGTAACACTCTGCGAGAGGCGACGATTAAGTAAGCTATCGATTTCAGATGAAGACTCTACCCAAATCCCCCCATCCTTGACGCAGTCGCGCGGCGGTACGTATAGTTTTCTTTTAGTTTTACAAGATTTCCCTAACCCTCCACGGTCTGATCAGGACTTTCGCCAGGACTAATTCCGAACTGCCGATGCGCGATCTTAAGAGACTCCTTCGATACATCAAGCCTCACCGGGGGACGTTTGCGCTGGCAACGTTTGCGATGTTCCTGATGAGTCTGCTCGAAATCGCGACTGGCTCACTGATCGTACCCATCTTCGATCAGGCGCTCGCCAAGGGCAGCGGCCAGCGAACGCAAACTCTCTTCGGGCTCCAACATCTGATTCCTGCCTCCGGTCTGGCAGCGTGGAAAACAATTTCGCTCCTGCTGATCGCCTTCACGATCGCTAAAGGTGTGGCGGAATATTTTTCAACTTTCCTGATGGCCCGCGTCGGGCAGTCTGCCGTGCTGAAGCTGCGTCAGGATCTCTACAGCCACTTGCTCAATCAGGCGGCAAGTTTCTTTGAACGTCATCGCACGAATTATCTCGTGTCGCGGTTAGTCACGAGTGCAGCCGCCATCGAGGTGGCCGTGACCAGCACTTTGCGAGACATGCTGCGTGAGAGCTTCATGCTGATCATGTTTCTCATGGCTTCCTTTTACTACAGTTGGCGACTAACGCTTGGCTCACTCTTAATCGCGCCGATAGTTGCCGTGCTTACCGCTCGCTTTGGGACCGCGCTGCGCAATCTTTCGCGCGAGAGTTTCGAAGGCAACAAGGAACTGACCGATACCGCGCAGGAAGCGTTATCAAACCAAACGATTGTGAAGGCCTATCGTGGCGAGCCGCGCGAGTCCGCCCGCTTCACCACGGTGGCCCAACGAATCGTGCGCGCAAATTTAAGGACAGCGCGGATTTCCGGGTTTGCGCCGCCGGTGATTGAAATGATCGGCGTCGTCTTCATTGTCATCCTGCTGTTCTTTAGTCAACGAGAGATTGTTTCCGGGCGCATGAACCTCGCGCAGTTTGCGACGTTTCTCTTCTTCCTGTTTCGCAGTTACGACCCGATGCGCAAGCTCTCGCGCTTGCAGAACAGCATGGAACAGGCGCTCGCCGCGGCTCATCACGTTTGGGAAATCATGGATGAGCATGCCGAGCTCGTGGAGAAGCCTGACGCTCGCGAACTTTCGGCGCTGACACGCGCGATTGAGTTGCGCAACGTTTCCTTTGGTTATGCGAACGAAGAGCGTTCGGTGCTGCGCGACGTGAGCCTGGAAATTCCGGCCGGTTCGATGGTTGCTTTGGTGGGTGAATCCGGCGGCGGCAAGTCAACCTTGACGAAACTTTTGCCACGCTTTCATGATCCGGTTTCCGGCAGCGTCTTTTGGGACGGCATCGATCTTCGGGACGCAAAGATTTTCAGTTTGCGACGGCAAATCGCTTTAGTCACTCAGGAGACCGTGCTCTTCAACGACACTGTGCGCCACAATATTGCCTACGGAAAACCTGACGCAACACAGGCCGAGATCGAAGAAGCAGCGCGCGTCGCCTTCGCACACGATTTCATCATGGAGCTGCCGCATCAGTATGAAACCATAGTTGGTGAGCGGGGCACTTTCCTCTCCGGCGGTCAACGCCAGCGCCTCGCGATTGCGCGTGCGCTCTTGGTCGATGCGCCGGTGTTGATTCTCGATGAAGCCACTTCGGCGCTGGATGCGGAGTCGGAGCGTTTTGTCCAACAGGCTATCGCTCACCTGGTGCGCAACCGCACCACTGTTGTCATCGCACACCGTCTCTCAACTATTCGCCGCGCCAACACAATTGTAGTGATGGAGAGTGGACGCATAACTGAAATCGGTAGTCATGCGGAGTTATTGGCCAAAGGCGGACAATACCGCCGGTTGTATGAATTGCAGTTTACGGACGAAGAAGAGGAAGTAATTCTTACATAAGACTGTGGCCTTTGGACTTTGATTGGTGCAGAACCGGGAGCGGTAGCGACCGGATGCTAAAGACAACTGGCAATCCGGGTAGAGTCGCAATGTGGACCTGTTGTTCGCGTTGTGTGCTGGATCCGGTCGCTACCGCCCCCGGTTCTGCATTGATGTTCTACAAGTTTTCCAAAGTTTATTATGAAATCAATGACCGGATATGGACGCGGATCGGCAGACGGCGAGACGTTCGCAGTTTCTGTTGATCTGAAGACTGTTAACAATCGCTTTCTTGACGTTCACCTGCGTCTCAGCGGCGAGCTGTCGTCGCTCGAGCCCGCCATCAAGCGTCAGATCAGTACGCGGCTTTCACGGGGGCGGGTTGACGTGAGCATCAATTTCGAAAAGACAGCGACGACGGCCTATGAGATCAACCGGCCATTGATCGCCGGATACGTCACTGCCCTGCGCGACATGCAGAAGGAATTCAGCATCGGCGGTGAACTCGACATCAATGTGCTTGCGCGTCTGCCCGGCGCGCTCCAACCAGCACGCGATGGCTTGAACGACGAGGTGGTCGCGGGTATTGAAAAGGCGCTGGCGGAGGCGCTCGATCAACTTGAGAAAATGCGCGCGCAGGAGGGCGAAACGCTGCGCCAGGAAATGGCCGATCGGATCGAGCGCATCGGCAAGCTGGTTCCGATCATTGAAAACGCAGCGGCAGGCTTAGTTGACGCCTATCGCGCGCGCCTGCAAAAACGGATCGGTGAACTGTTGAGCCGCAACGGACAACTAGTCGAGATCGATCCGGGGAGACTCGCTCAGGAAGTCGCCTATCTTTCTGATCGCAGCGACGTGAGCGAGGAGATGGTTCGCTTGCACAGTCATCTGGCGCAGTTTCGCGAAGCCCTTAATTCATCGGGCGAGACCGGCAAGATGCTGGATTTCCTCTTACAGGAACTTAACCGTGAAGCTAACACCACGTTGTCCAAGTCAACTGATATGGCTATAAAAGAAGCGGCCCTCAGCATCAAGGCGGAAGTCGAAAAGATTCGCGAGCAGGTTCAGAATGTCGAGTGAGATAGACAAGTCGAGTCTCGAAGGGTTGCCCACCGAAACGAACGAAGGGCGCGGCATCCTCTTCGTAGTCAGTTCTCCTTCGGGCGGCGGCAAGGGCACGCTGATTCAACGTGTGTTGCGGCAGGTGCCTAACCTTAGCTACTCAGTTTCGTTTACTACGCGCGCGCCGCGAAACGGTGAAGTTAATGGACGGGAATATTTCTTCATAAACACGGCGCAATTTGAAGCGATGGTCGCGGCCGGCGAATTTCTTGAATGGGCGCACGTCCACAGCAAACTGTATGGGACGGCGCGGCAGCAGGTGATGCGCGAAGTATCCGCGGGCCAGGACATTATTCTTGAAGTTGATGTTCAGGGAGCCGCCAGCGTCCGCGCCTTAATGGCTGACTCGGTCAGCATATTTATTCTGCCGCCATCTTTTGCGGTTTTGAAGCAAAGGCTCGAGGCGCGCGGCACAGATTCCGCCGCGGAGCTTGACTTGCGCTTGCGCAACGCCCCAGGAGAACTGAAAGACTACTCGGCCTTTCAGTATGTGATTCTCAATGACGATTTGGATCGCGCTGTCAATCAGATGTCCGCGATCGTTCATGCCGAAAGGGCGCGGCTGAGCAGGCAGGAGGCGAAGGTGAAACGCGTCGTCGAAGCGTTTACGGCAGATGAAATTCCAGACTCGCGAGCAGAGTAGACTTATTCGGGAATGATTGTTCTAATTCGCCGGTTAATAATTTGAAGGAGCAGCAACATAATGACGTTAATAGAAGAAGCTGAAGTAACAGCAGAAGAGCTGCCGGCGCCGGAGATTGATTCGAAGTATCGTCTGATTATTCTCGCCGCCAAAAGAAGCAAACAACTACAACGCGGCGCCCGCCCGCGCATCGCCATCGATGCAGTGAAACACAAGAATACGCGCATTGCTTTGGAAGAAGTGATGCAGGGCCGCGTTAACTTTGTGGTTACCACGGAAGATGAGTAAAAGTATGACCCCTGCGACGGATCTAGTTGTGACTCGGATTTGAGTAAAGCATCTCACCTGAAGACCATTGACTCGCTGGTCCACCTTTGCTAACCTGCGCCCGCTTAGTTTTAGGCTGGATGCGAATGCTGCCTTCGAGCATGCGACTCGCCGCATGCTCCCAACCTCAGCCCATCTCATTCCTTAACGATACCTCGCTTAGTCTTCGTACATGGGTAGGTCTTCGCGCGGAGCCTTCGATCCTCTCGAGAACTCCGTCTCAGTGAAAACTGCGCTCGATCCTTATCAATGGAGAACGAAATGAACCCTTTTATCGTCCTATCCTTTTCTGGCTCATTGTGGGCTGTTGTGGCACTCCGTCCCCACCTCTGCCCCCTATCCCCGACCCGCTTAACCCGCCGCCGCCGCCCGATCCCGGGCCGGTTCGCAGAATCATAGGAATGGTTGGCGGTCTCGTCGGCGGCTGGGCATTTACACAGGTTTTTCCGGGACCGCAACCCGAACCGCCCAGATCACTTTATGCAGCAGCCACCGGACTTGGAGCTTTTGTCGTTGCGCGCCTGGTAAGCGATATTTACGGCTTGGTAAAGCTCGGCGCAAACGCCGGGAAACGCAGCAGCAGTTGACAAGCTTGTAACACGTATCTCGTAAGAGGATGGTTGTGCACGGCAGGGCAATCTTGTGACTGGCGCGCGCCAGCCGTGTTGCGTCCAGTCACAGCCGCAACAACTGCTATTCACTAGCCCATTCGAGCAAGCGAGGATGCCGCGGCTGTCACATCCCTTTGTAGTCCGGCCCACCGCCACCCTCCGGCGTCACCCAGTTAATAATCTGGTAGGGATCCATGATGTCGCAGGTCTTGCAGTGAACGCAGTTTGAAAAGTTGACCTGCAACTTGCGCCTGCCGTTTGCTGCATCATCCACCATTTCATAAACCGCCGCCGGA
>JANLYZ010000013.1:0-2574 GCA_031365905.1 Chloracidobacterium sp. | reverse complement strand
ACGGTGAAAATCTTCCGCGTTTCCATAGTCGGGATTGATGCCGTAGTAGTCGCGCACGGCGTAAGGACTGCCGATGCTTCCCTTCTTCTTCTCCTGGCCAATCGGATGAATCGGCATCAGCCAGAGAATGTCGACGCCGAGGTCCTTCAGATCATCGAGACGCGCCGTGATGCCATTGAAGTTTCCCTGCGGCGAAAACGCGCGCGGAAAAATTTCGTAGACTACGCCATCGCGTACCCAATCGCGCGAGGAGCGCGCCCGCTCTTTTGAAACATCGCGCGCGGGCTGTTGCGCTGAACTTCGGTAAGAACCCGAAGCCAGGATAAGCATTGTCCCAAGAAACAAAATCAGGAATGATTTGGTTGTCCGCTTAGACCTCATGTTTCATTCCTTATCGATCTAAGCCAGTGCTGGGCACCGGCTGAACCGATTCCGACACGATAAATGGTTCATTTCGGTCTGCTTCAAGCACTCCGTTCTCCGGTCCATTGTCGCCAACATCCCGTACGCGCACCACCAACAACGCGGCAATTATCATGAAGCACCCGCCGACGATGACTACGTAGAGCGGACTGCGCGGGTTGTTGGCGCCGAAGATGCCGCGGATTAGCGGGCCAAACGTGAGCGCCTGGGTAATCTCCGGAATCACGATGAAGAAGTTGAAGACCCCCATGTAGACGCCCATACGCGCCGCGGGTAGAGCGCCCGACAGAATTGCGTACGGCATTGAGAGGATTGACGCCCAGGCAATACCGACGCCGACCATCGAGACCACCAGCATCCACGGGCTGCTAATAAAATAGACCGACAACAATCCGAGCGCGCCGCAGATCAAACAAAGCGCGTGCACCGTCTTACGGCTCGTCGCCCTCGCCAGCTTTGGCAGCAGAAACGCCACAGCGAAGCAAGTGATGTTCATGAACGACATAGCGAATCCGCCCCACTCAATCCCGCGAGTGTAGGCTTCCGAGTGTGGATCGACTGCGCCAAAGACGTGACGCGCCACCGCCGGCCCATAGAACAGCCACATGCAGAAAAGTCCGAGCCAGGTGAATATCTGCACGGGCGCGAGTTGTCGCATTGTTTTTGGCATCTCACGCAACGCCGTGACGATTTCGCTAAGACCCGCGACCGGACCTCGCTTCTCGCGGCGCATACGTTCGAACGCTTCCATATCTTCCGGCGGATATTCTTTGGTAGTAAATACCGTGTAAAGAACCGCCAGAAGAAAAGCTACTGCTCCTAATTGAAAGGCATACTTTAAAGTCAGGGGGATTCCGCTAACTGTGTTCCCCGTTACTCCAAAGCGATGAAACGCCAGCGGTAACCAGCCCGCGAAGGTAGCTCCCAGTCCGATGAAGAACGACTGCATGACAAATCCCGTGGTGCGCTGGTCTGCGTTTAGTTTGTCGGCGACGAAGGCGCGAAAGGGCTCCATGGTTATGTTGATGCTGGCATCCAAAATCCAAAGTAGCCCCGCCGCCATCCAAAGGCTTGAAGATGTCGGCATGAAGAAGAGTGCCGTGCTAGCGAGCAAAGCTCCGACGAGAAAGTACGGGCGCCGGCGGCCCAGGCGTCCCCAAGTGCGATCACTCATCGAGCCAATGATCGGCTGAATGATCAGGCCAGTGAGCGGCGCCGCGAGCCAGAGAAGTGGCAGTTGATCCGGATTAGCACCTAATCGTTCATAGATGCCGCTCATGTTGCCGAGTTGCAGTCCCCAGCCAAACTGAATGCCCAGGAACCCGAAGCTCATGTTCCAGATCTGCCAGAAGCTCAAGCGTGGTTTGTTCATTTGTACTCCTTCAAGTAAACAGCAGTCAGCAATCAGTAATCAGCCAATCAATAAGACACTGGTTCCAGTTCGGCTGATTGCTGACCGCTGAATGCTGATTGCCTTTACCGCGCATAGATGCTGATGTCCTCCAGCACCACATTCCGATCGAGCGAGAGGACATACATTAGCGTGCGCGCCAGGTTCGCCACGTGAACAAAGCCCTCGCGCGCGGTTTGCTCCGGCTGAACGTTTTCCACATCAACCAGTCCGGGACAAAAATTGAAGACGCGAATGTTTGCGCCACTCTTACGCACGTCGTCGCGCAAAGCTTCCGCATAACCGAGCAATCCAAACTTCGAGGCACAGTATGACGGCACGTCAGCGTAACCGTGTTTGCCGGCTTGCGATGAAACGTTGACGACGTCGCCAAAGTCGTTCTTGCGCATGAATGGAAGTACCGCGCGTACCAGTTGCATCACGCCGCGCAGGTTTGTGTCCATCACCGTTTCCCAACCATCGTCGGTGACATTGTCGACTGTCTCCGGAACCGCCAAGCCGGAATTGTTGACGAGTACATCGATCGCCTGCCAGCGGCCGTAGACATCGGCTGCCAGTTCGTCAACTTCCGCGCGCACACGAATATCAAACTCATAAGGGAAGACGCGTTCGACGCCGAGACTCGTATTAATCTCGTCGGCAGTGCTACGTAGCACTTCAGTTCGGCGTGAGGCAATCACGACTCTGGCTCCCGCCGCACCAAGCGCTTCTGCAAAAGCGCGACCAATGCCCGTGCCGCC
>JANLYZ010000487.1:0-6534 GCA_031365905.1 Chloracidobacterium sp. | reverse complement strand
CAAAACGAAATAGAACTTATCCGCTCCCTGATGAGCATGAACCTTCTGAGTTTGGCCAGGCTCTAAACAATTAAGTCCGACCATCACGTGTTCGCCCTGCCACAGCGTCGTCTTGTAAAACTTCTCCGGTTGCGAGCCCGCGTGATTTTGCCAGTTGAGAAAGTAGTTCATTAACGTTTTCCTTGTCTGCTTTGCGAGATGCCAAAGCTAACACAGCCACGTGTAACCATGAAGCGCTTGCCGCTTAGCGCAGCGCGCGCGTATATTTCGTCTTGTGCAGAACCGCGAGCGGTAGCGAGCGGATGCTAGAAGCAACTCCAGCGAGTGACCGAATGTATTCAGCGAGTCGAAATCTGCTCTTGAAAGTTGAGTCTAGCAGCCGCTCGCTACCGCTCGCGGTTCCGCACTAACCCTTATGACCACACCAACCAGCGCCACGCTCGACGGCACGCTTCGTTATCGCGAGCGTTTCACAGCCAGCGCCGCCGCAAACCATTTCCGCGAACAACAAAATCTTTGGCTGTCGTCCATCGGCGTTGGCACCTATCTTGGCAACGCCAACGATGAAACTGACGCGCATTACACCGCCGCGATCAGTCGCGCCGTTGAGTTGGGCGCCAATGTAATCGACACGGCAGCAAACTACCGTTTTCAACGGAGCGAACGCGCTATCGGCCAGGCGCTGGCTCAACTAAATAAAAAGGGATTTGCGCGCGACGAAATCGTCATCTGCACCAAGGGTGGTTACCTGCCGTTTGACGGCGCGCAGCCGCGTGACGTGCGCCGCTACATCGAAGAGACGTTCGTCAAACCCGGGATAGCGGACTTGTCTGATTTTGTCGGCGGCAGTCACTGCATGACGCCCGCGTATTTACAGAACCAGTTGCAGCAGTCACTGCACAACATGAATCTCGCCTGCGTTGATGTTTACTACATTCACAATCCGGAGTCGCAGCTTGGCCAGGTTTCCGAAGAAGAGTTTTACTTTCGTTTGCGCGCGGCCTTTGAGTCGCTCGAAAAATCTCGCACCGCAGGACAGTTGAAGACATACGGAGTCGCTACCTGGAATGGATTCCGTGTCCCAGCCGGATCGGGAGGTTATCATTCCCTTGAACGCATGGTCGGCATCGCGCGCGAAGTGGGCGGTGAATCGCACGGCTTTCGTTTCATTCAATTGCCATTTAATCTGGCCATGCCGGAAGCGTTGACGTTGAACAATCAGACGGCGGCTGGTCAGCAACTCTCGACACTTGAAGCGGCGACTGATTTGGGAGTGACAGTAATGTCGAGCGCTTCGATTTTTCAGGGACGCGTAGCGCAGGGACTGCCGCAGGATTTGCGTGAGACGCTAGGCTCGCTGCCCACTGACGCGCAGTCGGCGATTCAATTTGTTCGCTCAGCGCCGGGAATAACTACCGCGCTGGTTGGCATGAGTTCGCTTGAACACGTCGAGGACAATCTGCAACTCCTTCGCGTCGAGCCGCTCGCGCCTGAGCAGTTCATGCAGTTGTTTTCTGAAGGATGACTTTTGGAGTGCGGCGGCTTGACGCCGCTTTTCTTCGCGGCGACCTGTCGCCGCGATTTTGCACAACAACACGGGCCGGCAACTGCACCCGGTTGCACCCAACCAAAGCGGCGTCACGCCGACGCGCTCCAAATTTCTTATGTCGCAACGCCGATTCAATTCCTTCGCCGAATTCTGGCCGCATTACGTTCGCGAGCACAGCCACCCGCGCACGCGTCTGCTGCATCTTGTTGGCACCACGATCGCGCTCGGCTCAGTCGTTTATTTTATCGTCAGCGGCAACTGGTGGCTCTTTCCGCTTGCACTGATCCCCGGCTATGGCGCGGCGTGGATTGGTCACTTCTTCATCGAAAAAAATAAGCCGGCAACTTTTCAGTATCCGCTGTGGTCGTTTATGGGCGACTACAAAATGATCTGGCTGATGCTGACGGGCCGGATGGGTGGTGAAGTTGAGCGAGTGACCAAAGCCTGATGGGGAGAGCCGGTTTTAGCCGCAGATTTACACGGATGAACGCAGATCAGATAAGAGTAAGAACTGCTTCCGAAGGGCGGCCTCTCAAGCAGCCTTTCTTAATTTCAGATTCGTCCTATCCGTGTTAATCCGCGGCAAAATATTTCTTTGGTGTCCTTATCGGTTAGATTGAGTTCGCATCAACACTTACCGTCACCATCCAGGCCAGCTTCTGTAAATTCAAAATGTGCGCGACAAACAGTGCCCGCGCATAAAACGCGCGCGAGGTGCTGCCGTGGCCGCGCCCTTTGGTTCGCGCCTGCACATACTTGCCCGTGTCGCCTGTTAAAGCGTCGAATCCTTTTGATTGAATGACCTCGCGAATCGCTTCGTAGTCCGCTTCCACTTGTTTGCGAATGGACGGGTTGTCGAGATCAAACTCCGCCGCGGAGTGCAGAATTGAAGCCGTGTCTTCGACGTTCTCAAAAATTCGCGCAACTACGATCAGGCTTCGGAGTTTGTCGTAAAGATGACTGTCCTCGAATTTGTTAGCGACAATCTCGGCAGGCTCGATCATCGTGATCGCCATCGACTCTTTAACCCGCACACTTCCATCCGCGTTGCGAGCGAGCGGCACAACCTTGAGTTCCCACGAGCCGAAGTCCGGCGCCTGCAAAGAGTTTTGTGGCAGCCCGAGATATTGTTCAATGACCTGACCTGCCCAACCTTTGTTCTTGTGCCCATTTTTCCAAACGGTCACGTGATACTCATCGGCCAGCGGGCGCAGATCTTTGCCCGTCAGCAAACGTAATCGCCGCAACGCTTCCGCTCGCGGCAGAGATCGAGTCTGAATCGTGAACATGTTTCTTACGCTTTCGAAAAAGTGCAGAGTCTCTGTGCGACCTCTGTGTTTCTCTGTGCCTCCGTGGTGGCTTTGGTCCCGGGGTCAATCACCACAGAGGCACAGAGCACACGAAGGTTGCACGGAGAAAATAAATAACGATGTTGGGAAGCGGATAAGCGGCGCTAAGGGTACTGGCAGTATAGAATAGGAACTTGAAATCGATAAGCCTTTTGCGGGACCAAGAACATGCGCGGAAACATTCCGATACCTGAAATTCCATTCGCCGAAGATTTGTGGCTGATGGTTGCGATCACCTCGTTGCGCGAGAAGCGAACCCAACAAGGCAAGCGCTTCGCCGACGCAACGGCGCGCAACGCTACCGGATCGTTGCCGCTGAAGATTTGGGGCGAGACGCTTGAGATGTGGAAGGAAATCAAGCCGGGACTGTGGGGCATCACGGGACGGCTCGAGAGTTACCAGGATCGCTCGCAGTTTGTCGTTGCCGAGTATCGCCCGATCACTTTGGAGCAATATCGCGAACATCAGAACGCGGAGCCGGTCTTGCCACGCGCGTACACGATGGATATCGAGACGCTGACGCTGCCCGACTATCGCGAGCGCGTCGGGCCGCAGCTCGAAAAACTCCTGAAGCTCGGCAACATGCGCCTCGAACAGCAGCAACGTTATCTCGAAGACATCGCGATTGAAGAAGAACGCTGTTATCAGCTCGGCTCGTTGAACGCGACTTCAGGTCGGGTACTTTCAATCGCGGTGCATGAAGGCCCGGTTGCCGGCTTGGATTTCGGCGTCGAGCAGCGCCAGAGTGAACGAGTGTTTGGCATCACCGAAGACGGGGAAGAAGTGGACGAGAAGAAGTCGCTACTCGCCTTTCTTGATGTTATGAAAGACTTCGACTGCGACACCGATGAGATCGTCGGCCACAACCTCGTCGGGTTTGACCTGCCGTTCATTTTCCAACGCTGTCTGGTGAACGGTATCGCTGCGAAGCCACTGGTTGATCTTTCGGAGTATCGTGTTCGCGGAGTCTTCGACACGATGCACGCGTGGTGGCTCGGCGCGAAGCGCAACGTGAGTCTCGACGACATCGCCTGGGCGCTGGGCATTGAATCCAGCAAGACAGCGACGGCCGAGGGCAGCAAAGTTTTTGAACTCTACCAGGCAGGCAAGCTCGGGGAGATTCGCGAATACAACCTGAACGACGTGCGGGTGACGCGCAAAGTTTATGAGCACATTGTCGCGTGTTTTGGGCGCTGAGCCGCTCGCGGCCCGTGTGCGGGCCGTTGTTTCGCGTTTGCAACGATGTTTGGTAGACTCTTAAATAATTAAATGGAGCCTCAGATTTTATCGGTATTAGTTTTTCTGGTTGGCGCGGCGCTTGGCTTAGCGGCAGGTTGGTTTCTGCTTAGAACCAGGGCGAGTTCGGCCAGTGCCGCCGATCTGGCAACCCTGAAAGAGCGTCTTGGCGGTAAAGATGCCGAGCTACAAAAACTCCAACTCGCGCTCAACAACGAAATTAGCGAACACAAGGATTCACGCGAAGAGAACGTTCAATTGAAAGCAGCGCTGGAGGGTGAACGCCGCGCGGCCCAGGAACGAAAAGACTCCTTCAAGCAGGCGGCGGAAGAGTTGTCGGAAAAGTTTAAGGCGCTTTCACGTGATGCCTTGAAAGACAACAACCAATCTTTTCTCCAGTTGGCCCACTCAACGCTCGAGAAGTTTCAGGAGACGGCCAAGGGAGATCTCGAACAGCGGAAGCAAGCGATTGACCAGCTCGTCAAGCCGCTCCGGGAATCGCTGGAGAAGGTTGACGGCAAGATTGGTGAGATCGAAAAGGCGCGCGCCGGCGCTTACGCTGAACTGCGCGAGCAGGTTCGAGGTCTAGCAACAGCACAACTTCAGCTTCAGGCAGAAACTGGAAATCTGGTTACGGCGTTGCGCGCTCCACACGTGCGCGGGCGCTGGGGTGAGATTCAATTGCGGCGCGTCGTAGAACTCGCAGGCATGTTGCAGTACTGCGACTTTGACGAGCAGACAACCGTGGCCACCGACGATGGCCGCATTCGTCCTGACGTTATCATTCGTCTGCCAGGAAACCGGACGATTGTCATTGACGCAAAAGTTCCCTTCGATGCCTTCTATGAATCGATCTCTACCAACGACGAAGTGGTCCGAGCGGCGCGATTGAAAGATCATGCGCGTCTGGTGCGCGCGCACATTGGATCGTTGAGCAAAAAATCGTATTGGGAGTCAGTCCAGCCAACGCCGGAATTCGTGCTGCTGTTTCTGCCTGGGGAAACTTTCTACAGTGCGGCACTGGAAATTGATCCCAGCTTGATTGAAGACGGCGTCGGCAAAGGCGTGATCATTGCTACTCCGACTACCTTGATAGCTTTGCTGAAGGCCGTCTCTTATGGTTGGCGTCAGGAGCAGATGGCTGAAAACGCGAAGGAAGTAAGCGACCTGGGCAAGACGCTTTACGATCGCCTGCGTACCTTCACTAATCATTTCGCGGATATTGGCAAGGGCCTCGATCGCGCGCTTGATTCTTACAACCGCGGCGTCGGCTCACTCGAAGGACGCGTTCTCAGAACAGCCCGAAGGTTTAAGGAACGCGGCGCGCTTGCCGGCGAAGACATCGAGATCCTGGAACCACTTGATAAAGCGGCACGCCAGCTGAGTTTGGATGAAGGTGGTTTGTTTCCGGATTTGGTGGCGGCGGAATCTGAGCCTGCGGAAGATGACGCTTTTCCTTTACTCAATGCGAAGAGCGCCGGCGTTCAGGAAAACTAAAAGAAGTTATCCGCCGATTACGCAGATTACACAGACAAGAGACAACCTCAGGCTCGACAGGATCTGCAATTCATTCGACGGGGTTTTTGAATCTGTGAAATCTGCGTAATCTGTGGAGAACGGTGTGGCAAGAGAAATTTGGTTAGGTCCGCTGCTTGGTAACAATCGTTCGCGCCTCATCGAACGCTGCTCGCAACTCGTCTCCGCCGGCAAGTCTGATAGCTTTCTTTACCTCGCTGCGTCACGTCCATTGCTCGAGATCGTAACGCAGCACGTGCTCGATGGTGTTAACAATCGCGGCGTTTGGGGTGAACTCCCCGTCTATCTCTTTCGCGGTTTTGTAAGACGCGTGTTGTCGACTGCCGTTGACGAATCAGATCACGCACTCGCGCCGCGCCTGCCTATCGATCAGGAAGAGTTGCCCTTGAAGCGCAGTCTCGTTTCGCAGATTCTCGCGCGGCTTACGGCTACCGGCCAACTGAAAGCCATTGGGCCGCTCGCAAACCGCGAAGGCTGCGTCAACACTATCGCAACGCTCCTCGGCGAGATTGAACGCTCCGCAAAATCGCCGGCAGAAGTGGCCCAGATAATCGCAAATCGCACCAGCGATCTGGCGCCGGGGCGAAAATCACCGGAGCGTGGTCTGCACACGCAGAATGATTTCGATCAGGAAGTGGCGCTTATCTATGCGACCTATACAGAACTGCTTGAGCGGCACCAACTCACGGAAGCAGATGCGGATCAATCGCGCGCGCTCCGGGTTCTCAAGGGCGAAGTTGATGGCCGCACAGTGCGCGTTCCCTGGCTCGCGGACGTCCAACTGCTCGTGCATGACGGGTTCTTCGATTTCACACCGGTGCAAGGCGAGATTCTACAGCGACTAATCCCCGCTGTTCCGGAAGT
>JANLYZ010000467.1:0-5461 GCA_031365905.1 Chloracidobacterium sp. | reverse complement strand
TGGACCGAAGTGGTAATTCACGAGCGCCGGCGTCACCGTGTAGAAGCTGTCGGTGTTGTTGTTAGCAAAACTGTAGTTGCCGTTGCTGTCAGTGATCGCCCGCGCGGATCTGCCGCCGCTCAGGTTCATCGTTACACCTGCCAACGGTGTACCGTCGGGCCTGGTCACCCGGCCGCTGATACTCGCCGGCGCTGCCGTAGGTCCGCAACAGACGCGCTGTTGCCGGCTAAGCTCTAATTGCACGCAGCCGATCGTTCCGGTATCACCCGCAAAACCATCTGCAACCCTCAGCTTCCAGGTGCCGTTTGAGGCCTTGCCGTTCAGCGCGGAGAGCGCTACGTCTGGTCTAAAAGATCCGGTAAACGGAGCAACTCCCGCGGCGATCGCTGTCGCTGCGGAATCATCAAAGATAGTGGGTGTCCCGGCACAGTCATTTGTTCCCGTGCCGAAGTTGTCGCCGGCGCCGCCGCGTCCGCTCGACAGAGCGATTACAGTACCGTCTGGATGTACCAGGCTGATGGTCATATCACCATCAAACGTATGGTCCAAACGGATCTTGACATTGACATCGCTCACAAGTCCGGTATCGGGCACCGAAATCGGCACGTCAACCGTGGTTAGATCCAGGACCGGAACGGCGATGTTGCCGCTGCTGTAGGTGTTGGTTACTGGAGCAGTCAGCGTGCCCACCGTGAAACTGTAAGACACAGTCCCCAGGTTAGTGGCCCCATCCTGTAGTTGGAGTGTTGGGGTAATGGTGCTACCGCAAACGCCGACGGCAGTGAAGGAGAAATTGCGAGTGACCGTGCCGCCAGCCGGGATGGCTCCATAATTCTGTGGACCACTGGGGGAGAGTACCCCACCGCCGGATTGCAAGGTCGCAACCAGGTTGGTCGTGCTGGCGCCGCCGATGTTCGTAAGTGCAAAGCCTACGGTGACCTGCTCGCCCGGATCGAGCGCGCCGTTCGCGGGTGCGCAACTTTCGGTAACAATACTGGACGGAGCAGCGTTTACGATCTCCACCGGACACGCTCCGCCGCCATCTGTGGGCAGCCCTGAGAGTGAGAAAGTGTAACCGGCACAGCCGGCATTGGCTGTTACCTCGTGGATAACCAGCACAACTGTTTGTCCCGCTGGTACGTTGACCGCCCAGGTCATCGTCGTTGCACTCGCGCCCGGATCGCCCAGATAGTTAGTGGGAATCGAGGCTGGGTTGTAACTACCCAAATAGGTAGCAGCGAAAAGATTGTTGGCGCAGGTGTTGCTAACTGAGAACGTCACACAGGCCGTAGCGGCGCCACTATTTGTGAAAGAATACTGATCGAAATGCCGCACGGTGGCGTCGTTTGTACCGGGATACGCCTTGGCAGCAGCACAAGTGCTCGCGGTCGCCGCGCCAGCTCGAGTCATGCGTCCTGTCTGGGTGGGATCGGTGTTGGCGATGCTTCCAGAGCCGACAATGGTGCACGAGGGCAAGCTAAAGTTAACCGGGAACGTCCCCTGGGGGCTCGTTACCGTCAGCGTAAAGTTGATGTTTGTGCCGCACGAAAAGGCTGCGGAGGTGTTGATTTGGAATGGCGTTGTATTGCTGCCACTGCCATCAACCGGAATGTTCGGATAAGCAGAATTTGCCTGCGTTATTGTAACTCCCGGAGTCGATGATGAGAGCACCGCTGTGGCTCCCGTAAGCGGCGCGCAGCCCGGGTTGTTGACCGTCACGTTTAGCGTGCTGCACTCGTTTCGATCAATGACACCATTGGCATTTCCACCGCCAGCGGTGGCGGAAGTGAAGGCAACTTGCGGTGCGCCGGTCACGCAAGCGTTAAGGTTGGTGGTGCCGCCATTTGTAATGACCACGGCAAAAGGTCCGGCTACGGCACACGAACGGCCACTAAAAGTCACATTATAGTTGCCCGGAGCGAGCTGCATCGTGTAATTGCCGGTGGCAAGCGTGCTGCTCGAGAAGCTGGATGATGGTCCTCCCGTAGCCTCGACCAGGACGCGGCCAATCGGTAGACCACTGCCACAATCCGTGACGTTTCCCGATAGCGTCCCTTGCTGCGGCGCGGTACACGTTGAAACGGTGAATTTACCGACCTTAGTCTTCCAGTTAAATGTAGTATTGCCGGCTGGGTAATATTCGTTGGTGTACCAGAAAGTGCAATCGTCGGTTGGGTCGACGGTTAAGTCACTATAGTCGCCCCAGCGATTGCCGCTCCCTGATTGCGTGCCGATACCAGCAAACATCGTCGCTTCACCCTCATCCAAGCCCCCCGTGAAAGCCGCCGAGCGGCCCCCGTAACGGATGGCAGGTACCAACGTTGTGCTGGAAAGGCTGTAACCAAGCGCAAGGTTGCCGGAGTTATCTATCGCCGCGGACCCCATCCAGCGATTGTTGCCAGTCGAGCCATTGACTGGGTCAGGCGCAAATGTCGCCTGGTCGTAAACCGTGTATTGACCACCGGGCGTTAACTTGCGCAACTCATAATAGCGAGGCGCTGCCTGATAGAGCGTGGCGCCTGAGGTCGGATCTACTCCACTAACGTTCACCGTGTGAGTGGTGACAAGCGACTCAACACCGCCGCGATTGCGATACGCCAGACGGTACATCAAACGATCGCCGATAGCATCCACGTTGTCTGCCGCGGTGGCGGATTGCTCGATGTCAGTTCGGCCAGTGGGATTGCGCGGATCAAAAGCGGCTACCGCTAAGGGGCTCCCCACTCTCTCCAGGAAAGTAGAGTTGGCCGGAACGGCAAAGTCCGCATGGAAGTTGAAAAGCCGGATGGCATCACCCGGATCCCCAAAGGTGGCCGAAGTGTAAATTGCAAAGACATTCGGCGCTCCGGCTGGCGGCGGTGTAATCCCATCAAAGTCTGTTGGCAGCATACCGGACGATGAGAGACTCAATGAACCCGCATCGAAGAAAATAAGCGAGGCGGTCGGATCGCCAACCAGCATCTTCTTGCGATCGAAAGCAACAGCACCTTCACCCGCAAATGAACCGCCGAAGGTGAACTCTCTGGTTGACATGTAATAAGCGTCTGGCCAGGTACCAAGCTTCGGATAGTCGGGGAATTGGTTCCCGGGCAAAACAAAGTCGTAGACGTAGTAGGCGCCGGTTGGGTCACTGGTCTGAGAGACGGCTACACACTGGTGATAAGGAGGAGTTGTTTGACTGGTAAAGGCAAACTGGCTGATGTTCCAGCGGTCGGCCATTCGATCATAGAGGATGATCGGATCACCGGAGTTGTTGGTCGAGCAAATCCCGCCAACTTGTGGATAGAGGGAAGCAAATAAGCTGCTCTGCACAAAGGGAGCGGTAAGCGCAACCCCAGCCTTGTTAAAAATACGCACGCGATTGTTGACGGCCTGGACGTAGTGATTTGGTCCCACTGCTCCTACCGTATCCGGAGGATTTACCAATGAGGCGCCGTTGTCTGTATCCGCCAGGCCTTCGAAGACCAGAGTGGGTGGGCCGATGACATTCGGCGTCTGAGCAGCGCTGCCTTTGGATTTCTTCAATGTTCCGTCAATAGGATGGGCTCCGGGAACAGCTTCGCGCTCTATGTCTTCGTTCTGCTCGTTGATCTCGTGACCCTTTCCGTCGGTGGGCTCGACGGCTTCAAGCTGCGAAGGCAGATTACGAACTGGCTGTGATACGCCAGATAGCACAGCCTGCGAGACAACAGGCTTCAGTTGGGAACCTTGTTGCGGGCCAACCTTCGGCTGCCACGAACGATCGCCCTCTCTACGCTGTTCGGTAGTAAGTTCGGGCGCTGAGAGATCTGATGCCGCCTTGGTGCTCGAATCACCTTTCTTGTTACGCTTTGCCTCGGTCAGCGGCAGAAAAAGCATAGTTGTCAGCAGCAGGGTCAGGCCAACAATAAGCATCGATCTCGTATGCGTTTTCATTTTTCATTCTCCAGAGGATCAAAAGGAACTGCTAAACGACTTGACTCTTGGGCGTGGGGGAAGCCAAAGGTAGCTAATGCGTTTGCATCTATTCTCAAGATCCGAGTTAACGACCTTTGGCCGGAAGTGATAAAGAAGCCAAGAAAGAGTTTAGGGCAACTCGTGCCGCACGGAACTCACCACGCAAAAACAGAATCGTAAGGTGCAATCTGAATTTGTGGGAGTATATAGAAGGAGTGTCCTAATAAGCAACAAAATGCCGTGGCAGGTACTGGTTCATTTTGAGTCCCGAGGGTCCCAAGGACCGGCAGTCAATAGCCGCGTCCGTAAGGGCGGGGTTGGTGCCAAGAATCTTAACTGAGCGCCGAAGGTGCGCCACAATTGTGCCGGCCCTGCGAGCCTCCGGATTAATTGAAGGAATGCGGTTCCCCGCCACGGACGGGGCTACTAACTGCCGGTGTTTCGGACCTAAAGCATTCGGCGTAGTTTGAACCAGTATTCCCGTGCTTTGCCGCTTTTAGTTTCCAATTACTCTGACAGCGACTTTTCTCAGATGAACCACTGGTGATATAACCAGATTCGAAGGGGATGTTATTAAAATGATCGGCAACAACTCGCGCGCAATTCTATGCTTGCCTCTAACAGCGCTGATGTTTTTTCAGGGCTCATCGTGTAATTCCAAAATGAAGACCAACTCAAACAACACCACGAACCAGGCGCCGCACACTGGCACGCAGGCAGAAGGACTAGCCATCGGAATTTGGGGCGGGGAGCACATTGCCCTGGCGATCACCGGCACTGGCGCCAGTATCGACTACGACTGTGCTCATGGCAGCATCACCGAAAGAATCGTTCCCGATCGCGATGGCAAGTTTCTAGTCAAAGGCTTTCACGTCAAGGAACATCCCGGTCCGGTGCGCCAGGATGAAGATACGACGGGCCAGCCCGCAACCTACACCGGAGTTAGTAACGGCGAGTCCGTGACGCTGACCGTTAGACTCACCGCAACGGATGAAACTCTCGGCCCCTACACATTGACGCGCGGCAAGACGGGCCGGGTAAGAAAATGTGGTTAGGGATGGGCACGGATAAAAGGGCACGGTCGAAACCGTGCCCTTTTCATTGCTGCGGGCTCTTGCCCAGTTGAGTGGCGCGGGCAGGGACAAGCCCTGCCCCTACAGTCTAATTTGCGAAACGGTTGCGGTACTCGCCCGAAACGAGGAACGCCTTCACCATTTCTGCCTGTTCAAAGTTTCCATTGAACTGGTTCAGCTTGTTCAGCCAGAATTGGTAACCAGCCGCGTCCGGATCGCGCCGCAGATAGCCGAAGTATTGCATCATCACAAACGTCTCGTTACGTTTGGCGTTAACGAAGCCTTCGTTCTCCACTACCTGCCGCAATACCGTTGCCCGCGTCAGGGTGTTGTTGTTAAGCCCACTGACCAGCGCCGCGCGATCGCCATTAAAGCCCGCTCCTGCATGCGCAACGAGCCCGTCCACAAAGGCCGCGTTGCCAAGTCCGTCATAAGCTGCACGGAAATCAGCG
>JANLYZ010000466.1:0-27143 GCA_031365905.1 Chloracidobacterium sp. | reverse complement strand
GGCCGAAAAGATAGCCCTCAAACAATCTCGCGTCCAGTAAATCATCAATGGCCCAAGTCAGTGACACGAAAAGCACCGACTGGGGGTCGGTCAATCTGCTTTTTGAGGCAGAACTCATCTTTATGAGGCAGTCCAGGCTTTTGAGGCAAAGCCCTCTGTAACATAATATGTATTATCAGACGCAACGCCTATGAGCTTTCTATTGGTTGTGGGCTATGTCCCTACTGCCCTTCGGTCGCGCTTAAGGGAAACGAACTGAGGGTGTTCGGAGGGTTAGCCCATATTCCTCTGAAAGCTCGATCACACGATTGGATTGTATAGTCCACAGCAGTTGACACTCCGCTCGGGTTCGGTGGCTTAGTATTCTGAGAGCCCGAGTTGAATCGTCCGCTAATTCGCGCGTCTCATTAGGTGCCTTCGATTCCGGGAGAGCGGTACGGCCGTTGCTGTAATCGACGCTGTCTCGCAAAGTGCGCCTGACTCACTAGTACTGAACTCGAAGAACTATTGAGGGGCGTAAGCTGGAGTAACAGTCAGGTCAAGAGACCTCACAAGCTCCTTAACGTCTTACACCACAGAGGAGAAAATATCATGCCAGGCGAAGTTGAAGTAGTACGTGTCGCCACGTTTGACATCATCAAGATGGAAGACCGTGAATGGGACGGTCCGAAAAGAGACGACGATGTGCTGTCCTACACAGCCAAGATCAACGGCTGTTCGCTCACAGTCATAAAGAACGGCAAAGTTGTTTTCGACAGTGACTACAATAAGGGCGCGCAGATAAGAATCGTTGATGATGTCGTCCATTTACCGGAGGGAGCAACTGGCACTTAGGAACACAGTTGCCAAAGGCTTTAGCAATGCCTGGACGGGGCGAGGGATATTACACCTTCGCCCCGTCTTTTATTAGACCCACAGGGCAAGGGTCACGGGTGCTTGCACTTCCTCTGACAACTGTCCTCTTGACCTCACCAGATGCATCACCTAAATTGGCAGTCCTATCTTTGAGTATCTGTTGTCGAGGAATTTGAGTGGCTATTAAAATTGAAAACCAGTCGGAAAGAAAACTACCCAAGGAAACCGAAAAGCATTTGGAAGACGCCTTCGACAGCTTGCCGCGTGAGCATACGCGCGGCTTGGAGCGAATAAGGCTGGTTGAGTTCATTTCTGATCCTCGCCTTAGAAACACTTTTCAGGCCTCGGAACTTCCCGGACTCTATCATCCACGGCAAGGTCCGAAAGGCGCCTGGTTGGAAATTGCGGTGGGCGTTCTGCTTCCTGGTAACAAGCCAGCGCACAAGCGAATCATTCCCCGCCTATCGTTTAAGGGCAACCTAACGGCGACGGTCTTTTCATTGGTCGGTCAGCACTACCATTTCACGCTGAAGCATTCGCTTAAGAAGACTCAACTGGAACCGGCGATAAGGGCCTACACCGAAAAACACCTTAAGGCTTGGAACGAAAAGAAGCACATGTTCCGCGCGCGTCTCTTCAAACCGCTACAGCCCACGCTCGAACGTTGGGCCAAGGGATTACAGAAGCGAGCGGCCGCGGAAAAGAAGAAGAGTTTGAGTGCGAAGTAGTTTGCGCTACTCAGGAGGCTGGTCGCCGCCATCAATGCTTTTGGCAACAGACCGGAGCGCTTGGGCAACATCGATGGTGTCCACGTTGGAGCGACGAAACCGAAGTTCAAGACTGAAATCTCTTTTGGGTGAAACGTATTTGAATGTGTAGGGCTTGGCTTCCGAAGTGACGCGCGGTCCCATTTCCTGTCGTCTCACTTCCCTTGCGTCGTCGCGCGTGAGCCCGCGCGAAGTTATCTGCTGCGCCAGCCGTCTCATTCCCTCTTCGTCGGGCTGACGAACAATCTGTAACAACATCGATTTTGCGGATACATCTGCCTGCCTGCAGAGTTCGCGGACGTCTGCGGGTATCGCAGCGATTGAAAGAGCTTCCGTTACCGTGCTGCGACTCTTGCCGACTTTTCGAGCCACTTCTTCGTGGGTATAGCCAAAGCGTTCACAGAGGGCCAGCAGTCCATCAGCCTCTTCCCAAACCGTCAGGTCCTTGCGCTGCATATTCTCAATCAACGCAATCTCAGCGACACTACCTGCGTCAATATCCATCTCCACACACGGCACTTCACTGAGACCAGCGGCGCGCGCCGCACGATAACGACGTTCACCCGCGATTATCATCCAGCGCCCGGTCGCGCGTGACGGCTTTACCAATAACGGTTCCAGCACGCCTTTCTCAGCAATTGATGCGGTAAGCTCGGTCAAGTCGCCAAAGTCCACGCGTGGTTGTTCCGGATTCGGGTCAAGCTTGTCCAGATCGATCATTCGCCCCACTGCGGCGGGCTGATGCTGCGTCAACTCCTCCACATAGTGGGAGTCGTGGCGCATTTGAAGTCCTGTCGGCAGTCCCCTTTTAGACACGGCTCATTACCTCGTCACATAGATTTCCATATTCAATTGCGCCTGATGAGTTCGGAGCAAAACTAAAAATCGACTCTTTGTAAGCCGGCGATTCCTCCAGCCTGACACTCTTCGTTATTACCGTCTCAAACAACTTCGGTCCAAAGACTTTTTTGATCTGTTCGTGCACCTCGCGCGCCAGCGTCGTGCGCTTGTCATGTAACGTAACCAACACACCCAACAGTTCCAGCCCAGGATTTGGACGGGCCTTCACCTTTTCGATCGTCTCCAGCAAATCGTCGGTGCCCTCGAGTGCGAAGTAAGACGACTGAATGGGAACCAGCACGTGCGTCGCCGCCACCAGAGCGTTGACGGTAATCAAGCCCAACGTCGGCGGTGTGTCGATAATGATGACTGAATACTCTTCGCGAAAAGGAGCAAGACGATCCTTCAGCCGAAACGGAGCGTCAAAATCTCCAATCAGTTTCGCTTCGAGCTTGGCAAGACTGATGCGTGCAGGAATTAGGTCAAGATTCTCAACCGGAGTTCGATAGACCGCCTGCTCCACCGGTGCCGCGCCATCTGTCATCAGTTCATAGGCCGACCGCTCCACCGTCTGCGGATCGAGAAAGGAGATTGAGCTGTTTGCCTGTGGATCTAAATCGAGAAGGAGGACACGTTTGCCAAGCCTGGCGAAGGCCGCAGCCAAATTGATGGCGGTGGTGGTTTTGCCCACGCCACCTTTTTGATTTGCGATCGCAATAATCATCCGTTACACAAGAACCAGGACCTGAGAACCTTGAACAAAAATAAACGAGACGTTGCGCCGAGCTTACATTGGCAGGTCGCCGGCCTCACCAATAACATCGGGCCACTCTTCTTCGCCGAGGGCCGACTCTTCCCCGCCCTCTTCTCCGGTGGGCACGGTGTTCTTTGACGCCTTGATAACTTCTTCGTCAACAAAGATCGGGCAATCGGCGCGCAAAGCGAGTGCAATCGCGTCCGACGGCCGGGAATCGAGCACCATGCGATTGCCATCGTTCATGCGCATTTCAATGACAGCGAAAAAGGTGTTGTCGCGCAAACTGGTTACAACTACTCTCTCTACCTGTATTCCGAGTTCGATGATCAAGTTGCGCAGCAGGTCGTGTGTCATTGGCCGTGGCGGTGCGATTTTCTCTATCTCCAGGGCGATCGCGTTTGCCTCGTAGGCTCCCACCCAAATCGGTAGCATCGTATCGCTTTCTACGTCTTTCAAAATTATTATCGGCGTACCGCTATTGGGATCCATCATCAGCGCTCTGATTTTTACTTCAATCTCCATATTCGATACCTCCGACGCGATTACGCCCCGAATCAATTGGCCAGATTGTTCACCAGTTCGCCGTAAAGGCTGTAGGGCTTAGCCTGCGAAATCAACACATCCACTATCTCCCCGGGCTTGGTTTGATTAGCCCTGAAATTGACAACCTTATTACAAGTCGAATGGCCCGTCATGTCTTCGCTGGATCTTGCGCTTTCCTTTTCCACCAGCACGCTCACCTTCCGCCCGATATAGTCAGCATAAGTTTTGCGTTGTAGCGACTCTTGCAATTCTACCAGCGCGAGGAAGCGCGCGGTCTTCTCGGCTTCCGGCACTTCGTCAGCGAATGCAGCAGCGGGCGTTCCCACCCGCTTCGAATACTTGAATATGAACAAGCCGTCGAATTGGCAACTGCGAACAAGTTGCAGCGTCTTTTCAAAGTCCGCTTCGGATTCACCGGGAAAGCCAACGATGATATCGCTCGTCAGTGACAACCGTCGTTTCGATCGCTTAACGCCATCAACGCGTCGCAGATAATCTGCTGCGTTGTGACCACGACGCATCGCTTTCAAAATCTGATCACTACCGGACTGCACCGGCAAGTGAACCCAGTCGCACAGGTTCGGAAACTCCTCGAGCGCGGACACTATATCAGGATGGAAGTCTCTGGGAAACGATGTTGTGAATTTGATTCGCTCCATGCCGGTATCAGCAACCGCTCTTAACAAACGTGAAAAGGCCGTCGCTCCGTAGTAACCCTCCAACCCTTCGAGAGACTTCGGTCTATAACTATTGACGTTCTGGCCGATAAGGTGGACTTCCTTGTAGCCAGCAGATCTTAACCTGTTGACCTCCGTGACTAGTTCCACGGCGCTCCGACTCTTCTCGCGGCCGCGTGAATAAGGAACGATGCAAAAGGAACAAAACTTATTACAACCCTCGATGATGGGTATAAACGCAACATACGGCGAACGTCTCTCCACCGGTGCGACGTCCCACACTTCGCCTGGCTGGCGTTCATCCAAATCGATTACTGACGCTTCCCCGCCCCGCGCGCGTTCAATCATCGAGGGTATGCGGTCAGTTGCCTGCGTGCCGATAATTAGATCCACTGCCGGCGCGTTCTGGAAAATTGCGGCGCCTTCCAATTGCGCCACACAGCCCATCACGCCGATCAATGGTTTCTGTTGCCCCGCTCGCTTGGCCTCGCTGCGGATTTCACTGATTCGCCTGAACACTTTTCGTTCGGCGCGTTCACGTACCGAACACGTATTCAACAAGACAACATCCGCGCTCGCCGCTGAAGTGGTGAAATCGTAGCCTGCTTTGCGCAAGCCAGTGGCAGCGCGTTCGGTGTCGGCAACGTTCATCTGGCAGCCAAACGTCTCAATGTAAACCTTGAATTTCATTCGTAAAAAACTGCGCGCGAAACTTGAAGTGCGAATGTAGTCTAACAGAAACGATAAGCAAAGTGCGATACAGGGACTTTTGCATTTACGCGTATGAAGCCTCGGAATTGTCTTGCTTGACCACCACTTGTTCGACGAGTAGGATGACGCTCGACGTTTCTAAATTCAAATAATACTGAGAGGTCCCTCATGTCCTTCAACAAGGTAATTCTCGTAGGCAATCTTGGCCGCGATCCCGAACTGCGCTACACGCCACAAGGCACTCCCGTTTGCAGTTTTAGCATGGCTACGAATGAACGACGGAAAGATAAAGCGGGCGAGATGCGAGACCAGACCACGTGGTTCAAAGTGACGCTGTGGAACCGACAGGCGGAGACTGCTGCTCAATACTTACAGAAGGGCCGGCCGGTCTATATTGAGGGACGCCTTCGCGTCGAGGAATATACTGACCGCGATGGAAAGCAGCGGCATAGCCTCGAGGTCAACGCTACGGATATGCAATTCATTGGCGGCGGTAGAGGCGAAGAGCCGCCCGCTGAAAGGGCTGCAGCAGCAGGCGCTCCGTCTGAGTCGCCTCAACCGGAGATGGCCGACGACGACATCCCCTTCTAGCACGCCGCGCGGCGTTAAGTAGTGCCCCAGCGGCCAAATTCGCGCAGCTTGTTATAACGTCTGGCTAGTCTTTCATCCTGACTGCAACTCACTGCTTCGGCCAGGTGTTCGGTCAAAGCCGCATCTAGATAACGAGCAGCTTGATCGTAATCCGTGTGAGCGCCACCCGGTGGTTCTTTGATGATCTTATCGATGATCTTTTCGGCGTAAAGATCCTGAGCCGTGAGGCGCAAACCCGTAGCGGCCTGGTCGGCGAGTTTTGAATCCTTCCATAAGATCGCCGCACAGCCTTCTGGAGAGATCACCGAGTAAATCGAATTCTCAAGCATCAGCACTTGATCACCGACGCCGATTGCCAGGGCGCCGCCGGATCCGCCTTCACCGATTACCGTGACGATTACCGGAACCTTGAGCTTGACCATTTCACGCAGGTTGTAAGCAATGGCTTCCGCCTGTCCGCGCTCTTCAGCATCAATGCCTGGGTAGGCGCCGGGCGTGTCAATCAAGGAAAAGATCGGTCGCCCAAATTTCTCCGCCAGCTTCATGACGCGGAGGGCCTTGCGGTAACCCTCGGGTTTCGGCATGCCGAAGTTTCGATACTTGCGCTGCCGAGTATCGCGTCCTTTTTGGTGGCCCATAACTACGATTGGCAAACCATGGAAGCGCGCAGACCCACAAACAATCGCCGGGTCGTCGGCAAACCTGCGATCGCCGTGCAGCTCGACGAACTCATCAAAGAGGCGCTCGATGAAATCCAAAGCGTGCGGACGATCGGCATGACGCGCGAGTTGTACTCGTTCAATAGCCGGTCGCGAGTCTGCCACTGATCCGGGTTCAGCCGCGCCCACGTTTTCTGCGGCCCTCGCTTTTCTTTCCTGCTTAGCCATGTTTTCCTGACTTAAAGTATTATCAGACTCCGCTTGAAGCTGCCATCTTTTCCACCTTCAGCAGACATCCGATCTTACGCACGGCTGTTTCAAATGTCTCAGTACGCGCGACTCGCAAAGTGGAACTGACTCTTACCCGAACAATGAGATCGTTGGCCACACCAGTTTCAAGCATCACGTCACAGTTTCCCGCATTCGTATTGATCAAGTGGAGTATGCTATCAAATAATTCAGCCGGATCACTCAGAGTCTCCGGCACTCGCAAAACGATCAACTCCTTCGCTTTGACCAGCTCGTCCAAACTCTGCACCTGATCGACAATTATCGACGGCGGATTGTCTTCGCTGAGTTCCAGGCGACCGCTTATTAACACCGGCAGCTCGTTCTTGATGATGGCTGAATACTTGCGATAGGTCTCCGGCCATAGCACGCACTTGGTACCGCCAGCTTCGTCTTCCAAGCGCAGCAGTGCAAATCTGTCCCCCTTCTTCGTCGTTCTGGGCTGGAGATCGTTGATGATGCCACCCGCATGCACACGAGTGCCACTGGAGAGACCAGGAAGCTCGACAGACTTCACCGCTTTTGAGGCTTGCAACATATCAAGGTAGCTGCCGAGCGGATGAGAAGTGACGTAGAAACCCAGGGCGGCTTTCTCGGCAAGCAAAAGCTGTGAGCGGGTCCACGGTACTCCGGTTGTCAGCGGTTGTTCGACGATGCCGTCATCTTCAAAAGCAGAGCCAAAGAGACCGGTTTGGCCCAGCATCCGTTCACGCTTCGCGCGCTGGGCTCGTGCCAGCGCTCCATCGATGGAAGCGAACAGGGCACCGCGCCATTCGTGCAATTCGCGTCCGTCCGTTTGGAGTGAGTCAAATGCTCCTGCACCTACGAGGCCTTCCAGCACGCGCTTGTTCAACCCGCTATGTGCCATCCGTTCGGTGAACTCAAAGAATGATTTGAAGGGGCCGGCCTTTCGAGCTTCAATGATCGAATTGACGGTGGACAGCCCGAGACCCTTGATAGCGGCCAGCCCGTAACGGATTGCACCCGCGAGCGGCGTAAAACCGGAATAACTTTCATTCACATCCGGCGGCAGCAGCTTGATCCCTTGAGTGCGAAGCTCTTTTGAATACTTGAATACTTTGGCTGCGTCCTGAGCTTCGCTTGAGAGAACCGCCGCGTAAAAATGCTCCGGGAAGTGAGCCTTGAGGTACGCAGTCTGAAATGCCACGTACGCGTATGCGACCGCATGGCTCCGAGGAAAACCGTAATCGGAAAACTTGTCCATCAGTGAAAATATCTTTTCGGCCTTCTCTTTCTTGATGCCTCGCTCGACTGCTCCGCTAACAAACTTCTCCTGATGTAGGGCCATCTCCTCGCGCTTCTTCTTACCCATCGCCCGGCGCATCAGGTCCGCTTCACTGAGCGTGTAGCCCGCCAGTTTCTGCGCCAACTGCATGATCTGCTCCTGGTAAACCAGCACCCCAAAAGTATTGCTCAGAATCTCCTTCATCTCGGGCACGAGGTAACGAACCGTCTTCTGTCCGCGGTGCCGCTGGATAAATTCCTCGACCATTCCTCCGTCTAACGGGCCCGGCCGGTAAAGCGCATTTAAGGCCGACAAATCTTCAACATCCTTGGGCTTAAGCTTGCGACAAATCTCTTGCATCCCTGAAGACTCGAACTGAAACACCGCATCCGTCCGCCCTTCGCCGAAAACTGCCATTGTTTTTGGGTCGTTAAGCGCTATCTCCGGCCAGTTAATCTCCGCGCCAAGCGACTGTTTAATACTAATTAAGCAGTCATTTATAACGGTAAGCGCGGTAAGCGCGAGGAAATCCATCTTAAGCATGCCCGTCTTTTCGAGGTCGGACATCACGTATTGCGTGGTTATTTCTTCTTTGCCCGAGACGGCGATGGGAATGAGCTCCTGGAGCGGCACCGGAGAAATGACCACCCCTGCCGCGTGGACTGATGAGTGTCGAGCACAGCCTTCGAGGCGCTGGGCAATCTCCATCAGGTCCTTGACCGCTGGATTCGTTTCTACTTCTTTGCGGAGTTCCGGCACCTGCTCAAGCGCCTGGGTGAGACTTACGTTTCGGCCACGCACCGGTGGCGGTATCATCTTCGCGATACGATCGACCTCCGAGTAAGGCATTTCCAAGGCACGTCCCACGTCCTTGATAGCAGCTCGCGAAGCGAGCGTGCCGAAGGTAATTATCTGGCAAACAGAGTCGCGGCCGTAGAGCTCGGCAACGTGGTTAATCACATCTCCGCGCCCACGCACGCAAAAGTCGATATCGATATCGGGCATGGATATGCGGCCAGGGTTAAGGAATCGCTCGAAGATGAGGTCATACTCTAAAGGATCTACATCAGTTATTTCGAGACAGTACGCGACCAGAGAGCCGGCAGACGAGCCTCGGCCAGGACCTACCGGGATCGAGTTTTCTTTTGCATAACGGACAAAGTCCCAAACGATAAGAAAGTAACCGGCAAACCCCATTTGCTTGATCATCGCAATCTCGCTGGCGAGACGCGTCTGATAATCAGAGAGCGGGTACCGCAACTTGCCGCGCGACTCTTGCCGCTCCCAAACCAGTTGCCGCCGGCGCTCGAACCCATTGCGCACAACTTTCTCAAAATACTCATCGGGCGAAGCGACCTCGCCCGCAGGGATCGGGTATTTGGGAAGGTGGTTGATATTTTCCGGCAGCTTGAGATCGCACCGCTCGGCAATCTCCACGGTTCGCGCGAGCGTCTCCGGTAGTTCACTGCCGAATATTCGCCACATCTCCTCGGGCGAGCGCACGTAGAAATTCGGACTCGCATAACGCAGTCGATTCGTCTCGGTTATCGTCTTGCCTTGACCGATGCAGAGCAGCACGTCGTGAGCGCGGGAATCTTCAGGGGTCAGATAGTGTGCGTCGTTGGTAGCAACGAGGGGGACGCCTGTCCGCTTCGAGAGTTCTACGAGGGGCTTGCGTATTCTTTGCTGGGCGTCAAGGCCATGTTCCTGAATCTCGAGAAAGTAATTGCCCTTCCCCATGATCTCTTCGAATTCGACAGCCGCCGCCGCCGCCGCGTCAAAATCGTCGCGCGCCAGAGCGGCCGATGGCACACCAGAGAGGCAGGCAGACAGCGCGATGAGACCCTTCGAATGCTCCGCCAGCAGTTCCTTGTCGATGCGTGGTTTGTAATAGAAGCCTTCCGTGTATGCCTTCGAAGTAAGACGAACGAGGTTGTGATAGCCTTCGAGGTCCTTCGCCAAGAGGATCAGATGGTGGTTTGCTTTTTCTCCCGGCGCCGCTGCTGCCCTGTCTCTTCTGTTGCCGCGCGTGATGTAGGTTTCACACCCGATGATCGGGTTAATGCCGCGGCCTTTCATCGTGTTGTAAAAAGAGATCGCGCCATACATGTTGCCGTGATCAGTCATGGCGCAAGCTGTCATGCCGAGTTCCTCGGTTCGCTTGGCAAGCGGCTTGATCTGGATTGCGCCGTCTAAGAGGCTGTAGTCAGTGTGGAGGTGAAGGTGGACAAATCTTTGATCAGGCATAACGATTGAAAGGGAAAGCCGGCGGCCTTGTTGTCAACATGCGCCACAGAATCAACTCGAATTATTTCGGCGTAAGCAACTATAGCATGCTCGTACGTTTCCTCGCGCGTTGCGTTTAGCGATGCTGAGGTTCAATAAGCGAACAAGCCTAGTCCAGGAATAAGCTTCGTGACGAATACGAGGAAAATGCTTTAAATGCCTCGCTTGAGGAAGTGATGAGGTCATTCCCATTCAATCGTGCTCGGCGGTTTGGAGCTTATATCGTAGACAACTCTATTAATGCCCCGAATCCCAGAAATGATCCGTGATGACACGCGCGCCAGCAGATCGTGCGGAAGTCTAGCCCAGTCGGCGGTCATTCCATCGACGCTCGTAACCGCGCGAATGGCTACAACCTTTTCATAAGTGCGTTCATCACCCATGACCCCCACCGTAGAAACCGGCAGCAACACAGGAAACGCCTGCCAGACCGAATTGTAGAGACCCGCGGCACGCAGCTCCTCGTCGAGAATGCGATCGGCAGACTGAAGCAGTTGCACTCGGTCCTCGGTAACTTCGCCGATTATTCGTACTGCCAAACCGGGACCTGGAAACGGATGTCGCGTCAGTATATCTTCGGGAACGCCCAATTCCCTTCCGATCAACCTTACTTCATCTTTGAAAAGCTCGCGGAGCGGTTCGATCAACTTCAACTTCATTTTCTCCGGCAGTCCGCCAACGTTGTGGTGGCTTTTTATGACTGCGGACGGCCCGCGCACCGAAACAGACTCAATGACGTCAGGATAAAGCGTGCCCTGAACCAGAAAAGCCACGCCACCGACGCGCTTAGCTTCTTCCTCAAAGACGTCTATAAAAACTTTGCCGATTACTTTTCGTTTCGCCTCCGGCTCCGTAACACCAGCCAGGGCCGACAAGAACTGATTACCCGCCCGAACGCCGACAATATTCAGTTTCATCTGCTGCCTTAACAGCGCGATTGTCGACTCGAATTCCCGGGCGCGCAGGAGGCCATTGTCTACGAAGATACACGTTTGCCGTTCACCAATCGCCTGGTGAACTAGTGCAGCCGCCACAGTCGAATCTACTCCGCCAGATAGGCCGCAGACGACGCGGCCAGTGTCGCCAACAATTTCACGAATTCGGCTGCCCTGCTCCTCAATAACCGCCTTCGGAGACCAGTCACCACGACAGTCGCAAATAGCAAATAGAAAATTTCGCAATACCTGCGCGCCAAGAGGTGTATGCGCGACCTCGGGATGAAACTGCACTCCATAAATCCGGCGTTCGTTATTTTCAATTGCGTTGAGCGCATCGTCAGTAAGCGCCGTCACGCGAAAGCCGTCAGGCACCGAGGTCATCGCGTCCCCATGGCTCATCCAAACATCCATTTCGTTTGGCAGATCCTTGAATAGTAGACTGCTCTCGTCAACAACCTTCAACTTGGCATAACCAAATTCGCGATTTGGAGACGAAGCAACCGCACCGCCCATGTCGAAAGCTAGAATCTGCAAACCGTAGCAGATTCCCAAAAGCGGCGCGTTGAGTAATTCCAACAACTTTGCATCAGGCCGCGGTGCACTATCGTGATAAACCGAAGACGGACTCCCAGACAAGATAAGGCCTTTTGGCTGGCGGGCCAGTATTCGTTCGCTGGGTGTGTTGAAGGGTAGGATTTCGCAATAGACGCCCGCTTCGCGAACGCGCCGAGCTATCAACTGAGTGTATTGCGATCCGAAGTCAAGTATTATGACGGTTTCGTGTTGAATTTCCGGTATCAAGAAAGACGACCTCAAAGCACTCTTTGTGCGTCAAAGAAGCTAGAGAAAAATGATGAACGGTGGATTATACGTTTCCCTTTGAATAACTCAAGAACCTGGGTCAATCCGCAATTAATCCGTTGAAAGCATGCTAACACTTAACAGGAATTGGAAGACGAAGACTGTTGTGGCAGCGATCTGGGTTTTCGCCCTGACCACTTCGCAGGCACTAAACTCTGCGCAAATTACCGACAAGCCCAATGTTCACCCGACATCGACCGAGAGGGTAGAGTTCTCGCAGCCCTTGACGATTAGTTGGCGCTACGAGTCGAACCTGACGCTGAATCTGACGCCGGCTTGCGATGATGAGCGCATCTATCTGCCGCTTGCGGGTGGCACAATTGTCTCGCTTATTGGAGCCAATGGCCAACTCAATTGGCGTTCAGAAATGGGCGGCGAAATCTCAGCATCTCCCGTGGCCGACGCTCACGCCGTGTACGTCGCATCCGAAACCGGAAAGCCTGAAGGCGGCGAGCGTCGAGCCACCGGCACTCTACGTGCACTAGGCCGTGAGGGCGGTGTAACGCAGTGGATGCGGACTCTGGCAATGCCACTGCACGGTTCTTTGGCGCTGGGGAACGGTAAGATTTTTGGAGCTGGTAGTGATGGGAAGGTAGTTGCGTTCGACACCGCGAACGGCGAGGCGCGTTGGTCCCTCGATTACGGAGCGGCTTTCAACTCGCAGCCGGTTGTCTCGGGCACGCGCGTTTACCTTGGTAGTGAAGACGGCAACCTGCTCGCGCTCGACGAGGGCACTGGCAAACTACTATGGCACTATCGAACGAAGGGGGCTGTGAGAGGGGCAGTCGCCAACGGAAATGACATTGTCTATTTCGGCTCTGGCGATGGCTATGTTTACGCGCTGAATGCTACCAGTGGTGAGTTGATTTGGCGTAAACGAACCGGCGCGGGTGTGGAAGCAGTTGTTCGCGCAGGAGAGGAGTTACTCGCCGCGTCGCTGGATAATTTCGTTTACAAGTATTCCCTAACCGGAGCTCGCTTGTGGCGACGACGACTACCCGGAAGAATTTCCTCCAAGCCTCTGGTCACAAACCGTGCAGCATTATTCATGCCGTTTTCCGGGTCATCCGGCGTCGTGCTTGAGTTGCGTGATGGTCGGCAGATTAATTTGCTTCCGACCGGGGAAGAAATTGCGACTTCGGCCGCGCCGGTTGCGGTTGGCGACGTGGTCTTGCTAACCACTGAGCATGGACTGCTCGCTTTCGCGCAGCCACGAGAGAAACCACCACGGAAATAAACTAGGAAGGATTGTGGGATTGGATCGACGCTAGTCGATTAAGGCTGGTTAGCCGGAACTCCTGCTTCGCCGGAATCAGCCGGTTCCGCTCGACGCCGGAAGAGACCAAACACTCGTGCGAGCAGTCCGTTCAGAATGTAGAGGATCACAATCCCGAGCAGGACATAGCGCGAATAGAGGAAGATGAGCATGCCGACGGCAACTGCAAGAATGATCGTGCGCATGCTCCGACTGCGAGTCCCCACTGTTTTGAAACTTGAAAACCTAAGCGTGCTTACCATGAGAACGCCCAGGATTCCCACCAGCGCCATCAGCAGCAAAGTATAAATCTGAGCGCGGTCAGCGCCGTATTGAACCAGAGGAACCGGGGCAAAGTGAATGATCGCTGCAATCAATCCGCCGGCTACCGGAATAGGCAGTCCGACGAAATTTTTCTTGTCAGTCTTGACAAGTCCTTCGGCAAGAATCCGCGGCCGCGAAGCCTGAACATTAAAACGTGCGAGCCGAAAAGCGCCGCACATCAGGTACATAAAAGACAGAAACCATGCCAGGCTATGCAAGCCACTTCCCTCTTGAAGCGTGGCCCCATATCCCCAAACGTAAGCTAGCACGGCCGGAGCGAGACCAAACGTCACGATGTCAGCCATTGAGTCGAGTTGGACGCCAATCTCCGTAGTGGTTTTCGTCATGCGGGCAATGCGTCCGTCGAGCATGTCGAAGAGAAGAGCCCACCCAATTGCCTTCGCCGCGTTGTCGAGATAGCCGGCAGCTTGTATTAAGCCGACATCAGTACCATTACCAATCAACTGGAAAGCGCGAACGCCGGCCATTACAGCGTAGAAGCCCATCCCTATATTTGCCGCGGTGAAAACCGAGGGGATTAGGTATACGCCTTTGCGCAATCCGCGGCGCTCTGGGTTTTTTGTCTCCATATAAAATTACCGATGAATCGCGAGCATCATCGTATTTTTCCGATGATCGTCGTTCCACCCTTTACCCGGTCGCCTTCTGCGACCAAAACTTCCACGCTGCCAGGTAAAAGCACATCGGTGCGTGAACTAAATTTTATCAAACCAAACCGCTCACCAAGTGTGACGCTTTCACCCGTTCGTTTCCAGCAGACAATGCGTCGAGCGAGGATGCCGGCGATCTGCTTACAGACAACAGTGATGCGTTCTCCTTCAATCGTCAGAGCATTTTGCTCGTTAACCAGGCTGGCGTTCTCGTCTGTCGCCATCAAAAACTTTCCGCGCGTATAAGAAATGTCGGTAATCTTACCGGCGATGGGCGCGCGATTGATATGCACATCAAGCGGCGACAAGAAAATGCTCACGACTGTAGCTGACCGATCGCCTGAGCCCTCCACTGGTCTGACGCGGGTCACTCGGCCGTCTGCCGGCGCCACTACCAGACTCTCATCGGTGGGCGGTTGCCTTATGGGATCACGAAAGAAGAACGCCATGAATAGGGCCAGGGCAAAGAATACCAGACCCACCGGCCAGAAACCGACGACGGCAAGAATGGCACCCAGCACCACCGGAATTGCCACATAAAACAATCCTTCGCGAACTATGTTGCTCCTCCGGCGTGCCCTTGGCCGCGTTGGTGTCGATCTTGCAATTGTAAGAAAGGGGACGTGTGACACCTCCACGTCCCCTGCCAGGTTAAACCGATTCAGAAAAAACTTTGCGAGCTAAATCTAGTGGCTCACGCTTTGATTCTTTTGGTGCTGCATGATTAGTGCGTACATCTGATCTTTAAGAGCTAACTTCTTTTTCTTGAGTGTGACTTCTTCAAGTTGTTCTTCGTCGCTCGGATAAGCCAGGGCAGTCAATTCACTCAACCGTTCTTCGTACCGAGTGTGTTCGCGCGCCAGTTCGCGAAACTCAGGATCGCGACTCATCAACTCTTCCTTAAGCATATCCGCAGTTGTAATGTCCATGTTCGTGCATGTCTCCTTTCAGACGATGGGACCGGCAAGATTGATTTTTTGAGGAGGCGCTTGGAAACCTCCTGGGAATGTTCGGACACGAAAAAATGGTAGCCCAATTGTTGCAATCGATCAAGCCTCTCGCTCTAATTGAACGATCATTACCAGGGCGTCCTCGACGGGGTCAGAGTAGTACTTGCTGCGCCGGGCGGTGATGCGGAAGCCACAGTCTTCATAAAGTGCAAGCGCCGCCTGGTTTCCAGCGCGTAGCTCGAGAAATGCGGTCGGAATGTTTGAGCGCCTGCCTTCGGCCAAAATCTGCTCGAGCAGCACCTGTCCAATTCCCCGCCGCCGATAAGGCTCTCGAACTGCCACGTTGTTTATGTGCAACTCAGACGCACCGATTCGCGCGACAATGTATCCGGCAACACTGAACCGATGGGGACGGCGTTCGGCTTCGGCGATTCGCGCGACCAACATCAGGTGACTATTGCTCCCCTGCAGCTCGGCATAGTAGGCAGCCCAGCCCCAGCGACTTAGTCCGGAGCTCTCTTCGATCTCGACTACTTCCAACAGATCATGCTCCGTCATTCTGTCGATGGAAATGTTCCTGCCCGTCGCGGCAAGCTCTTGTTCTATTAACGCCATTTTTGGTTCAATTCCGCGTCTGAAGGTCGCACGTAGATAGCGCTGAGAGATTGCGGCGATTGTATCGTGCCAGACTGAAAAAGTTGTAGCGCCAGGGTGGCTACATGGTGCGCAAGGTTAGGCTCTTGTTCAGCCATCTCCCAGACAACACCAACCTGATTGTCAGCGCTTTTAGCCGGGCCAACCAAAAACCTGATTCGCTGCTCATTGGCAAAGCCCTCAAGTAAATCGCGCTGCAGGTGGGCGCCGCTGCCGGCCCATCTAAGATTTCCCGCATCAGCATATCGCTCGAGCAGCCGTTGTGGAGAAAGGTGAACGGCTGAGTCGAGATCAGAAACAAGGCCACGCTCAGATACAGAAAACATTTGCGCGAAAAGTTCGCCACGTCCCGCCGGCAGAAGCGCTACCGTAGCCTCCGACGGTCCGCCAGCATTAGCGATGGCCTGAAGCGTTGGTATGCCAACGCAGGGCCGCGCTAATGATGCCGCCAGCGCTTTCACGGTCGCGATGCCGATCCTCAAGCCGGTGAAACTACCCGGACCTGACGCACAGGCAAAGAGGTCAACGTCAGTTAGCTTTACGCCGGCCGCGGCGAGACACTCGTCAATATCTTTCAACAAGCTGGCTGATTGGGAAACTTTTGGATCGCCCAGTCGCGTGGCTAATTGCACGTCGCCACTTCCCAGCCAAACACTGCCGGCCATCGTGGCTGTCTCTAAGCTGAGAATAACGGGATTGCTCATTGAGATCCGTTGCGACGTCAGTGTTCCGCCACGCCATTCGACGAATGGAACAAGAGCCGGCCGATGCGCGCCAGGCAATTAGCCACTTGATATGGCAGCCGTGGCAGGTTGTTAAATTCGCCGTTGACGCTGATCGTCGCGAGGATTGGATTTGGCCAACGTTGGCGCAGGCCCTCCAGCAGGCCGGACGGGTGGCGGAGAAGATCGGTCATGGGAATTGGGTGACTCATCGGTGGTTGGTAGATAGCAAATGGCTTCGCCCACTGCTTGAGCACGTTGGCGACTATCCACGACGGCGGCTCGGCGCTGAATCTGGCCGGAAGAGCGGCGGTGTCGACGCGCAGCAAACGCCGGGCGAGGCCAATCGCACAGATGATCCAATTGGCTCGCGTGGTGTTGGACCCCAGGCAAATGTCCCAGTCAAACTTTTCCGGTAATGATTCGATTGCGACACCGACATCGCATAACCACAGTGGGCGCCACGCGCCATGTTTCAAGAGATGAATGCACGAGAGCGCAAGCTGGTCTTCGAGTCCAAGTATTCGAATCTGCTCGGCTCCCAAACTTACGAGCTGCGACCGCTCGAAGATTTCGTCAACCGCGCGATCATCAATTTCAGAGAATCGTTCGTGCAGATCAACCCAGCAATTGTCTGCTTGCGGATCGCTCAGCACTTCTTGCGCTCGTTTGTAGTGCTCCGGTCGCACGCAAATATCGATGTCGCCGTAAGGCCTGAGAGCTCTGTTGCTGTATAGGCCGGCGGTTGCCCAACCTTTGGCCAGCACGGCTTCAAGCTTCGCCTCGCGAAACAGTCGAAAGACTTTTTCGATGTCCTGTTCGTGAACTTCTGACTGAAGTGATTGAAGTCTGTATGCCTGGTGAAGTAATTCCGCTGATGCGGAATCTCGCAGCGCGGTTTTCTTTAGGCGATGCCAACCGAGGGCCGCAGTGCCGGAGTCGTAAAGTAACGGCGTTACCGCATCCAGTTCAGGCTCAGTAATCCGCAGAGCCGGGACGTCGGCGCTGCGCCAGGATCCGGCCAGCACCTCCGACACTAAATTTCCCTGGTGCAAAGATTTCATTCGAATAGGCAGCGATCAATCGCTGCTGCCAGCAGTGACATTCTCAAGCCGGTCGCTAGCCCTCCCGGTTCTGAACCGCTGCTACTCTCCTAAGCAGTGCGTCAACGACGTCCGCGGCATCACCTCTAACGCCCTTTAGCACCTCGGCCTGAGCGGTCACACGTTGCAGCGTAGCGAGTGCTCGCCCGGGACTGCGTCGCGCGGAAACTGTATTGAAGAGCATTTCAAGCACGCCCTTACCGGGCGTGAGCTTACGCGGTCGCCAGCGGGCGCCGCTCTTAAACTGTGTCATCAAAACCAGGCCGACGGGCAGCGGCTTTGTTCCTGATTGTCCGCCGAGTTCTGCCGCGGTAATTTTTGTTTGCCTGAATTCGCCTTCTTCACGAAGTTCGAGTGGCTTCGAAAAAGGATGGACACGGCCGCGCGAATCCAACACCGCATACTCATCAGAATAATAAGTGGCGCCTGCGCGCACCAGCGCCGCCACCAACGTGGATTTGCCGCTATAACTGCGGCCGGGAATTACAATCCCGCGCCCCTGCCAACCGACAACCCCTGCGTGAACAAAGACGCGGTGCGTTGCCAATTCTGCGACAAAAAGCCTGAGGTCCGACTCCAATCTCTCAAAGACGTCATTCAGGTCAGACGAGCGCGAGAGAGAAACTTCATCTCCGTATAAAAGGTTCAGGCGTCCTCCATTAGCGCGCGAACCTTTGCCGCCGATCATTATTGAATAGACACGGTCTACTACCGGGGAGGTAGCCCTCTCCCATTCGCTAGGCAGATGTTGACAAGCAGACGCAAGTGCAGCGGCGTCATTCGAACGAATGCCAATGCGCACGCCGTAAGACTTCAGCGAGAAGCCGACGGCCCAGCCCAGACGATCCACTTCATCCATTGAAGGCGAGGCGCTCTTGAGGCGTGGCAAAGGTGACTCCGACATACTTTTTCCGGGTGTGCGTTTTGAGATGATTTGTATGCCAATCTTGAGAGCGGGTGGAGTTTCGATTGGAGCGACTATTTCAATTGCTCAATTGAAAAACTATCAAGCGAGATTGATCCAAAGATTGGACAAGGCGAGGTTGTGCAGTTCTCTCGTTGCAGACTTAACGCGACTGCGGTGGTTGAAGGTAAAGTTGTAAATTCAAAACTAAACGGTTGCCAGTTGCTATCTGTCTTGGCGAGCGGCGCTGACTGTCCGAGACGCTTCGCATCTCCGGAAGCATCGTTGACGGTGACAAGTGGCAGACCACCCGTTACGATGTCCTGTGAACGGGCGGCGAAGTTAATCTTATAGCGCGTGGCACTTGCGACCGGTAAGATTTGAGATAACACGAGAGTCCCGGAACTCGAGGCTCCGCTGAATTCAATCCTCAGGCTTTGCAAACCACTATGAGGTTCGCTGGCATCGAGGGACACGGAGGTGGATTGCAAGTCGCGCGGCACTCGCCAATCGAAGCCACTTGCACCAACAGCCAATGGTCCCTCGAAGCCGCCGTCATAGATCGAAGGACCTGCCGGCGCCTGATCACCCTTTCGTCCGCTAGTAGTTTTCCAAACGTCGAACGCTTCTCTAAAAGCGCCTTTAGCGAGCAGTTGATCAATCAGCTCCTGTTTTATGGCTTCGGGAACATTTGCCGCCCCACCAAACTGCGCGAGCGCATCCTGGGCCCTGCCCAGCCGAGCCAGGAGCTTCGCGAAAATTAGGTGCGCCTTGTCTGTCTTGATTTGAGCGAGCTGCTCGGTCAATTTCACATTGCCCCGAGACAACCCCCAAGCAAGGTCGATCAGGCTGGGGACCAGTTCGGGATTGATTTGCGCGGCTTGGTTCAGATCGTTGAAAGCCGCTTCGTATCGACCGCCTCTCAAGAGAGCATTGCCTCGATTCCAATAGGGTTGCGAATAATACGGTGCGCGCTTGATTGCTTCATCAAAGGCTTTTAACGCGCCCGCTGTATCTCCTGTCTGGTCGCGCGACAAACCAAGCTGTGACCACAGCCCGTAGTCAGCGGGTCGCGAAGCTACGGCCTCCTCGAGTTCGATCACGGATTGATCGGGAGCGCCGGACAAACTCAGCACGGCAGCGGCTGCCAGATGAGACTCCGCATCTCGCGGTGTTAGTTGTGTGGCGTTCTTCGCCGCGGCAAGATTGCCGGTGGTGAGGGAATAGGTCACCAATAGTCGAGACAGACCGTAGGCGAGCGCCGTCTTCATCGCAAAGACAGAGCTCGCGATTGCCAGCGCCACTAGAAACAACCGCAGGTAGCGATTCCTGAGAAGACCAAATAGCGTAGTGTTCAAGGTTGAAGTTTGGAAGGGCCGCGCTTGATTAAGCAGAAAAGGGAGACAGCAAAGAAAAACGTGCCTGCTCCTTTCGGAGGGCACGCTTTTCAAAGTGAAAACTAAAGCTCGGCGATTTAGTGCGGGCTGGGGTTACCACCGCCGCCATGAAACGCCCAAATCAAGCCGGCAGCAAGTGCGCCGCCGCCAGCCAGAATCGCTACCAACGCTTCAGTGCCGATGCCACTGCCGGCACCGCCTGCAGCTGCGGCTGCCGCCTGGCCGAAGGGACTAAGGCCGCCACCCGCAAAGCAGAATGCCATTCCCTTGCGGTTGCTGTTGGTCTTTTCGGACGCGCCTTCGGCGGTGTAGATCTCGCCGGTGCCCGGGCCGCTCTTCTTCACAGCGACGCAGCCCCTCAGGACTTTAACGCGTACATTGCCGTTGTCGTCGAAATCAAGTTGGACGGACGAATTAGGCTGCAACTCAACCGTGCCGAGGGCGCCCAAATCAATAGTCGCGCTAACAGCCGCCGGCGTCTCAATGGTGGCGCCAGTTAACAGGCTGGCACCGCTGGCCGCACTGGCACTATTGACTGTGATTGGTTGATTACCTGTAGTGGTCAGGCGAGCGATGAATTGTTGTGGCACAACCGCCGGAGCCGTTGCCGGGGCCGCAAAACTCAATTGGATACATACCTGCAAGAGAGCGAAAGCAAGGAACACAGCCGTTGCTCTGGAGGTATTCCGCCGTTGTTTGATCATAATTTTCCTGTCCCTTCAAAGATTAACGCGTTGAAATTTGAGATTTGGAGCCCTTAGCGGCTCGGAGTTTACTTTGCTTCTGGCCGAAGGTCAATGCTTTTTCCGTCAAACTCGGGTCTTTTTCCGAGAAATCTATTGTTAACTACCCGCTTTCAGTGCCGCGCGAGATTGTCATCGCGTTTTTAGGAAGGTAGCGGCAAACTTTTCCGCGAGTGCCGGATCAATAGTTTTCAAGATTTTATATTCCTCAAGCACTCCCTTCTTGTCCCCCAGCGCGACATAGGCGGCGGCAAGATTGAAGTGTGCTTCCCCGAAATTCTGTCTTAAGGCGATAGCGGCTTTGAATGACGTTGCCGCTTCCTGATTGCGCTTGGCTCGGTAGTAAACCTTGCCGAGGTTGTTATGAGTCTCGGCGCTTGGCTTGATAGAGAGCGCCTTTTTGTACGCCTCAATTGCTTGATCAAACTGCTGCAATTGGTAAAGGGCCGAACCGAGACTATTGTAAGCATCCGCAAAGTCGGGCTTCAGTCGCACTGCTTGTTGCAAGGCAGCGACTGCCTCGTTGAACCGGCTGCGACCATAGTAAGCGGTTCCCAGGTTGTATTGCGCTTCTGAAAAATCTGGTTTTAGAGTCGTCGCCTTCGTGAGGCTCTCGATCGCCTCCGGATAACTTCCGAGCTTGTTATAGACTGCGCCCAGATTGTTGAGCGCCTTTGCATAGTCAGGCTTCAGCCTGATCGCTTCCTTGTAAGCCGCGATTGCTTTTTGGTAATAGTCGGCGGCAGCAGCTTGATCGCTGCCCTCCGCGATTTTCGCGTAAGCGTAACCAAGATTGTTATGCGAAACGGGGTTATCCGGTTTCAGCCTGATGGCTTCCTGAAGCTCGGTTACAGCTGCGCTGTATTCATTGAGCGCTATCAACAGACTGCCCAGGTTGGTTCGCGCTTCAGCATAGTCTGGTTTGATCCGAATTGCTTCGCGATAAGCACTGGTCGCTTCCGGATACTTGCCCGACATGTAGTAAGCGTTCCCGAGATTGTACTCGGCGTCGGCAAAATCTGGCCTCGCACTCGCGGCTTGCAGAAAAGTTTCGAGCGCTTTCGGGTATTGCTCGGTGATGTAATAGGCCGCGCCCAGATTGTTGAGCGCATCGGCGTCTCCCGGCTTCAAACTGACGGAAGTAGTGAACGCAGTAATTGCCTCCGGATAGCGTCCGGCTTTGTAGAGACTTGCGCCAAGATTGTTGAAAGCTACTGCATCGTCCGGCTTGAGTTTGACTGTCTTCTGCAAAGCTTCGATCGACTGCGGCAACATACCCAGCCGATCGTAAGCGAAACCGAGATTACTGAAGGCCGTCGCATTATCGGGCTGGATCTTAACTACTTGTTCATACGCTTTCGCGGCTTCGGCGTAGCGATTAAGACTTAGGTAACTATCCCCCAGCGCGTTATAAGCCTCACCCCAATTCGGTTTGACCCTGACGGCTTCTTTGAAGGCGCCTATCGCTTCGTCATACTTTTCTAGAGCACTATAGGCGATGCCCAGATTGAAATACGCGTCTGCATCATTTGGTTTTAGCGTCAGGGATTTCTTGAACGCCTCGGCGGCTTCGCCGTTCTTACCGCTGCTGAAATAGGCGGCGCCGAGGTTGTTATAAATAACCGGATCTTTCGGCGTGTACTTCAGGGCGTTCAAGTAAGCTTCAAGCGCCTTGGGAAAATCGCCGAGGTCGTAGTAGGTATTGCCCTGATTCTTGAATGCTTCGCCCTTGTCGGCGTCAGATAGTTTCGGTTCGACGACTGGAGTTTCACCCGGTCGTGGTCGTGGTCTGTGACGGTCAGGGTTTGTTCTGGCGACTTCCGTCGGGTGAGTTGGCGGTTTGGGAGAACGCTTGACGACCAGCATGGCCGCGCCGCCCACCATATCGCGTACACGCTGCGGCCGTTTAAAGACGATCGCGGCGCCACCCATAATGTCCTGCCCCTGAAACGCGCTCGCACCGCCGCCGCCCTGCGGCGCCAGGCCGCTCACCACTGCTGACCCGACCGACATTGCCAACAGCGTCGCGATTGCGCGCCTGAAGTGGAGTGACTTAGTCATGAAGTCTCCGCGTCTCGTTTCCCCAGTGCGGCTTGGACGTGGCAACCACAACTAAGGTTGTAAACACCAGCGCGTTCACGATGGTGTGCAGACCAAAATCCACCATACTATGAACTGCGACGCCTGCAATTCCGATCGCTGCTCCCAAACAAGCCGCGCGCCGGAAGCGATTAGCCGCCGTCAGGTTGTCGCGCGTTCGCTTGATTACGACAACTACGAACCAAACACCCAGTGCGAATCCAACCAAGCCACCGCTCACGAGCAACTCGAGATAATCGTTATGCGCTTCTTGGGGCGTCATGGTTCCTGAGGCGTCGTGAAACGCGGGAATGGCGGCCCAGTAGCCTCCCATACCGACTCCCAGAATGGGATGGGCCTTAAACAATCGCCAGGTTGCCTTCCATATTTCGTTTCTGCTGACGCCCTGTCGCAAGCCCGTCGCGTCAGTACTCATCTCGTTGCGCGATGCTTCGATCTTCGTCGCCAGTTGATCGCCACCCAGCCAGATCGTGCCCAGGAAAACTCCTGCAACCAGCACGAGAATGAGCGCCAGGCGCACCGGCAAAGACCGGCTCAGTTGCAACAACTGCGATTGCGACTCGGCTGACTTCCCTCTGCGGCTAACCACACTGAAAAGCAAAGCGGCGACCACAGACTGGGCCATCATCGCAATCAGACCGCCACGAGAGCCGCACAACACCAGCCCAGTCCAGAGAGGCAACAAGGCCGCGAAATAGATCAGGGCCTGATCGCGCTTCACTCCCCCGCCGAGAATCAGTCCCAGTATCAAACCGAGACTCATCTCCATGAGATAAGCAAAGTGATTTCGGTTAATGAACTGGCCATACCCGCTGTCCGGCGCAAGCAGCGGCAACCCAAAGCCAACGCTATGCTGCGTAGTCTGTCTGAGGATGCCGAAGACAGCGCTGGCCACGGCAACCAGAATCACCAGGTTGATGACAATGCGCATGCGTTTTTCGCTTGACGCATAACGAGCAAGCATCACGCCCGCCAGCGTTAGTGCCAGCAGCACCAGCGCAAAGAATCGCGTCTGATAAGGATCGGCGCTGATCGTATTCCAGGGAGCGAGACTTATGACTCCAGGCGAGATGCTTTGCTTGTCGCTGGGTAGAGTTTGCAGCAACGATAAAAGTGATAGGGCCGCTAATGGCAGCACTATTGTCAAACTGCCTGCAAACCACGACTGGCTGATCGAGCCTTCAACCAGCCATAAGATCGCCAGCGCGAAAATCAGGAGGACGAAAGCAGCAATCCACCAGGGCTGCGACGTCCCGTAAGGAATTGCGACGATCACTGTCAAGCACAACAACGACACGAAAACTGTTGTTCCGAGAATTCCAGCCACGCGTAGTTTCAGTTCAGAACGATCCGCTGGCGCGGTCGCTTCAATTTCAAGAGCAGTGGCTGGCGATCTCAACCGGCGATCTTTCCCGCAGTCATCGTAAACTGCACTGGGCTGGGGCTGGGCGTTTCTTCAAACGAAGTGATCACTCGTTCCGCGGCTTGGGCGAGTTCGAGCCGCAGAAAACCCGACAGGTAGTTCAAGTCAAGCAGCAATGCCTGGCCGCTCAGGGGGCGATACAGATTCATCCAACCCCAGTCGCCAGTAGCAGTGGCAAGTGGCAGACGGAAGCACCAGTATTCACTCGATCCGATCACGTTGTCTGCGTCGACGTCGTCGCGTGTCCAGGACCAGGCAATCTGCCCTTGACTGAATTCGACCTGCTGCCGTGGCCGGCGTTGGCCGATTGCATTGAATGCACGTTCGCCGGCGACAGTGCGACCGGTCTGACCAAGTTGCAGGTTAGCGTAAGCGAATTCTTCAAACTCGAGCATGTTACTGAGCGCTTCAAATATTTCGTTAAGGCTTGCGGCCCTTGAAAGTGCCAACCCCGCACGCCGCACACGAACGTTGTTCGCCACACGCAGTCGCCGATTCCCAACTGTTCGCCTGACGCCCGCCCGCAATTCGTCCACTTCGTGATAGCGCAACTGTCCGACGCCGAGTATCACGATGGCGGAGATGACGAACAATACAAACCCAGTTACTGGTGACGAAGTTTGCGTTGACAGGGCAGCGAGCAGCCCAAACAGCGCGCAGACAGAATAGAGTATTAACACCACCCGCCGCTGCGACCAGCCACGCGCGAGCAGCATGTGATGGATGTGTTCGCCGTCGCCTTCGAAGATAGGTCGCCGGCCAATTAGCCGCCGGGCCATCGTCACGGTGGTATCTACGACGGGCAAGCCAAAGGCCAGTATTGGCGTGATGACGGCGATGGCGGTGGTTGCTTTCTGCGCGCCCAATAGTGACAGAGACGCTAATAGAAACCCTATGAACAATGCTCCCGAGTCTCCGAGAAATATCGAAGCGGGATTGAAGTTGTAACGAAGGAAGCCTGCTAGCGCGCCACAAATGACAATCGTTACGACGATCATTACCGAGTGACCACCGGCCAGGGCAACAACTAGAATAACAATCGACGAAAACAGGGCGGCGCCGGCGGCGAGCCCGTCCATACCGTCAATAAGATTAAACGCGTTTGAGATGGCTACCAGCCAAAAGACGGTCATCACAAAACTCAGCACTGGAGGAAAATGCACGAGGCCCACAAAAGGTATCGCGAGATTTTCCATTCTTCCGCCCATCGCGTAGAACAATGATGCGATCAGCGCAAGACCTACGAATTTCAGAATCGCATTGGCGCCACGCAAGTCGTCGTAAATCCCGAGCAGGAGAACGAGCGAAGCTGGGATCAGAATTTTGTAGAAAAGCGGACTGTAGTACGCCAACGATTGTGTGAGTATGTTCGACACCACAAAGAGACTCGACAGCGCCACCAGCAGCGACAAATAAATTGCCACTCCACCCAAACGCGGTATTGCGCTAGTGTGCACCCGGCGCCCATCCGCAGGCACATCAAGCAACTTGAAACGTTCGCAGAGGCGACGCACAACCGGAGTAATTACCAGCGCTGAACAAGTGGCAATTATAAAAAGGGCGAAATACGTCTTCACGAGGAGCCTAACCTTTCTTTCTAATGTCTGGACCCGGCCGGTGCATCAGCGCGCGGCTGACATGAGTTTCGAACTTCTGGTTTTCGGAATTTCAGTTTCAACTACCTGACCTTCCAGTAACTTGATCATTTGCGGCAGGATAGTCTGCTTCGAGAACGTCAGCGCAATTTGTGGCACTCGTCTGTGATTTCTATTCGGCTGCTTGTCTGCCTCTGTCAGGATATGCGTGACGACCGCGGCCACGTCCCCGTGCCCGGCCAGATAAGCGCTAAACTCGCCATTCGTTTGCGCAGCGATCTCGCTGATGTGTGTCTCTTTCGGTCCGATATAAAGAAACGGACTGCCAACGGTCAATATGTTGTAAAGCTTGCTAGGATGGACAATGCCCGCAAATTCATCACCCATCACGACCACATGCAAGTCTGCGGCAGATAGTGATGCCGACAACGACTCAAATTCCTGATACGGCAGACAGTGAATGTTTGTGAGGTCGTGGAGCGCTGCGAACTGCTTTACTTTGAATTGCTCGCTGCCGCCTCCCACAAAACAGAAAACTATTTCCCGGCGACTCAATAAACTCCGAGCCGCTTCGATTAGCGTATTGAGCGGGTGACAGGGACTGTGATTGCCTGCGTACATTACCACGAAACTTTCTTCGAGCTTGTGCTGACTGCGGAAAGCCGCCCGCCCCAGCTGATCAAACCTGACCGTGTCTTCGTGTGACCAGGGCGGCAAAACTGTTATCCGTTCGTCCCGCACTCCTTTATCTACGATTCTTCGTTTCATGAAATGATCGAGCGCGATCACTCTTTCGGCGTGAATCAGACTGTAACGCAAGAGCCTGCTGAGCACGCGCGCCGTCAGCGAATCAGCCTTGAGCCAGCCGGCAGCAATTGCCTCGTCCGGATTCAGATCCATTACCCAGAAGAAAAACTTCCCGCCGCGTAGACGAACGAACAGCGCGCCCAGAAGCGAAATCAACGGCGGCGACGTCAATGCTACTACCACGTCAAAACGCGGGCTCAAGAACAGCCGCAGAGCACAATTGACGAGGAAGCTCCCAAAGTTTGCAGCCCGGTGCCAGCGCTTCTGTTTTCCCGGCGTCAAAGAGGAAATACGGATGATCTTGACGCCATTCCAGGTTTCGCGACGAGCAAAGCGTTGTGTTGGGTCGTCGTAACCACGGTCGCTGGCGATGACCGTGACGTCGTGCCCCTCCCTCACCAGCCCAACCGCCAGATCGTTAAGCTGCTGCGCGGTGGCCATCACATCGGGGTAGAAACACTGATTGAGTAACAGGA
>JANLYZ010000459.1:0-7219 GCA_031365905.1 Chloracidobacterium sp. | reverse complement strand
GGTGAAGATTGTGGTCGATGAGTGCGAGCGCGCAGTCTATTTTTCACGTTCGCCGGTACCGTATCCGCGCGACGCTGTTTTGCAGCACGGTCCAATCCAAGCGGCGATTGAAAACGAGCCCGGTTTGTTGGCAGGTTTTCGCAAACATACCGGGCTTTACGTTTACCGGCGCGACGTGTTGTTAGCCTTTGCGTCGTGGCCGCAGTCGAAGCTGGAACGTTTGGAATCGCTCGAGCAACTGCGCGCACTGGAACATGGCGTGAAGATTAAAGCGATCAAGGCGAGCACGTCGTCGATTGGCGTAGACACGATGGCGGATTTAGAGCGAGTGCGTGCGCTGGTTGAAGAAGAGGCGTGCAGTTTAGAGTCCAAGCTTTAGCTTGCTGCTTTTTTAGGTGGGTAAGTGGAATAGACTGTCGAGTCTGTTCCTTGTTAAGAGAATTCGGGTTGATCAGCAAAACAAATGGACAGGCAGGAATGCCTGTCCTACTTAGAAAGGCAATTATGACCAAGTACATCTTTGTGACCGGCGGCGTTGTTTCGAGTTTAGGCAAAGGTTTGGCGGCCTCTTCCATTGGCTGTCTGCTGGAGGCGCGCGGGCTCAACGTGTCGCTGATAAAACTCGATCCCTATATCAATGTCGATCCTGGCACCATGTCACCATTTCAGCATGGCGAAGTCTTCGTTACCGACGACGGCGCGGAAACCGATCTCGACCTGGGCCACTACGAACGATTCACGCATGCGCCGCTGTCGCAAGCCAACAACTGGACCACGGGTAGGATCTATCTTTCAGTAATCGAGAAAGAACGCCGCGGTGACTATCTCGGAAAAACAATCCAGGTCGTGCCGCACATCACGAATGAAATAAAAGCTGCCGTCCGCGCCGTCGCGGAAAAGGACAACCCGGACGCGATCATTGTTGAGATTGGCGGCACAGTTGGCGACATCGAGTCGCTCCCATTCCTTGAGGCCATTCGCCAAATGGGAAACGAGGAAGGGGCCGGCAACACGCTCTTTATTCACGTCACGCTCGTGCCTTACATCGCTGCTGCGAAGGAATTGAAAACCAAACCAACGCAACACTCGGTGAAAGAACTCCGCGAGATCGGTATCGCCCCGGATATTCTGTTATGCCGTTCGGAGAAACCGTTGTCGTACGATCTGCGTTCCAAGATCGCGCTCTTCTGCAACGTGAAAGAGTCGGCCGTCATCAGCGCACAGGATGTGGACACTATTTACGATGTGCCGTTGGCGTTTCATGAACAAGGCCTGGATGAATTGATTGTGACTCAACTCGGATTCGGCGACCGCGCTTCACATTCAGAGCTATCCGAGTGGCGCGACCTGGTGGGCAGGATACGCGAGCCTTCGGCTGGTGAAACGTCAATCGCCATTGTCGGCAAGTATGTAGAGCTGGAGGATTCCTACAAGTCTCTACGCGAAGCGCTGACGCACGGCGGTGTGGCCAACAATGTGCGCGTCAGCGTCAAATGGATCGAATCCGAAGGATTGATGGATGACGACTACGAATCACGGCTGCGCGACTTTGATGCGATTTTGGTTCCCGGGGGCTTTGGCAAGCGAGGCGTTGCGGGAATGATTCGCGCGATCACTTACGCGCGCAAGAGTCACACGCCCTATTTCGGCATCTGCCTGGGAATGCAGACCGCTTGTATTGAATTTGCACAAAACGTTTGCGAGCTAAAAACTGCCGACTCGACTGAGTTTGATGAGAAGACAACTCACCCGATCATTTTCAAGCTACGCGATCTCGTCGACGTTGAGGAGCTTGGCGGGACGATGAGGCTAGGCGCGTGGCCGTGCAATTTGTCGGCGGGTTCACTGGCGCAGGAAGTTTATGGCGCGGAAGTAATCAGCGAGCGGCACCGTCATCGTTATGAGTTCAACCCGGAGTTTCGCGAAACGCTGGAGCGTTCCGGCATGGTCTTCAGCGGCGTTTCGCCAGACGGAAGGTTTGTCGAGATAGTTGAGCTGCCACGCGAGGAGCACCCGTGGTTTCTCGGTTGTCAGTTTCACCCGGAATACAAATCGAAGCCGCTGGACGCGCATCCATTGTTTTCTTCGTTCGTGCGCGCCGCGCATGAAAATCGGATGCGCAATGAGACGTCGATGGATAAGAATGCGGAGGCGGAACCGCTAATTCCAGAGCGGGCGAGCGTTGTTAGCGCGGAGTAGAACGCCTCTTGAATTTCAGATAATTGTCCTTTGTTTGCGCTGTAGGCTAAACTCTTACTCATGAGTACGACTCAGTATCAAGTGATTGTTCGTAGCGGATCCTCTGATCTGTTTCTGGCCTCAGTGCTTGGCATGGATGACTGCGTTGGGGAAGGGCGGACGAGAGAAGAGGCGATAGCGAAGGCCAGGGCGGCGCTCGTCGACAGGCTTGCCCGTGGGGAGATCGTCACTATCGATGTCGAGGACGAGCCGATTTCGGCAGCCAACGTCTGGAGAGAGGAAGCGGGCCGCTTCCTTGGCGATCCGACCTTCGATGAATTCGTCACTGAAACCGAATCAGAAAGGCACAATCCTGATTCTGAAGATCCCGCATCGTGAGCCTTTTCGTCCTTGATACTGACCATTTGAGTCTCTACCAGCGGGGCGCCGAGCCCTTACTCTCCAAACTCCTGACGCATCCTCCAGGCGAACTCGCAATCACGATCGTCACAGTCGAAGAACAGTTGCGAGGGCGGTTGGCACAAATCAGAAAAGCTAGGACTGCCGCGCACCTGAATGAATGTTACCGCTGGCTCGGTGAGACGATGGATCAATTGGCACGGCTGCCGGTGCTCTATTTCGACGCTAAAGCTACAGCGCTTTACGAGAGATTACTCCCGCAGAAGTTTCGCATCGGCACTCAGGACCTGCGGATCGCGTCCATTGTCCTTGCTCAAAATGCTGTTCTATTGACGCGTAACAGTCAGGACTTTTCACGAGTTCCGGGCTTGAGTCTAGACGACTGGACACTTTGATTACAGAATCTCAGACGCGGCTCTCCCTCGTTGACTTGGCTAACCGCTTGCCTTCCTTAATCCCCCCTACCGCTCGCCGTTCGTTTAGGTAATAATGCTATCGTTCTCCTCAGTCAGCGAATTCATATGCTTCATTGCCCCACATGCGGAAGGCACTACTCGGCCGACTTCGAGATTTGTCCCGAGGACCAAACGCGATTGCAGGCTGACGCCACCGTCATGGGTGCGGCGCCCGTCGATCCATTAGTCGGGCACACACTCGACGGAAAGTATCGTCTCGATAAGCAATTGGGTATTGGCGGCATGGGCACGGTCTACCGCGCCCTGCACTTACTAATTGATCGTCCCGTCGCAGTTAAGGTCCTGAATCGGCTCTTTGTTGAAGACGAGGCAGCTCGCACCAGGTTTCGCCGCGAGGCGCGCGCCGCCGGACGGCTGCAACATCCGAATGCAGTTACGGTCACAGACTTTGGCGAATCACAGGATGGCTACGTCTATCTGGTGATGGAATTGTTGGAAGGGCGCACGCTGCGCGAGGTGCTCAATAAAGAGGCACCGCTCGATATGGCGCGGTCAGTCGCCTTGATGTTACAGATTTCCGCCGCCGTCGCCGCGGCGCATGAAGCCGGCATCATTCACCGCGACTTGAAACCCGCAAACATCTTCATCGTGCAAAACTCCGAAGTCCCCGCCGTCGTTAAGGTGTTGGACTTTGGCATCGCCAAGCTCGCCGCTGAATTGTTGGAGGAAGACGACGCGCAGGCGCTGACTCAAGTCGGCGCGATGATTGGCACGCCGCGTTACATGTCACCGGAGCAATGTGACGGCGTTGACCTAACGCCTGCTGCGGACGTTTACAGTCTCGGTTGCATTCTCTACGAGATGCTAACCGGCACGGTGCCGTTCAGTGGATCGACGCCGCTGGCGATTGCCATGAAGCAAACCTCCGAAATACCCCGGAGCCCCCGCGAGTTTGTTTCATCAATCCCACCGGCACTTGAACAAGTAGTGCTGCACACGCTGGAAAAGCGACCTGAGGATCGACCGGCCGATGCGAAAGCGTTTCGTCAGGAATTGCTGACGACTGCTGAGCGGTTGGGACTGGAACATGCGGCGGTGAAGAGTTCGCCAAACCTCGCGGCGCTGCGCAGCGTCGGCACCGAGTCGCCTTCCGGTCGGCTGGTAATTGACCTTTCGCGCCTGCGCGAGACGCGTGCGAATAACGTTGATCCCGAACTGACAGCCATCAGGCCCGGGCCGGCCACCAGCGGGACAGACTCGCGTGGTGCTGCGCCCATTACAGCGGTGTCCAAGCCGTCGATTCCGAGACTTTCTTTTTCTCTCAGTGGTTCCGATCAGGCGAAGAAGCGGTTGAAGATCGGCGCAGTGGTCGTTGCCGCTTTGCTGCTGGTTGGAATTACGCTCGCGGTGCGTTCGCGAAACGCTGGCGTGCCCGCGGAAACTCTGGTGGCGGCAAGTCCAAGCCCGACGGTCGAGCCATCGCCATCGCCGTCTCCTTCGCCATCGCCGTCTCCTTCACTATCTTCGAAACAAACTCCGAGAAAACAGGTCGCACCCAAGAAGGAAGCAAAGGTCGGGATTGTTAATAAGCTGAAGCGCTTTTTTAAGAAACCGTTCTAGAATCAGCAACGCCATGGCAAACGTGCAGACAAAACCCTTTCAAGTTGGCAACGCGACGTTTGGTGACGGCCGCTTAACGATCATTGCCGGCCCCTGTGTTATTGAATCGCGGGAGCACGCGTTGATGATGGCGCGCGAATGTTCCACGCGCGCGCGGAAGGCTGGATTGGATTTCGTTTACAAGTCGTCGTTCGACAAGGCGAATCGTTCTTCAATCCAAAGCTTTCGCGGACTCGGCATGGAAGAGGGCCTTGAGGTGTTGCGGCAAGTGAAACAGGAGATTGGCGTGCCGGTCTTAACCGACGTCCACGACGTGTCGCAGGTGAGCGCGGTGGCGGAGGTAGCTGACGTCCTGCAAATTCCTGCGTTTCTTTCACGGCAGACAGATCTCGTTTTGGCAGCCGCGCGTTCCGGCTGTGCAGTAAACATCAAGAAGGGACAGTTTCTTGCGCCGCAAGACGCGCGTAACATCGTGGACAAGGCTCGTGCGGTTGGTTGCGAAAAATTAATGCTAACGGAACGCGGCGTAAGTTTTGGTTACAATAACCTCGTGGTCGACATGCGCTCGTTTCCCATCATGCGCGAGTTTGGCGTGCCCGTGGTGTTTGATGTAACGCATTCGTTGCAGTTGCCGGGCGGGCTGGGACATGCAACGGGCGGACAGCCGGAATACATCGAACCGCTCGCGCGCGCTGGAGTTGCCTGTGGGGTCGATGCGGTCTTCATGGAAGTGCACGAATGTCCGGAGCGGGCGCTTTCAGATGGCCCAAATGCACTGCCGCTGGAACGCCTTGAGGCTTTGTTGTTCATCCTGCGCGATATTCATCAACTCGTTGGTAAGGGTTCGGATGGGCCGCCGAGCGGCACCTGAATTTAGCCCGGCGTTTCAACGCCGGGAGAGTTGTCGAGCTGGAGACGTTCGTCGCGTAGGCGACGATTGAATCGTAATTTCTGGGCGTCGCTACGCGACGTCTGAACTTTCGCTAAACCGTACCGGCGTTGAACGCCGGGCTAAATTCATTTCGACGCTACGCGTCGGACGGCACAATCAACATCAATCGCCAGATATGAAGATTATTGCATCGCTACTAACCATTCTTTTTCTTTTCTCCGCAGCAACCCAGGCACAAGACGAAGCTCGGGCCGCGTGGCAAATAACTAACTTCGACATCACTGCAAACGTCCAGCAGAACGAGCGAGCGTTAAATACGGTCGCAGTCCTCAGCGCAAACAACATTGGCCGCGGTACCGGCGCTTCGTTTACCTTTCGCATTGCGGCGAAAGCAGTGATCAAGAGTGTGACGGCTGGCGGTGCAAACTCGATCTTCCGCGCGGTGCCGGAGAGCTACGGAAATCTGCAAAGAATTACTGTCACATTGCCTACCTCGGTGCCTGGCGGCGGCTCGTTGGCCATAACCATCAATTACAGTTTGCCAGTCGAAAGCAATACCGGGCTGGCGGCCATCTCGCCAATCGAGTCTCAGTTTCTACCGCTCTCTTTCTGGTATCCGCTGCCGAATACGCCATTCACCGTGCGCGGCGCTGACACCGCGCCGTTTCGTCTGAGCGTTAACGGGACAAACGTAGTCAGTTCAGGGAACGAGAAAAGTGGCTCGGCCGGGTCGACTGTTTTCGAACAGCCGCTCTTTGAACAGCCGTTTTTTGTTCAGGGCGACTGGGAGAAGGTTGATGGCAGCGGCGAAGGGAAAAACATCACGGCGCTGGTCCCGCGCGGCGCCACTGCGGACGAACGGAAGCAAGCCGAAGCGCTAATTAATCTGGCAGCAAGCGCGCGAACGTTTTACGCGGGCATGCTTGGACCGGCGCCCGACGTTCCGATTCGTTTCGTTACTGTAAGACGCGGTTCAGGCTCCAGCTTCGGCGGAACAATACTCATCGATCCCGGCACACTGCGTAGAGCGAAAGTGGACGCTGCGAGTGCAATGCTGATTGGAGAAGCTATCTGTCGTTTGTGGATTGGAGGGCAGACGGCAGTAAGAGGCGAAGGCGGAGGTCTGCTGCGCGAAGCGCTGCCGCGATTCTTGGCGACGCAGTTTATTGAAAAGCAGTTTGGCAGCCAGGCTGCGCGAACCGAAAGGTTGCGCGAGCGACTTGCCTATAGCGCGGTCGCCAAAAAGGACGGGCCGCTGGCGCGAGTCACGCCCTTAGAAAGCACTTACTACGGCTCGGTGCCAAACAAGGGCGCGATGGTTTGGCGGCTGGTCGATGCCAGTCTCGGCCACGATTCCTTCACTAGCATCCTGCGCGATCAATTACAGGCGGGCAAGGCAAGCGCGAGCGGGATAAACCTTGCCGCATTGCGAAGCGCTGTGGCCGCGCGTGGTGGAGACAAAGCGAAGACTTTGCTCGACCAGGAGCTCGATCAGGTTACCGATCTGGATCTGATGATCGGTGTGCCAGTGCAACGCGGCGCCGAGTGGGTTGCAGCGTTGCGCAACCTGGGATCTACTGACGCGCTCACCACCGTGAGAGCAACAACCGCGAGCGGCGAACAACTCTCAGTTGAAGTAACAGTGCCGGCTCGCAACTTTAGCGAGGCTGTCTTCAAGACTCCGGCAAAGCCG
>JANLYZ010000452.1:0-2323 GCA_031365905.1 Chloracidobacterium sp. | reverse complement strand
CGATGTGGTCGTAAATGATCTGCGCGCAGAAGTGATGACAGCGTCGCTCAAGGAATTTTCAAATGACGAATGCGTTCGGGTCGAGGCGGGCAATATGTTCGACCTTTCGCCGGAGCGGCTCGGAAAGTTTGACCTCGTAATCGCCTGCGAGGTGATTGAGCATGTCGCTCATCCGCAGGAACTCCTAAGGCACCTGAAAAAGTTTCTCGCGCCCGAGGGCCGGCTCTTGCTTACTACTCCCAATGGCTCCTACTTCCGCAACAAGCTACCGACCTATGCCGAGGTGGAGAATTTTGCTGAACTGGAAGCTCGACAGTTCCAGCCCGACGCAGACGGACACCTTTTCCTGCTGACACCCCGGGAACTGTGCCAGTTGGCAGCAGCAGCCGGTCTCCGCGTTGAGCGAATCAACGTTTGGGGCACACCGATGCTGACCGGACACGCCGGGTTCCGATATTTTGCCAAGCCATTCTCCGTCAAGGCAGCATACTCAACCGAGCTTCTGATTCAGCGTTTACCCGCTGCCGTGCGTGCGCGCAGTTGTGCGGCGCTCTCCGCAACTTTCCGACTTGGATAGAATTCACTCGCGCCACCAAGTGTTTACTGGATGGAGTCAGCTTTGCGCATTGCCGTAGTTAACTGGAGCAGGCGACGAGTCGGAGGTGTGGAGACATACCTGAACACGATCATTCCGGAGCTTGCGCGTGCCGGACATGAGATAGCCTTCTGGTGTGAAACGGATGACCCGCATGAACGCCCGCAGATCGGCTTGCCGGATGACGCTCCCGCCTGGTGTGTGACGGCATTGGGCGCCGAGCAAGCGCTGGCCGCGCTCAGAGACTGGCAGCCCGATGTGATCTACACGCACAAGGTTTCCGATCCGAATTTAGAACGGCTGGTGTTGAAGCTGGCGCCGGCTGTCTTCTTTGCACACGATTACAACGGCACCTGTATTAGCGGAGACAAAACTTTCAAGTTCCCAGTGGTGCAGCCGTGCAGCCGTCGCTTCGGCTGGGAATGTCTGGTGCATTATTTCCCGCACCGGTGTGGGGGGCTGAGTCCGATCACGATGTTCAAGCTATACGCGTTGCAGGCGAAACGTCTCGAGAATCTGCACTTGTATGACGCGATCGTTACTCATTCCGAACACATGCTGGCGGAGTTGATAAAGCACGGCTTGTCGCCACAACGAGCTTACAACTTTCCTTACTACGTGCATTCAACCAAGGCTAATGGTCACCCGATGAAAGAGCCCCAGCTGTCGAGCGCTACCGATGCGATTCTCAAACCATCCGAGGCGGACCAGGAAACCAAGCAACGCTCGACCACGGGGTGGCATTTGTTATTCTGCGGCCGGATGGAACGTTTGAAAGGTGGGCAGATCTTCCTTGATGCATTGCCGGGCGTTGCCGCGAGGCTGGGCCGGCCGCTGCGGGTAACTTTTGCGGGAGACGGTCGCGATCGCGAATCATGGGAAAGACGCGCCGCGCAACTGGACGATCCGAAAATAACGGTTGAGTTTGTCGGTTGGGCAGAGCGCCGCGAGATCGAAGCCCTGCTCGAAGCTTGCGATCTGTTGGTCGTGCCGAGCTTGTGGCCGGAACCGTTTGGTCTGGTTGGACCAGAAGCCGGACTGTCTGGAGTTCCAGTAGCTGCCTTCGCCGTTGGCGGCATTCCTGACTGGCTAATCAACGGCGTGAACGGCTTTCTCGCTCCCGGCGATCCGCCGACTGCCGCCGGGTTGGCGCAAGCGATCGTCAACTGCCTGCAAGATCCCGCGACCCACGCGCGCCTGCGTCGCGGCGCGAAGGAAGTGGCGCAGCAATTCAATATTAAGAATCACCTGGTGGCGTTAACAGAAGTGTTTAGTAGCGTCGTCTCGCATCAATGAGCACGGGTGTTGGATGCCGGCTTAGTCGTGATGTTCGATCTAAACGGGTTCTTTCGGCGCGTAGCGTCGATATGATTTTAGCCCGGCGTTTCAACGCCGGGAGGGGATCAGCGGAAGTCCTCCTCGTCGCGTAGCGACGCCTGAAAATAGCGATTCAGCCGTCGCTACGCGACGAAAGAATCCGACGCGACTATTTCTCCCGGCGTTGAAACGCCGGGCTAAATTCAGGTTGCCGCTACGCGGCACAGTCAATCTCTTCGCATGAAAATCGCGCTTGTAGTTCACGACCTTCAGGATCAGCCAGGGCATAGTCTCTACGCGAAAACACTCGCGAATGGACTTGCCGCTGGGCATCGCGTCACTGTTTTCGCGAATCGCTGCGAGCGTCCTGTGGATGCGCGTTGGGATGCGCAACACGTGCGCGCCTCGCGT
>JANLYZ010000253.1:0-2477 GCA_031365905.1 Chloracidobacterium sp. | reverse complement strand
ATGGCAGAGGGGAATGAAAATTCCGAAATCGTTAGAACGATTTGCACGCTCGCGAATAATCTTGGCATGGAAGTAGTGGCCGAAGGCGTGGAAACTCGCGAGCAACTAATGCTATTGCGCTCTCTCAAATGTGAATATGGTCAGGGCTACCTGTTCTCGAAAGCGCTTGCCGCTGAAGCGGCAACAAAGCTCGTTATTGAAGATCCCGCCGCCCACACCCTGTCTCTGGATGCGTTCATGAAGTTGGAGCCGGTTACCTCATTGGTCAATTAAGTGTGGCCTCACAACGCAGAGCTCATCTCGACTGTCCATTCCAACAGTCTCCCCATCCCATTAACACCTGGCTTCAGCCAGGTGGCACGATACACTAAATATCATGAAAAACCGTTTCTAACGGTTTCCAGTAGGAAACCGCGGAAACGGTTGCCGTCAGTGGAAGCAATGAAGATTTCAGAGTTGCCCACCAGTTCACAACTCCCGAAAATTTGACTTGCCGGCGCGTTTGCCTTACAAGCTTCTTCTCCCCGGAAAGCAAGCTCAGACATTTTGTGTGAAGGTGAACACCGGATGACCCGTCAACTCTTGCGTTGTCTTATTGCCTGTCTATTTCTCGGCGCCACCGCCGTCTGCGCCAGTGGTCAGATCAAACCCGGCCGCGATCCGAACCAATCGGTCGACGAGGAATACACCCGAAAGATTCGCGAGTACACCACGGAGCCTTTCTTCAATTCACCGCTTACTGACTATCTGCCAGCGTCAGAAAACGTCCCGACACCAAAGGCCGTGCTGGGTGATGTCGCCGGCGCACCGGGCAAGCTGCCTTACGCAGAAGACGTGTATCGCTATATGCGCCTACTGGAGAAAGCGAGCCCGCGCGTAAGAGTTTTTTCAATCGGGACATCGGAGGAAGGGCGCGAGATGATTGCGGTCGCAGTTGCTTCAGAACAACTGCTCGCGCGGCTGGATGAAAATCGTGAGCGACTCACAAAACTCGCCGATCCTCGTTTGATCAATCTCGACGACAACGAAGCCGATAAACTTGTTGCTGCTTCGTTTCCGATCTACTACATCACCGGCACAATCCACTCCACTGAAACCGGAGCCCCAACGGCCCTAATGGAACTCGCCTATCGCCTCGCGGTCGACGACAGCGCCTACATCAAAGCGATTCGTGAAAACGTCGTGACTTTGATTACGCCCGTCGTGGAAGTCGACGGCCGCGATCGCATGGTTGATATTTATAACTGGCACCTGGCCCATCCGGGCCAGAATGTGCCGCCGCTTATTTACTGGGGCCACTACGTTGCGCATGACAATAATCGCGACGCGATCGGTCTCTCCCTGAAGCTCACGCGCAACGTGCTCAATACCTTCACTGGCTGGAAGGCGCAGGTGCTTCACGATCTGCACGAGTCAGTCCCTTATCTTTACGACAACACGGTTGGCGATGGTCCCTACAATGCGTGGCTCGATCCGATTTTGACTGACGAGTGGCAAATGATCGGCTGGAACAACGTGTCTGAGATGACGAAGTTTGGCATGCCCGGCGTGTTCGCCCACGGCAGCTTCGACACCTGGTCACCAGGTTATCTGATGTTCATTGCTGCCACGCATAACGGTATCAGTCGTCTCTACGAAACTTTCGGGAACGCGGGCGCCGACACGCTTGAACGAACGACTTCGCCCGACGAGTATCAACGCACCTGGTATCGCCAAAACCCGCCGCTGCCGAAAGCTAAATGGTCGCAGCGCAATAACAATAACTACGAAGAGACCGCGCTCTTGACGGCGCTGCAATACTTCGGCGCCAACAGCAAGCTCTTTCTCAAGAATTTTTACCTGAAGAGCAAACGCTCGATCCTGAAGCCGGCAAACGAAGGACCGGCGGCCTATGTCTTCCCCGGCGACGAGCCACATCCGGGCAACCAGGCGGAGCTGCTGCGCACTTTGCAAGCGCAGGGCGTGGAAATCCATCGCGCCAACGCGCCCTTCACCATTAAGGCACAAGCCCGCCCGTCAGGGAGAGCTCAATCAGAACCGGGAGCGGTAGCGACCGGCCCGTATACAAAGTCAGAATCAGCCGCTACCGCGTCGCCATCGCCAACATCGAGCCCATCGCCAACTCCCGCGAAGTCCGCGCTTGCCCAACGCACCTTTCCTGCAGGCACCTATATCGTTCGCATGGATCAGCCTTACAGTCGCATCGCCGACGCGTTGCTAGACTATCAGTACTGGTCGCCAAACGATCCGCAAACACAGGTCTACGACGACACGGCCTGGACCATGGGTGAACTAGCAAATTTGGAAGTGCTGCGAGTAACTGACAAGAAAGTGTTGGACGCTCCGGCCGATCGAGTCAGTGGTGAAGTTCGCGCGCCCGGCAAAATCACCGGCACCGGTTCAACCTTCATCGTCAATCACAACGCCGACAACGCGCTCGTAACGTTGCGCTATCGCTTGAAGGACGCCGACGTTCT
>JANLYZ010000426.1:0-2924 GCA_031365905.1 Chloracidobacterium sp. | reverse complement strand
AGTGAAGCTGCCATCGCGAAAGGGACGAAGGAGACGACCGTACTTGAGCCAAAGAAATAGGTGAACGGCAACGAGCCATGGCGGGTGTTCTGCGCGGTCGAAATTCCAGAGCCGGTGCGGCAAACTGTATTGCGACATATTGCGGTCTTGAAAGGCGCGGTGCCGGATGTGAAAGCAACCTGGTGCCGCGACGCAAACCTTCATCTCACGCTAAAATTCCTCGGCGAGATCTCACAAACTTTGGTTCCCGATGTTCCAACTGCCGCATCGCGAGCCGTTGCCGGCCTCGCGCAGTTTTCAGTTTGCCTCGAGGGAACCGGGGCCTTTCCGAAGCAGGGTCAACCTCGCGTTCTGTGGGTTGGAATCAATGATTCATCCGGGCGGCTTAATGAATTGCACGCACGCCTCGATGACGAATTAGCGTCTGCGGGTTTTGCTAAAGACGACCGTGCTTTTCATCCACACCTCACGGTTGTTCGTTTGCGTCAGCCTAGACACGCCAGAACATTGGCAGTTGCACATCGGCAATTGGGATTCGAACCGGCAGATATTCCGATCCTGGAGTTGTTAGTGATTAGAAGTGAACTGAGCAGTGAGGGATCAAAATATACGGTGGTCTCGCGACACGAGCTCGAGCAGCCGGACAAACGTTAGAAACTCAGGGACAAGTGGTCCCGACGCTATCCATCGAGAGCACCTATTCAGCGCTTTCTTGGTCCGACGTGCAGCCTACCTCGGCAACTCTCGCGGTTTTGGCGGCGACGGCGCGTCCTTTTCGCCGCTAACCTGACCGGTCTGTGACAGCACTTCCTTTATTGCCCCCAGGCTCGAGAGCATCGCTGAAGTTTCCACCGGCATGAAGATGACTTTGGAATTATTAGTTCGCGTCATGTCGCGCAGGCTTTCGATGTAACGGGTAGTGATTAGATACTGCGCGGGATTGCCGTGTTCATGCATGGCCTCCGCGACAAGTGCGATGGCCTCGGCTTCACCCTGGGCGTTTCGCTGCCGCGCCTGCGCGGCGCCTTCGGCGGCGAGAATGGCCGACTGCTTTTCACCCTCAGCGCGCGTAACGGCCGCCTGCTTCTCACCTTCCGCGCGCGTGATCGCTGCTTGCCGATCGCCTTCCGCCTGCAACACGAGGGCGCGGCGATTGCGCTCGGCAGTCATCTGCTTCTCCATCGTGATGCGCACGTCTTCCGGGGGATTAATGTTCTTGACGTCAACGCGCGTGACCTTCACGCCCCACTTGTCCGTCGCTTCGTCAAGAATGATGCGCAGCTTCGCGTTGATTTGATCGCGTTGCGAAAGCGTGTGATCGAGATCCATGTCGCCCATCACGGCGCGCATGCCGGTGATAGTCAACTGCACAATGCCGCCGACAAGGTCGTTCATTTCGTAAACTGCTTTAACCGGATCAGTGATTTGCCAGTAGACAACTGAGTCAACGTGAATGGTGACGTTGTCGCGAGTGATGACCGGCTGCGGCGGCAGATCGATGTACTGCTCACGCAGGTCGATGGAGGTGATGCCCGGCCTGGTGTTGGTCCAATAGACCGCGCGCGGCCTATCCAGAAAAGGAATCAGCAGGTTCAGACCGCTGCTCGCCACCTTATCAAAACGGCCGAGACGCTCGACCAGCATCACCGTGGCTTGCGGCACGATGCGGATCGTTTTCGCAGCAATTACCAATAGCACGATTGCCAGAAAACCAAAGAAGAAAAAAGCCAGCAGTCCGGTAAACGCTTCCATAGTCAAACTCCTCGGCAAGTGGGAATGCTTAGTTGAATCAAACGCGCTGAACTATATCGGATCGCAACCTTCTCCGACAAACTTCACGGTTCTTTGTAACGCAAACTGTTAGTTTGCGACGGCCGCCGAGTCGGCACGCAGTACGCAAACTAACAGTTTGCGTTACAGCGATGGCGGCATCTGCCAACCGCCGAGCGCCTCTTCGATGATCGCGGCAGCAGCCAGCACCATGTTTTCCGCAAGCGGCCGGCCAATAATTTGTACGCCTATGGGTAAACCTTCCAGAGAACGGCCGGCGGGAACTACTACGACCGGCAGATCGAACACGTTGAATGTTTGCGAATAACTAAACGCGCGAAACGTACTTATCGTCTGCTCGCCAACCGTGACCTTGTGCGTTCCATGTTCATAAGCGGGTGTGGCGCCTACAGGTGCGATGATCAAAGGCGTGTGTTCCATCCATGCCAACAACTCACTACGCAAACGATCTCTTTCAAGCCACGAGCTGATGTAGTCATCAAGTGATGGCTGGGGCATCTGGTCCGCAGTCGCTAGTCGCCAACGAACAAACTCGCCGCCCTGTTCTTCATGCCCGCTGTAAACGTTGCGAAGCTGCACGACCGAAGCTCGCGAAAAAAGTTTGAGCCAAAGCTCATGGCCGCGTTCAACCGCCGGCGGTCGCGTCTCTTCAATATTCAGCCCAGCGTGAGCTAAAGCCTTCGCTGCCGCCTCAACCGCTGCACGGGTTTCTTCTGTAACCGGAGCAACACCGTCGTCGGTGTAGAAAGCAACGCGCAAGCCACGCAATGAAGCAGACGTTGCCGGTGTATCAACTCCGGCAAGCACATTGAACAGTAGTTGCAGATCACTGACGCGTCGCGCTAGCGGTCCAATAGTCGCGCCCAGCGAATACGGGCCGGTGCTCGGCGGAAACTGTAGTTCGCCCGGCACGCGACCTACGGTTGGCTTCAAACCTACGACGCCGCAGAAGTGCGCGGGAATTCGGATGGAGCCAGCGAGGTCGCTGCCAATGCCGCCCGGAGACATGCATGCGGCGATTGCAGCAGCTTCGCCGCCACTGGAACCGCCGGTTGTTCTCAGCGTGTCATGCGGATTATTCGCGGGGCCGAACACTGGATTTTCGGTGTTGTAGTCCATCGCCATTTCAGCCG
>JANLYZ010000423.1:0-8190 GCA_031365905.1 Chloracidobacterium sp. | reverse complement strand
GCGACTTTTGATGCTCGCCAAACGCAGCAGTTCTATTTCGTTCAGGACGACGTTCGCGTCAGCCCTAGCCTGACGCTAAATCTTGGTTTGCGTTATGAGTACTCAAGTGTCCCATTCGGTTTCTTCGGTGCAACCGACGCGGCGAGCCTTGGGGCTCTGGTGCCTGGACCGGTTAAGCCAGATAAGAACAACTGGGCGCCTGCCTTCGGCTTCGCCTACGCGCCACACTCGAAGAGTGGGTTGCTGAACAAGATCTTCGGGGACGGGACTGGTGTCTTGCGTGGCGGTTATCGGATTGCGTACGACATTTTGTTTTACAACCTTCTGACAGTCGACGCTTCGAACTTCCCCCGTGTTGTCGTTAGTAGAATAGACAATGCTCTCGATCTTTATCCGAACATTGCTCCAGGAGTTCCCACGGCCTTTAATCCTTTGGCCACTTACGTAAACACACCTTCGGATGCAAAAACTCCTAACTCTCGGCTCTATAGTCTTTCGTTCCAACGCGAAATACACCGAAACTACGTCCTTGAAGTGGGCTACACGGGAAGCCGTTCGCTTAATCAAGTCAACCAACTTCAGGCGAACCCTGCCATCCTAACGGCAGCTCAGGCCGCTACTGTCGCGTCGACTGGCAGCACTACGTCAATCCCCAGTGTCCAGGCTCGCCGGATTAACCCATTGATCGGCTCTCGTGTTTTGATCGCCACTACCGCCGAGGCCACTTATAATGCGGGTTTTGTCAGTCTTAACAGGAGATTTTCCCGCGGGCTGCAGTTTGGTGTTGCTTACACCTATGGAAAGCTGATGAGTAACAACGATGAGTCGCTGGGAGTCGGGGCGATCACCGCGGGCTCGCCGCAGATTCCCCAGGACTTCGCAAACATCAAAGCGGAACACAGTCTGTCGGCTTTCGATCGCACACACCGCTTTGTAGCAAACTACATCTATGAAGTGCCGACCCCTGGTTTTGCAAAGGGCAATGGTGCGCTCAGCAGAATCTTTGGCGGTTGGCAGATCTCCGGCATTACCTCGAGACAGTCAGGCCAGCCGTTTTCAATTGTCACCGGTGTTGATTCAAACGGTAACGGGAGTGGCGGCGATCGGCCGAACTTCAATTCTGCCGGCCAGCTTATTTTTGATCCCATAACGCATAATCTCCGCAGTTTCACCACCTCCGGCAATCCGTTCTTCGTACCGCGCGGAAGCAGTGGTTTGCCACTCGCCTTCAGTCTTGGCAATGGCAGCATTGGACGCAATACCTATCGAGGTCCCGGTTCCTATAACACTGACCTGAGTCTTTCGAAGACCATCAAGCTTGATGAGACTCGGCGGTTTATTCTTCGCGCCGACTTCCTGAATGCTTTCAATCAGGACAATTACGGCAACCCACAGAACAGTCTCAACAGTTTGAGCTTTGGGCAGAACCTAAACAACTGGGGCAATCGGTCCATTACCTTGGGAGCAAAGTTTAAGTTCTGATACCAGTGTAGGCACGCGTCAGAACGTTCTTTACAAACGTTCCAGGGATGCCCTTGTTTTCTCTTGAGGCTAGTCAGTGACTTCGGGTTGAGTTCTATTCCGACCAGAAGGAGGTACAAGAGATGAAAACAGGGGCATTTTTGCTTTTACTGATAACGCTGGGAATGGCGAGTTCTGCCACTCCACAGGCTGCTGATGCAGGCATCGTAGTTGTTCAATTCAGCTGGGAGAAACAGCTGATAAGTCTTCCGGCTTCGACCGCTTCGTTGGCTTCTCAGGATCAGTTGATTCAGCAATCAAAGCGAGAACAACAGCTCGCTGCTGCCAGGAACTCTTCAAACAAGGGCGTGGCGAGTTCACTCGAAACTCAAATTAACAACCAAAGGGAGGCGGAGGCAGAATCCCGGCAAACAGATGCGTCACGCACCGGCTATAGATACAAAATGACACTTAGGAATGAAGGCGGAAAAATAGTTAAGTCTATTGACTGGGATTACCTCTTTATTGATCCGATCACAGAACAAGTGGTGGCACGCCACCAATTCACCAGCGATGAGACTATTAAGCCCGGCAAGCAAAAAGAGATCCGCGTCCTCTACCTCATCCCCCCAGTGAAGACAGTCAGTGCCGCCATGCTCGCCAAGAAGGAGCCGATGCCATTTACCGAGCAAGTGGTGCTCGCGCGCATTCAATATTCTGACGGGTCAACCTGGCAACATCCATAATTTGGAGAACTATTTCAGCACGGCTGCCTGGGGACTGAGAGCGACGAGGTGCCAGCGTTGGAAGGTGTTGATTGGCCCATCTCGGAAAAGTCTGACGTACGCAGTTTCGAAGAACAGCTTCTCCGGACTGACCCACTCCAGTCGAATAGCCGGATTGAAGGACGCGGGTATGGCAGACGGGTCGGAACTGCTACCAGCGTTATCCTCTTTCTTACTTCCCGAACTCCGCTCCTCGTAAGTCCGCGAGGCAACGACTAACGAATCATGCAAACGGATGCGCGCCTGTGTCGGCTTGGCTGTCGCCGCGTCGTAGATCATAACGTCCGCTTCGAACGCGGCGGCCACTTTCGAAGCGTCGGGACACCAAACCGGCAGCGCCTCAGTCAACTCGTCATCGAGCAAACGTTCCTTACCGTCAGGCAGCAGCAAACGTGGTCGGCCCATCGGTAACTTGGATTGGCGCTCGCGCGAGTCCCATTCGCTCTCCTTGCAGGCCATCGCTACCAGCGCGTGATTATCCGGCGCCCACACGGCGTAGAAATAGATCAGTCCGTCGCGCGAAGTCAGCGGCTTCAGATCATAGCCATCGCGATTGCAGACGTAGATTTGCTCGGTACTAAACATTGCCACCGGAGCAAACGCCGGCGCCACGGAAGGCAGCGGTGTCGCTTCGCCAGGTGGCGGCGGCTCGGGCAAGCTAGCGCCGGGCGGAGTCGGCGTCGGCGTCGGCTTTACAGCTTTGCGCGCGATAAACGTGATGAAGTTTCCGTCCGGCGACCAGGACACTGTTTCCCGAAAAACGCAGGCCAGATCAGGCGGCGTGAGGTTTCGCAACAACGCTCCATCGGCTGAGTATAAATCGATGTGAAACTCCTGGCTCGGTTCGTCGGCCATTCCATAAAGCACCAGCGCCCGTTGCCCGTCGGGTGAGCGCACGGTTCGCACAAGCACATCATTTTGCCGGCGCGTGTTGAAATCAGCCTGAATCGCTTCAATCTTGTCGTCAGCGTCTTCAGTTTTGACTTCGGGTGGCGCGGCCACGTCAGGCTCAAAACGGTACGCGAGTCGCTGCGCAGGAACGTCGCGCAAAACCAGCGGGCGAACCTCGCCGCGTTGCGTGATTGAAGTGCAGGAGGTGCCGGCAGAAATCAGTGCCGCGAAAATTGTAATTATTAGCGGAGACGTTTTCTTAGCTCGACGTGTGAACAAGCCGTCGGTGGCGGGAGCTTCTATATTCTGGCGCCATAGCCTCCACTTAAGAAATCGTTTCGTCCCGCGAGTTTCGGTCAAGTCGGTTCCTACCTCGTGATTGCCAGCTCGGGCAGCGATGATGAAACGCGTCAACGTGAATGTCAATCGACTCGGTGGAATGCAAGAACTGATTTGCCGCCGATTCACGCAGATAGACGCGGATCAGATCCAAAACGAAATATAAATGCTGGAGGATCCTTCAGATTCGGGTTATCCGCGTTAATCCGCGGCCAAGTCTTTCAGGGAATGGAGTCCATTACCGGCCGTAGACGAGTTGCCGCGCAAGCGTGGGATCGATGGCCAGCAACGCGCGAATAGTGTTTCGGGGTGACAAATGATCGTCGTCGCCCTCGTCCTGGCTGACACAATTGTGCTCCAGGGAACGCGAAATCCTTCGCGGTAACGGCTCATAGCTTGGTGAGCTGGAGACGTAAGAACGAGCTGCTAGTGTTCCCACCAGATCGCAGGTCAACTCTTCAGCTCTTTGGTCGTGAATCTGCATTCCCGTCAGTTTCGAAGCGCGATTTCCCACGCCGCGAAAGAGCAGGCTCAGGCTATCTTCCGAACCATCAGCGATGTGCACCAACTCGTGAGACAAGACGCTGATGATCCCCTCGTCGGAAGGCAGTCCGGCAAGGAAGATAGTGCCGAAGACAATCGTATGCGGGTTTCGCAAAAACACTGACGCGTTGTCGCGCGAATCCACGTCGGGCCGAATATTTCTGACCGCCTCCACGTGAGCAAGCGCGCGTTGCAGCCTGGCGTTATAGGTGCGCTGATCCCCAAACCCGTAAGTCCGCGCTAGTTTTTTTAGCGAAACTACTACCAGGTTTTTGGCAATCGGCAACAGGCGTTGCGCGCGCCGGGCGCCAGCCACCGCTTCGGGGCTGTGCACCGGCAGCGAAGGTCGCGCCTGCATGTCGTCAATGGGAACACTTCCTTTTGGATCTCTTATTCGTTCTTTGCAAACAACACCACTTGCGAGTTCAACCAGTTCGCGCTGCTCGGAAGTCAACGAGTCTCGCGAATGACTCGTGAGCGCTACGTTATCCTGCACGCGCCGCTTCGGTCGCTTCTGACCAAAGACACCGAAACTGTCGCTCGTCATAAGCAGCGCGCACGTTCCCAAAATGATCGCAACACTCACGAACGAGCGCGAGTGTCCCGGTCCTGCTCGACCTGCTACTCGATGGTAACTCCGGATCATTTTCGTAAACTCTAAGATCACTACGACCGCTGTGTTAACGATGGAGCCATTCAGGCTTACGTTTCTCCGTGAAAGCGTTGACGCCTTCGCTTGCATCATGCGTTTTCATCAGCTCATTGAGATACAAGTCTTCCACTTCCTTCAATGCGGCGTCCAATGAACGCCCCCGGCCGACATCGATGGCCTGTTTGGTAAACGCGAGCGCGACGGCTGACAGATCGCGAAAGCGGGAAACTAGCTCAGATGTTTTCTGTTCAAGCTCGCTGCCCGGCAACAGGTAGTTCACCAATCCGAGCCGCGCCGCCTCGCTCGCCTCAATCAGCTCGCCCGTCAGGATCAACTCGCGCGCGCGCTTATCACCAATCACGAGCGGGAGCAGCACCGCGGCCACCGGTGGAAACACGCCCAACTTGATTTCCGGTTGACCAAAACGCGCTCGCTCGCTCGAGATGACAAGGTCGCAAGCGGCCACTAGTTCGCAGCCGCCACCGAGCGCTACGCCATCGACCACGGCAATAGTTGGTCGCGCGATTTGCTCGAGGTTGCGAAAGATCGCATGGAAAGATTCGAGCATTTGAAAGATCGTCTCGGCAACGTGTTCCTCGACCGCAACTCCGGCGCTAAAGGCGTTGCAATCCGGCGCCGCGTCAAACACGATCGCCGCCAGGCTTCTCTGTTCGGCACACTGCGCGAGCGCATCGTTGATCTCGCGCATCATGGCGATGTTGAAAATGTTGAGCGGCGGCCGTGCAAACGTTATCCGAGCCACGCGATCCTCAAGCTTGAACTTAATGTGTTGGTAGTTATCAGGCATTAGGAATCGAGTTCTACACCCTTCTGGCTTTCGGATTTCATTGTACGTTTTTTACGAATCAACTGCAGGGTTTCCACGGACGTGGGTACTAGTTCAGCTTGGGGTTAGCTGGACGACTATTGCAGAACCGAGCGCGGTAGCGCCGGATGCCAGAGTCAAACCATTTTGACGAGCTGCCAGAGCCACATAGGCTGATGCCGAGGTTGACTCTGGGATCCGGCGCTGACGCGCTCGGTTCTGCCTTCAGTGTGTCCACCCTTAGCTCCCGAGGGGTAAGCCCAGCCACGATTTGTAGACCCGCTTCTGCTCGTCAGATGGTTTATCCAGCGGGAGGATGCGATAGATTTCATCCACTCGCCCGCCGAGTTTGATTAACAACAAACTCAGATCGTCCGCGCGAAAGATTGACAGGTTCAGTAAATCACCAGGGTGGTTCTCGGCCAAACGCGCGTCGAAAAACTCTTTGGTCGCGCGCATGTTATTCAGAGCAACAATCTGATCGCCGGTATTCAAGCCCTGCTCGTAAGCCGGCGAGCCCGCATAAACTCGCTTGACCAAAAGCCGTTCGCCTTCCTGCGCCAGCTCCGCGCCGAGATACGCTTTCGCAACGGCCTTGCTGCCGTCTGCTGCCAGGGTCGTCTCCAACCGTAGGCCAGCCGCAGCTAATGCGGCGTCGTAATCAAGCTCTTCGCGTCCGCGCACATACTTGGCAAAGAACTGTTCCAGACTCGCGCCCGCCATCAGCTCGCTAGCCTGCTGAAAATCTGGGGGCGTGTAGTTACGATCCTTCTTATAAAACTCCGCATACAGATAACGCATCACGTCATCGAGCGACTTTGCGTTGTGGCTCTGCCGGCGAATCTCCAGATCCAAAAGTAAACCGAGAATCGCGCCTTTGTCGTAGTAATCCACTTGCGAGTTAACCGAGTTTTCGTCCTGCCGGTAATATTTGATCCAGCTATCAAAGCTCGCATCTTCAGCGCTCATCACCAAACGGCCAGGTCTCTCCTGCAAATTTTGAAAAGCCCTCGCGCTCTCTTTCAAAAACTCCTTATCGGAAACCACGCCGGCGCGGCGTAGGACGAGCCGCGCATAGTAATCAGTAATTCCTTCCGCAACCCACAGCGACCGCGTGTAGTTTTCCTTCGTGTAATCAAAAGGCCCGAGCGCGTCGGGACGAATTCGCTTGACGTTCCAAAGATGGAAAAACTCGTGCGCGACTAATGAGAGGAACCCGCGATAGGTTCGCGGCCGAGGCGCGTTTGGGCCGGCCGAATTCACTCCCTCGCTGGGTTCTTTTGGTTCAGGTCCGAAGCCAAAGCGCGGGTAGCCGAGCGCGGTCGAGTTCAAATGTTCCAGCCCACCGCCTGTGTTTGATCGCAAATGAAGGATGAACGTGTAGTCGTGATAGGGAATCTCGCCGCCCATCAAATCCACTTCCGTCTCGACGATCTTCTTCACGTCCGCGCGCATTTTTTCGGGGTCGTAGTTTCCAGCGCCATCGATCACGATCCGGTGCGGCACTCCCTTAACTTCAAATGCGATCGTCTTGAAGTTGCTTACTTCAACCGGCGAGTCATAAAGAATGTCGAAATTTTCGGCGCGGAAGGTGTTCTTTACGCCGGGCACCGGCGGCAATCCCGTCGCAACTTTCCATGGTTCTGGTGCAACCACGTGCAGAGTTGCCGGCGCGCGCAGAAACCCGTCGAGATACATTAGCAGTGTGGCATTATTCCAAAACGCGTGATCAGAATTGACTTCACTCGTCCGCACGGAAAGCTCGTTGCAGTAAACGCGATAACTCACCTTCCATTCATGCGCGCCGTTCGTCGCAATCCGCCACGAATCCTTGTCGGTCTTCTCCCAGACAAGCGCCTGGCCCGCAGCATCGCTGGCCGCGAAGTCCTGCACGTGGCGCTCAAATTCACGTATCAAGTAGGAGCCGGGCGTCCACACCGGCAGCACCAGCGTCTCTTCTTTAGCTGCGGATTCACCGGAAGCATGCTTGACGCCGATCTCGACCTCGAGCAGGTGAGTGTGCGGCTTAGGCATCGAAACCGTATACGCAATTTCCGGCTGCGGCTTATCCTGGGCCGCGACTGAAAAGGTCGTTCCTAAGATCACCAGCGCCAGGAACAGGAGACATGAGCCCGCCGCGAAGTATCGTCTTCCGTCTTTTCGTTTCATGACGCACTCATGTTACTACGAAGAACTTCGGCCAGTCTAAACACAAGGGAAATGCGCTGGCGGAAAAACGACAGCACGCGATCCTTCACTTTCCCTTTTTCCTGTTAACCCATTACCATTTAAACTCTGACGGAATATCTGAAGCTAAGGAATTAGCGAATGCCTGTCGTAGCTTGCAGCAATTGTGGAACGAAGAACCGAGTCGACCCGCGTCAGGCGGCGGAACAAATCGCGCGGTGCGGTAAGTGTGGAACCACGCTCGACGTGAGCAGTGCCGATGCGGTCGAGACGAAACCGCTGATAGTGACTGACACCACATTTCAACGCGACGTGATTGAGGCGAGCGAACGCCCGGTGCTGCTCGATGCCTGGGCGCCGTGGTGCGGACCTTGTCGCCTGGTTGGGCCGATCATGGAACAACTCGCAGCGGAGTCAAACGGCCGTTATCGCATCGCGAAACTAAACGTTGATGAAAACCCGACGACCGCGGCGCAATTCCAAATTCAGAGTATTCCCACGATGCT
>JANLYZ010000382.1:0-3219 GCA_031365905.1 Chloracidobacterium sp. | reverse complement strand
GGAAGCGATGAAACTAGCAATAGAGGGTGGACGACTGGCCTACCTCGCTGGCCGTATGTCGAAGCGACTTTACGCCAGCGCCTCGAGCCCGCTGAGTGGCGTCGTACGTTAACTGGGAGCGCAGACATCCTGTCTGCCTCTTTCTCGTCGATGCGAAAATTGACGCAAGTTGTTTAGATGTCCAGCGCCAACGCGACCTGCTTCTGCTCGCGCATCACACGATCTCCCAATTCAGTGATTGAAACGGTTGGATAGGTGCCGGCGCTGATGCGCAGACAGCCCGCGGCCAGCAACGCCTCAATGTAAAGCAGGATGTCTTCCTGCCGCATATCCTTCAACAAGCCGTACGTCGATAACTCATTCAACTTCGTCTGCATCACATTCTTCGCCGCCGAGCCACGCAAACACGTGGCGAGCAGCGTCTTGCCGAAGCGGCCCTTCATGCGCGCGGCACACGCGAGAATCTTTCGTACACGCAAGCTCTCATCATCCGTAAGCGCGCGAGGCGCAACGACCGTAGCAGCCTTCGAGCGGCCGCGGCGATTGCGACCGGTTAAGTCGCTTGATACTTCACTAGTGGTGAGCGGAGTTCGTGCGGTCGAGTTTGGCGAACAGTTTCCGCAGCCGCCACATTGGCGGGCGTGATGACGGTCGCCGAAGTAGTCGAGAATGTGCGCGCGGTAACAATATTCGGTGTAACAAAACTCGATCATTTCGCGGAGTTTGCGACGCTCGAGTGCGGCCCGTCGGGTTACGTCGCTCGGGTCGACGCGAAGCTTGGTGGCGGGGACAGTGTCGAGCATGACGATGGTGCGCGCGCGCCGGCGTTGATTGCCCGGGCCTAATTCTGGGGTACGAGAGGCGGGCGGGGCGATACCAATAGGCGCGGTCCCAGTAGGAGCGGTCCCAGTAAGAGCGGGCGCGGTTTCCCAGGGAGGAGGCTGGTCTACGGCGAAGCGGCGTTCAGTACGCGCGATGTGTCCGGCCCGTTCGAGCAGGTAGAGCGCGGACTGCACGGCCATCTCGTTCTTAGCTCCGGAACGCTTCGCAATTTCCCCTGCGGAAAGTTCTATTTGCTTTAGACCCGTCGAGACGAGAGCGTTGAAAACGTTTCGCACAATCTCAAGAGTAGGATAAGAGCCTTCGATAAAGAAGTCGTGCGTATTTTTGTCGGCATAGTTGAACAGGAGTACGCAGGACGAAGGCAGGCCATCGCGGCCGGCGCGCCCGATCTCCTGATAATAAGCTTCGATTGAGCCCGGCATTTGATAGTGGGCGACGAAGCGAATGTCCGGCTTGTCGATGCCCATGCCGAAAGCGTTGGTAGCCACGATCATCTGCGTGTGGCCGGCCATAAATTCTTCCTGCGCTTTCACCCGCGCCGCATCGGCCATGCCGGCGTGGTAGGCCGATACGCTCAATCCCTGCGAGCGCAATTCCAGCGCACACTGCTCGACTGCTTTGCGCGTCGACGCGTAAATAATTCCCGAGCCGTCGTGCGCCTTGGCGAGTCGTTTGATGCGCGCAATCTTTTCGCGTTCCTTCTCGGTGTGCACTACATCGATGGTCAGGTTTGGTCGATCGAAGCCGCTGACAAATGTTTCGGGTTGCACCAGTCCAAGTTGTTCGATGATGTCGGAGCGAACGTAAGGCGTGGCCGTCGCAGTGAGCGCGAGTGTCTGCGGCTTTCCCAATTGCGGAATGACGTTTTTGAGGCGCAGATAATCGGGACGGAAGTCGTGACCCCAGGTTGAGATGCAATGCGCTTCGTCAACTGCGAAGAGCGAAACGCGCACGGACCGCAACGCTTCAAGGAAGCGCGAGCTGCGAAAACGTTCGGGAGCGACATAGACGAGCTTAAACTCGCCGCGACGCAAGCCGTCGATGCGGGCCCATTGTTCCCGCTCGGGGATTGAACTATTGATGAAGGTGGCGGGGAGTTGGCGGGCTTGCAGCGCATCCACTTGATCTTTCATCAAGGCTATAAGAGGAGAGACGACGAGTGTCGGCCCCTCAAGCATCAGCGCCGGCAATTGGTAACAGAGAGACTTGCCGCTGCCGGTAGGCATGACTACAACTGCGTCTTTGCCGCCGAGAATCGCCGCGATCACTTCGCGCTGGCCGTCGCGGAAGTCGTCGAATCCGAAGTGTTGACGCAACGCTGTGAGCGCAGCGGCGATTGAATGCATGAGTTGGAGTCTAAGCGTTGGGAAACGTCGCTAGCAAGACTCTCTGAACTAAGGAAAGGCTCTGACGCTAGCAAAGATCCTGGTAGCGGGATTGTTAGGGGTTAAGGTTTGGTATGATTTGGTGCGCGTTCGTGGATCGTTTCCAGTCAGGTCGATACGATCCACGAATTTACACGAACCAGACGCTAAACCAAACGAGGTGCTGGTTCAGTGGGATCAGCCGAACGATTGCGTTACAGAACCGAGCGCGGGAGCGCCGGATGCCAGAGAAACCTCGGCAACAAGCTTTATGGCTCTGCAAGCGCGTCAATACCGAGTGTGACTCTTGCATCCGGCGCTACCGCGCTCGGTTCTGTATTGAGTGTGTCCATTCCCGCACTCGACCTACGACTATTCAGTTGCTGCACAGCTTTCTCAAACTCAACCAGTACCCGGAACCTACTTTCGCTTGCGAAACTTAACGGATGGTGGTTTCCAGGTGTGCAGGTCGCCGACGCTGCCCTGTTTCACGTTCACGATCTCCAGCTTTTCCGGCGTGACTTTAATCAGCAGGAAGTCCTTAACGCGATCGGGGTAAAACGCCTTCCAGTCGTCTTTCCACCATTTCAACTTCGCTTTCGGATCGTTAACGAGCCGGGCAATCCCGTAAAGCGTGACGTAGGCTTGCGATTCGCGATCGAAGTAATAAAGCGTGACGCGCCGGTTGCGGCGGATGGCGGCCACTTTGCGGCTACGCGGATTAGTGCCGAGCCAGACGACCATGTTCTCGTCCGGCGGAAAGGCATCCAGCGTGCGCGCTTGCGGGCGTCCGGAAGAGTCGAGAGTGATGAGCGCACAATAACGCGCAGCGATCATTGTTTCGCGGGCGGCGGCGACCAGCTCCGCGCGACGCGACAGTCTTGAGGTTGTCTCCTGAGCGCGGCCTGTTTGGGCTAACACCGCTCCCGAAGCAAACAAGAAAGCCAAAACACTAATTCTGCCAATGCCGATCGCTGTTGTCATGTTTAGTCTATTCCAATTCAGAACATCG
>JANLYZ010000379.1:0-2838 GCA_031365905.1 Chloracidobacterium sp. | reverse complement strand
ATTAGATTTCCTCTCATATCGCGGACTTTTCTTGTAGGTCAGCCACAGGTTCTCCGGTAATCTGTAGACCCTATAAGAGTATGGAAGACGCTGCTGAAACAGCGATACACGCGCCGTCGCCGCATAACGTGCAAACGAATTCAAAAAGTTTCACGAGAGCGCGCGTGACGATCAGTTGAGTTACAATTCCACCTTAACACCGGATCGTAGTCAAACGTTGATGATGTTTAGATCAACTCACAAACGAAATTTACTGGCGCTACTCCTATTGCTGCTGTCATGGCTCCCGCTTGCAAACGCGCAGGACCAAAAACCTCAGCCGCCTGCCGGGCAGCCGCTGTCAGGTGGGGGGCAAGCCGCGGAGTCGCGGTTTCGTTTGGTGCGTTCCGTTTCCGGCAGCAAGGTCGTCGACAACGGCGGCCGCTACACTGTCGATGATCCTCGCTCAGTCTTCTACGTTCCGGGTGACAAGGAAGTAGACGTCTACTTCACCTGGGAAGGTCCACCTGGATTGCATCACTTCGAAGGCGTTTGGAAAAAACCCGACGGCAAAGTCACGATGATTTCGGATTTCGAATACAAGGCTGACCAGCCGCGTTTCGGCGGCTACTTCCGCATGCTCCTCGGCGACACTCCCGCCACCGGCGTGTGGGCGCTGGAAGCGCGGATCGATGGCGAGTCAGCCGGCACTCACAACTTCCAGATCATCGCTGCCACGCGGCCGGACACTCCGACGCCAACGAGGCAAGTATTGATTCCGGCCGAACTCTATAAGCGCACCGCGGCTGCCAGCGTGTTCATTGAAAACCTTAATCAGCTTGGTGAACGCCGCAGTCTTAGTTCTGGTTTCCTCCTTGGCCCTGATCGGTTGATTACGGCATTCCAGGCGGTCGATGGCGCCAGCAAGGTTCGCATAGTTACACCTGACGGCCGGCGTGTTGAAGCAAACGAAGTCGTTGCGTGGAACCGTCGACAGGATTGGATCATTCTGCGAATTGATGCCGGCCAGATTCCCGCGCTGCAACCGGCTGCGGCTGGATCATGGGCCGTTGGCGACCGCGTTTACGTGCTCGACGTGCCCGCGGAAGGAAACCGGGTGCTGATTGAAACGTCAATCATTGGGAAACAAACCATAAGCGGTGCGGGTGATCGCATAAGTGTGGGAGAGAATCTCAGTCGCCGCTCGCTGGGCGCGCCATTGCTGAATGAGTATGGCGAAGTGATCGGCGTGATTGGCGGCAACCTGATTCCCGGCGCTGCCTTCGTGGAAGATCTGGCTTTCTCAGCTCGCAGTCTTGCGGGAACAACGAGAGGGACGTTGGCGGTGCCATTGAATCTGATCGATCAGGCGAGTACACCAACGACGATTGCGAGCCTCGCGAGTGCTGGTCAATTCATGCCGCCGCTCATCGGCAACGACAACGTGCTGAGTGGCACACTCTCGCGAAATCTGAATCGCAAAACGGATCCACCGCAGCCCATTGAAGAGCGTTCAGAGTTTTCGCGCCAGGACGCGCGCGCCATGCTATTGGTGACCTGGTTGCCACGAGAAAAACGCAAAGGCATTCCCAATCTGCGCTTGTTTGATTTGGACAATGGTTTGTTAAGCGAGAGCCCCGGCAAGAAAAAGATCAGCGTTAGCCCGCAGAAACTTTCTTATTCGGGCTGGGAAATTCCGCTGAAAAATTTGGCGGCGGGAATATACCGGCTTGACGTCACGCTGAATTCCGACACAGTATGGCGAACTTTCTTTCGCGTAATTGATTAGCAGAACGCTCATCGCATCGTCCGAATGATAATCCAGCAAAACATAACCCAATCGTTCCACTCGCCGATTGTGCTGATACTTCTCGGCGCGATCGCGCTGGGGCTGCTGTATGTGCTCTGGCGCGAAGTGCGCAAGATTCCGGCGAAGCTGTTCACGTTGATGGCCACGGCGTTCATCGACATGCTGGGCCTCTTGATGATCATTCCGCTGCTGCCGTTTTACGTGAAGACGTTGAGCCCGTCGGGGATCGATCTCCTGGGAAGGCACATTGGCATCGGCACCATCATGGGCTTTATCGTCGCCTCATTCACGCTGGCCCAACTGCTGAGCGCGCCGATGTGGGGTCGATTCTCCGATCGTGTTGGACGACGACCGACGCTGCTTATCGCTCTAGGCGCATCGGCGATCGCGTACCTGATTTTTGGCTTCGCACACTCGCTGCTCTTACTGTTTCTCTCCCGTCTCGTGCAGGGTGCCGGCGGCGGCACGGTCGGTGTCATTCAAGCTTACGTCGCAGACTCAACTGACCCGAAGGATCGAGCGCGTGCGCTCGGCTGGCTTTCCGCGACCACTAATCTGGGCGTGGCGCTCGGTCCGGTGCTCGGCTCGTTTGCGCTCACGTTAGGTACTTACGATTTACGGCCGGGACCCTCAACGTTGCGACTGGGCCAGGCAGCGCCCGGAATTTTGGCGGCGGCGCTCTGCGTTCTCAACATGGCCTTCGCCGCGCGTTATCTGACTGAATCACGCGTGGTGAATGAACCGCTAAAGGAAGGCGAAGTCCCGCGTACTTCCCGTCAGGCGATCTGGCGCGTGATTACGCATTCGAGCGAACCGGCGTCGCGTTTGATTTGGATCTATGCGATTGCCATCGGCGCCTTCCAGGGAAGTTTTTCGGTGCTCGCGCTTTTTTTGAACGCGCGTTTCCAGGTTACGGCGCAAACCATCGGCTACTTTTTTATGTACGTCGGATCGATCTCTGTCTTCGCGCGTGTGTTGCTGCTAGGTCGCATGGTCGACTGGCTGGGTGAAGCAAATCTTTCGCGTCTGGGTTTAGTGCTGCTCGCCGC
>JANLYZ010000365.1:0-10626 GCA_031365905.1 Chloracidobacterium sp. | reverse complement strand
TTGTTGGTCGTGTCAAAGTTGAAGTGGGCTTCGTCGAAGAATACGCGCGGAAAGTTTTTGGTAAAGGTGGGCTTGTCGACCCTGGCGTCGAAATGCGGATCGGCAGTCTGCTGGGCGCTGACCGTTGCTACTAAGATGATCACTAATGCGTAACTGAATGAAAACCTGGTGGATGTGGTAGCCATTTATTCCAATGAGTGCATGCGTGAACTGAATGTTGTTGCGCGGCTCTGCCGCCGCACAGTGCGGTAAGGCTCTGCCTTACCGAGAACTCCACCCCTGAACCTTTTCGAGGCTACGCCTCGAAAAACTGACCGAGGCGCAGCCTCAAAATTTCTTTGCAGCAAGCCGGTAAGGCACAGCCTTACCGCACTGTGCAGCGGCAGAGCCGCGGCGTATAAGGCTAAACCCTAGCGTGCAGTTTTCCTAGTCGCTCAGCGGCAAGCGCGAGCGTTTCATCTTTCTTGCAGAAACAAAACCTGACCTGTTGCCGCCCAAGTTCTGGAACGCTGTAGAAACTCGAACCAGGCACACAGGCAACACCGACCTCGCGAATTAAGTGTTTCGTGAACTCAACATCATCAGCGAAACCAAAAGCGGAGATGTCCGTCATGATGTAGTAGGCGCCATCTGGGCTAAATGTATCAAACCCGCTGTTCTGCAATACCGGCAAAAGCAGATCGCGGCGCGCGCGATATTCGCTTTGCAAGTTATCGTAATACTCAGGCTGCAGCGACAGCGCATAGGCCCCGGCGGTTTGCAAAGGAGCCGCGGCACCGACGGTCAGAAAGTCGTGCACCTTGCGAATCGCGCTCGTGATCTCGGGCGGTGCGATGCAGTAACCGACGCGCCAACCAGTAACGGAATACGTCTTCGACATCGAGTTAACAATCACCGTTCGTTCGCGCATCCCCTCGACTTGCGCCATCGAGATGTGTGCGATCTCCGCGCCTTCGCGTGGATAGAGAATGTGTTCGTAAATTTCGTCGGTGAAGCAGAGCGCGTCAAACTCTTGACAGAGCCCGGCGATAAATTCCATTTCGGCTCGAGTGAAGACTTTGCCGGTGGGGTTGTTTGGATTGCAAACTATGATCGCCTTCGTGTTTGAATTGAACGCGGCGCGCAATTCCTGCGGATCGAAAGTCCAGTCGGGCACTCGCAACGGCACGTAACGAGGTTTGGCGTCGGAAAGGATCGCGTCAGGGGCGTAGTTTTCGTAAAACGGTTCGAAGACGACGACCTCATCGCCCGGATCTACAGTAGCCATCATCGCCGCGATCATTCCCTCGGTTGAGCCGCAGGTGACAGTCAGTTCTGTTTCCGGATGGACGTCAAGGTCGAGATGCCATTTTGTTTTCCGCGCAATCGCCTCACGGAAATCGCGCGCGCCCCAAGTGATCGCATACTGATTGATGTCGTCGGCGATAGCCTGCATTGCCACGCGCTTGATGTCTTCCGGCGCGGCGAAATCAGGAAAGCCCTGCGAGAGATTCACAGCGCCATGCTTGAGCGCCTCGCGCGTCATCTCGCGAATCACCGACTCGGTGAAGAGACTCGCCTTGCGCGACACATGTCGATTTTTTGAAGCGGCGGGGGTAGTCATAGTGCAGGCCTCATTAAGTCTAACCGGAATTAGTCAGCCGCGGATTTGCGCGGGATGAACGCGGATCATGCAGATAAGAAAAGCTCTACCAAAATTATTTTGTTACTCCGAATCCGCGTTCATCCGCGCAAATCCGCGGCTAGTTAAACTCTTGCTCGTAAACTTTTCGCAGCAATTTTCAACACTTCCTGGATCTGCGCGTCCCAATAAGGCCAGGCGTGATTGCCTGGAAGCTGACGATACTCGTGCGGAATTTTCTGCTTCACCAGGATGTCGGCGAACGCTCGATTTGTTTGTAACAGCCCGTCCTCAGTGCCGCAGTCGAGATAAATGTACGGCAGAGCGGCGATGCGCGCCGCTGGTAATTCGCGATAGAGCTTGCCGAGATCGTTGGCGGTGCGTGTTTCACTATTCGCCGCTCCATAAACCGGCTCGAGCGTTTTCCAAATGAATTCAAATCCTTTTAGGTCGGCTTCCGTCCACGACGCCGCATCCAGCGCGCCGCTCATTGACGCTGCGAAAATAAACAGCTCCGGATGTTTGACGGCAAACTTTAGCGCGCCATAACCGCCCATTGAAAGCCCGGCGATGGCGCGACCTTCACGCACGCTGCTCGCACGAAAGCGCTGTTCGACGTCCGGAATCAACTCTTGGATGATGTACGACTCATACTTTTCTATTGGCACGTTGGCGCTATCAGTGTACCAACCGTTGTTGCCTTCAGGCATAACAATGATGAATTGATACGCGGTAACGTTATCAGTGAGATGCGTTTTTTCGATCCAGTTATTGTAGTGTCCGGTCAGGCCATGCAGCAGGTAAACGACGGGATAGCGCTTCGTCTTAGCAATGGGAGAATTGTAGTCGGGCGGCAACAGCACGTTGTACGGCAACGTCGCACGCACGAGTTTGCTTTCAAACTGGATTGTCTGGATGCGCGCGTTTTGCGACGCGCTCGTTTGGCCGCCTAGCGCTCGGAAAACGCAGGATGCGGGCGGGACGCCCGCGGTCCCACTGGAGAAAATAAGGGCGACGAGAAGAAGCGCCAGCGAGGCGCGCACGTATTTAGTCATGGTTTTTCCTCGGAAGGCAGCATGGGAACATGGACGCCTTTAGCTAGCGCAGTCGCTTCCGCCACTTCATAGCCTGCATCGACGTGGCGCGCGACGCCCAGGCCCGGATCGTTTGTGAGCACGCGGTTGAGTCGCTTCGCCGCTTCCTGAGTTCCGTCAGCAACTGAAACCTGGCCGGCGTGCAGCGAATAACCAATGCCCACGCCGCCGCCATGATGAAACGAAACCCAACTCGCGCCGCTGGCTGTGTTCAGGAGTGCGTTGAGGATTGGCCAGTCAGCAACTGCATCTGAGCCATCCTTCATTCCTTCAGTTTCGCGATAAGGTGATGCGACGGAGCCGGTGTCGAGATGATCGCGGCCGATGGCGATCGGCGCTTTTAGATCGCCGCGCTTCACGAGTTCATTGATCGCTTCGCCCATTTCAGCGCGTTCGCCATAACCGAGCCAGCAGATGCGCGCCGGCAGTCCCTGAAATTGGATCCGATCTCGCGCCAGACGAAGCCAGCGATTCAGAGTTTTGTCGTCGGGGAAAAGCTCGAGCGCAAGGTCGTCAGTCTTTTGAATATCAGACGCGTCACCCGACAACGCCACCCAGCGAAACGGACCCTTGCCTTCACAGAAAAGCGGTCGGATGTATTCCGGCACGAAGCCGGGAATCTCAAACGCGTCTTTGCAGCCAGCGTCGAAAGCCATCTTGCGAATGTTATTGCCGTAGTCGAAGGTCACCGCGCCGGCGCGTTTGAGCGTCAGCATCGCCTCGACGTGCTCGGCCATCGACTGCATCGATTGCTTGATATAGGACGCCGGATCGACGCGTCTCAGCTCGACAGCTGCTTCGAGCGAGAGTCCGGCGGGGACATAACCATTCAACGGATCGTGTGCGCTGGTTTGATCAGTTAACGCGTCAACCTTAATTCCGCGGCGAACGATCTCGGGCAGAACTTCGGCGCAATTGCCAACCAGTCCCACTGACACAGCGCGCGTCTTTTTGCGCGCGTCTTCTAGGATATCGAGCGCTTCATCGAGCGTGAGCGCGAGTCGATCGCAGTAACCGTTAAGCACGCGCCGTTCGATGCGCGCCGGATCGACCTCGACACCAAGAAACAGCGCGCCATTCAGTGTTGCGGCCAAGGGTTGCGCGCCACCCATGCCGCCCATGCCGCCAGACACAACAAGCTTGCCGCTGAGATCGCCGCCAAACTGTTTGTCCGCCATCGCCGCAAAAGTTTCGAAGGTGCCCTGCACGATTCCCTGCGTGCCGATATAGATCCAACTCCCGGCCGTCATCTGGCCGTACATCATCAGGCCTTTGCGTTCGAGTTCGTGGAAATGTTCCCAGTTGGCCCAGGCGCCAACGAGATTGGAATTGGCGATCAAGACTCGCGGCGCGTATTCGTGAGTGCGAAACACGCCGACGGGTTTACCTGATTGCACCAGCAGCGTCTCGTCGTTTTCCAGTGTTTGCAACTCACGTACGATCGCATCAAACGATGCCCAGTTGCGCGCCGCCTTGCCGGCGCCACCGTAAACAATGAGCTCGTCCGGCTTCTCAGCGACGTCCGGATCGAGATTATTCATCAGGCAGCGCAGTGCCGCTTCCTGGTGCCAGCTTTTGCAGGTTAACGTCGCGCCGCGTGGCGCACGTATGGTTCTTGCGGTCATAGGCTCTTTAACATTTGAGCGAATTTCTCCGGATTAACAATCTGAAGTTGGGGAGCCAACTGCCGCAGCATACTTCCGCTTTCCGATGTTTCCAAAGGAAGCCTCAGAATACGTGTCTCCCAGGTTACGAGATATTCCGCATGGGCATGGATTGCGAGGTTGAAGATGTGATCGTCATCTGGGTGCGCGGGCCAAGTGAATTGACTCGGCACCGGGTCAAACATCATTGCCATGCCCGCAGTTTCGGTGATGAATGCGTCGACGGCTTCAGGGGTCAGTGCGGGAAATCTCTGACGCATCTTACGGCGTGTGAGCACATCACGGACTTCGGCGAGAAGTTCCGCGCTGAGGCACAAACTTACCAGACCTTCCTTAACTGCTTGAATAGAACGATAAACGCGCACGGGCTGTACGGCAGCTTGTAAAAACAGCATCGTGTCGTAGACGACGGGGACGCTCACCTGGGCTTGGCCTTCTTCTCGTCGCGCACCTCCGTGAGGAGTTCGCGGAAGAAGCCATCTAGTTGCTGGTCCCTCATGCCGCTTTCGGCGACTTGCTTGCGTGCCGGCGCCAATAATTCATCGACTGAAGGACGCGTGATGGCCTGCTCCAGCAGATCGGAGGCTACCGTTACCAAGTCCTTTCCGAGAATGGCAGCGCGTTGCCGAAGCTTGGTCTCTGCCTCAGGAGTCAATGGGATGTTGATAGTCATCGCTTTAATCACGGGCGGCCCGATTATACCAAGTTAGGGCAAGGCATACGAAACGTTAGCCGCCTCGGGCTGGTCCGCATGCTACACTCAGCCGCAAAATTCAATGCAGATTCAGCAACGGAGCAAGTCGATGAAACTCACGCGCGTGACATTCAGACCCGCTGCACTTTCAAGCGCGACACCGCGAACCTTATGCGACAAATGAATAAGATGAAGCCACCGGTAATGTCGACGGTGAACGACAAGGCTAAATTAATTGTGCAAGGTGCTGACAGCTGTCAGAAACTGCTTGAAGCGAAAGATAGGATGGAGGCGATCGAAGGAATCAAGCGCGGACTCGAGAGCATGAGACGGCAGAGAGGCAAACCGGCGACCGAGTTCTTCCGCGAGTTCTTTGGCGAGAAGGGCATGACCCCAACTTCAAAAAAAGGACATTAGTCGTCATCGCGATGGAGGAGACCGCTAAGCCAGCCGCCCTGCTCGCGTTGGGTCAGTCGCTGTAGTTCACCGGCGTCGAGCCAGACTCCGGCGCATTTTTCGCAAGTATCAACGGTCACATCTTCAAACTTGCTTTCTTTCAACGAGCCGCCGCAACGCGGACAGGTCATCGTAGACGTGCCGGCCGCTTTGGCGTCTGCCGCCACTTTTATCTTCGCGCGTAGTTTCTCAATCGCTTCTTTGTTCTTGCGATGAAAGTATTCCTCTTCCAAACCCCTGCGTCGTTCATCAAAGGCGTCTGACATTTGCTCTCCTTCAAGGGTTGCTATTGAAACCCGTCTAAACCGCCCGCTAACGCAGGCGGTTCTGACAAATCCCTCTAATCAAACTCACCGCTGCGGATGGAATCGGCAATCTTCTGAATGTCAGCCGACATTGAGCGATCGGCCAGCAGCAGCGGCACATGCTGGCGCACAATTTCGTAAGCGGCTTGCACGCCGCGGCCCGGAACCAACGGCTTGCGATACTCGAGCGCCTCTGCCCCGGTTATCAACTCTATTGCTGTTGCCATCTCGGCGATGTCGACAATCGCGCGAAGCTTGGTCGCCGCTGTCATGCCCATTGAAACGTGATCTTCCTTGCCACCGTCAGTAGGAACGTTATCGACACTCGCCGGATGGGCCAACACCTTGGCCTCGCTCAACAGCGCCACGGCTGTGACCTGCAACATCATGAATCCGGAAGACGTTCCGGCCTGGCGCGTCAGAAACGCCGGCAGGTTTTCGTTTGCATCCGGATTGACCATCCGGTCGATGCGCCGTTCCGTGATGCTCATCAAGTCCGTAAGCGCGATCGCAGCGTAATCGAAAGCCATTGCTAGCGGCGCGCCGTGGAAGTTTCCGCCGGAGAGAACGTCACCAGTCTCGGCGAAGACCAGCGGGTTGTCAGTAGCGCTGCCGGTTTCAGTCTCAACAATTCCGCGCGCGTGTTTGAGCACGTCACGCACAGCGCCGTGCACCTGCGGCATGCAACGCAAACAATAGGCGTCCTGCACGCGCGGATCGTTTTCCAGATGTGACTGGCGAATCTCGCTGCCGGCGAGCAAGGCGCGCAGATGAGCTGCAACTGCAACCTGGCCCGCATGTGGCCGGGCCGCGTGAATGCGTTCATCAAATGCGACCGGAGTTCCCTTTAACGCTTCGAGCGACATGGCGCCTGCGACGTCTGCCAAGTGCGTTATGCGCTCGGCGCGATCGAGCGCGAGCGCGCCTACCGCGCCCATGGCCTGTGTGCCATTGAGCAGCGCCAGTCCTTCCTTAACTTCCAGTTGCAGCGGTTCGATTCCGGCACGCTTGAGCGCTTCACCACCGCTCAAACGTTCCCCTTTGTAGAACGCTTCGCCTTCGCCGATGGCCGCCAGCGCGAGATGGGCCAGCGGCGCCAGATCACCGCTGGCGCCAACCGATCCCTTCTCAGGTATTACCGGCGTTACGCCTTGCTCCAGCATGGCAACCAGCGTTTCCGCCACAACCGGGCGCGCGCCACTGAGTCCGCAGGCAAGCACATTCGCGCGCAGCAAGAGCATGGCCCGCGCCTCGGCCTCGGAAAGTGGATTTCCCAAACCGCAGGAATGACTGCGCACCAGGTTCAACTGCAACTCTCGCAATTGGCCCGGGTCAATGCGCACGTCTGACAACTTGCCGAAGCCGGTGTTTACTCCGTAAACCGTGCGATTCTCGGCGACGATTTTTTCGACGACAACTCGCGAGGCTTCACAGCGCGCCCGTGCGTCGGCAGAAAGTATTACCTGCTCCTGCCCTCTGGCAACAGCCGTGATCTCTGAAAGCGTTAGTCGTTGTCCGCGGAGTTCGATCATAGAAGGACAGAGATCAGAGATCAGAAGTCAGAGAACAGAAGTTGGGAGTCAGAAATCAGACGTCAGTCAGAAAGAAGAAGTCGGGATGTCCGGAGTGAAATTGACCCCGTCGCGGTCTGACTTCTGATCTCTGACTTCTGTTCTCTGACCTTTGTTCTCTGACTTCTGATCTCTCCTGTCGGGCGTTTCGCTGATATCGATTTTGCGATATTCGCCGGTGGTCGAGCCGCTCTTCACACGTTGGCGCGCGCGCTTCGCACGCAGGGCAGTACGCGGTACGCCGGTGGCAACTCGAGTCCAGCGAGTCATCGTCTGTAAAGGTCGCAACGCAAACTGGTGCTGCGGCAAAACTTCGCCGGTTGCTTCGCGCAGGCGCACGGTGCCGATGGCGAAGATCGCAATTGCGGCGTTAAAGATTACGCCCACCACAAACACCATCCAGCCTGGCACAATACCCACCGTAGCGCGGTCGATAAAGGCATTGAAGTCGCGCGCAGGTAGCGGATGCAGATAAACTTTTAGGTTCCAACTCAGCGCGAGTAGCGCAAAAATCCAAAGATAGTTTCGCCGTAGCCTTCGTCCGACGGCTTCCCATTCAGTGATCGTGAAGTGGGGTGTGATCAAATCCGCTGCCAGGTGTTCGGCCCACGATTCGTCCGGCGGCACACTTTCCGGCGCCAGCATCTGCGCGAAGTATCCAGTCTCGATCACGCGCACGCGGCTTGACCAGATCTCGTAGTAGCGATAGCGGCGCGCTTCCATCAGCAGAAAGATTGCGACCAGGATCGAGTTGATGGGGATAACGAAATGGGGATTGCTTTGCGAACTAAAAACAAATGAGAGCGTCGCGCCGGCCGTGAGCACGGCCCAATTGGTAGTTGTATCGAGCCGGTTGCGCCAGGTGTTTGAGCGCTGCACCTCGCCGCGATAGAAATGGATCATCGCCGTATTGAATTCCGCCGGCGCCATCCGTCGCATATGAGCGGCAGGTGTATGTCCGGCTCTTTCTGGTACCGCAGGTTCAGGCGGCGACGCCGGACGCAAACGGCTGGGCATCCTGTCGGCGGATATTGATCCGGTTCCTTTTTGCTGAGCTTCGGTGGTCATTGCGGTAGACCGTGACGGCGGGTTCGCCGAATTGATAGCGGGGGTCTCGACTCCGAAAATAATATAACACGCGCCTACCCAATCTCGGATCGAAACCGTCGCGAAGCTTATTGGCCAGGCGATCCAAACTTGAAAAGCAGGGGAGAAAACCACTCGCTTGACAGTGTTTGAGCGCGACACCTATAGTTGAATTTTCCGCTGTTTGACGCATTATTTCTATCTCGTTGCTATCATGACTGCCGCTGGGGAAAGAGAAACGGACGCGCACTGGATGCGCCGTGCCCTGGACGCCGCACACGAAGCGCGCGAGCGCGACGAAGTTCCGGTAGGCACTTGCATCGTCGTTGGTGAAGATGTTTTGGCAGTCGCCGGGAATAGGACACGCAGCGACGCAGATCCAACAGCGCATGCGGAAATCGTGGCGCTGCGAGCGGCCGCAAGGGAGATAGGCAACTACCGGCTAACCGACGCGGTAGTTTATTCCACGATCGAACCTTGCGTGATGTGTGCGGGCGCTTTGATTCAGGCGCGAGTCAAGAGATTGGTTTATGGCGCACGCGATGAACGAGCCGGCGCAGTTGAATCGCACTTTCGAGTTTGCGATACGGATTTTTTGAATCACCGGATTGAGATTACCGCCGGCATGCTGGAAGAAGAATGCCGCGAGTTAATGCAGGAGTTTTTCCGCGCGCGCCGGTGCAGGTCAGAACCGCCTGCGTAAGCGAGCGGATGTTTAGGACGATTTAAGCCACCCGCTAACGCAGGTGGTTCCGACATTTGGAGAGGTCGCATAGTGGCTTAGTGCACCGGTCTCGAAAACCGGAGTGGGGGAAACTCCACCGTGGGTTCAAATCCCACCCTCTCCGCCAGAAACATTGCCGATTGCCAATTGTCGATTTCCGATTTTAAGAGGGCGTTCGGATAGTGTGCTAATCGGCAATCGGCATTTGGCAATCGGCAATGCCTTGGGAGAGGTGCAAGAGTGGTTGAATTGGCAGCACTGGAAATGCTGTGAGCGGGAAACCGTTCCGTGGGTTCGAATCCCACCCTCTCCGCCAGAAATTTCGAGTTGCGAATCGGGGGAAAATCCGAAGGAGGGAAGCAGTTGAGACTTGGCGAAAAGATGATTGTGCTCGGCGTGCTCAGCTCGCTCGCCCTTAGTGGCAGCATCGCAGCAGGCCAATCACACACGCGGCGTCCACCTTCAAGAGCCTCTATTTGCGGTAACCCAAACCTGGCTTGCAAGACGACTGCAACTTTCCAGCCCTACGATCTGCCGTTTCGCATTCCAAAAAACTCAGTCATCTTCGATACGGAACTGTTTTACGCAATCATCCTGAAGAGCGTTCCCGCAGTCGAAGGCGATTGCAACGTTTTTGTTCCGGAAGCTGAACGACTCGCAGCCCAGCGGTTGTTCCCGGATCACAAAGTGTTCACCTCCAGATGCGCCGACATTGACAATTTGTTCTACACAAACGTCGACGCGAAGTATAGAATCATGGCCGTCTACGGTGGTACGACCCTCGCCGAGTCAAAACGCATGCTTGACGCTGTGAAGGCAACCGGAAAGTTTTCGAGCGCTTATGCGCGCAGGATGCGAACCGGCTTTAACGGAACGTGAGCCCGGACAGACATTCCCCTCTGTCCAGACAAACTACGAGCACCCCCGCTCGCTAACCCACGAGACACCCCCGCTCGTTTAACGCAAGACAGACTGTGAAAGTCTGCCCGAGGACTACCCTTATGGACGACAAACTAGCAGCGGATGAAGCCCGGAGGTCGGTACAACATGAATCGGTGAAGGCGCAGGTTGAAGGCGAGGTGCAGGCTGAGATTGCTGATCGCGCGCAGGTTCCGGCTCCGGGTGAAGCGCAGCAGATCGACGATGTCGCCGGGCATTTTCGTTCCAAGGCAGTCAATGAAGTAGTTGACACCGAACGCGAAGTAGAGCGTGGCCGCGGCGCCGCGCGCATCTCGCAGGTTGTTGATTACATCTTCTTCGTAATTTACGCGTTGCTGGGCATGAGGTTTCTGCTTGCCCTGATGGCCGCACACAGCAGCGCCGGTTTTGTGAAGTTCATCGTGGCGGTGACGAACCCATTCTACCTGCCGTTTAAAGGGATCGTTAACAGCCCCAGCACCGATCAAGGCCA
>JANLYZ010000341.1:0-5145 GCA_031365905.1 Chloracidobacterium sp. | reverse complement strand
TGCGCGCATCCGGCATGTGATTGTCCGCCCGAAAAAGGCAGCAAGTATTGCAGCGAGTATTGTAAAGAGGCTGAGAAGTCACACGTGATGGAAATTGGTTGCAACTGCCAACACGAAGGCTGCTAGGCTCACTCCAGATCGCAAGCTCTCATCGAATCCACCGCTTCACCCCCAGCGCTCACCTCTTACTGTAATTTCCATTTGCAATGAATTTGTAAGACAGCTATAGCCGGACTAACGGCAACGCCTCCTAGAATTCACTCATCCTGACAACGACCAAAACTTTTCGCACTTCAGTTCTGAAGCGCAAACAACCAAGAGGTGAAACAAATGAAGAAAGTAATTCTGGCCCTCAGTCTTTCCGTCGCTTGCTCGCTGGCTGCGAATGCCCAAAAGGCGAAGACGAATGCTTCCGGCGAAGCAAGCAATCAAACGTCTGCCAGTGCGAGCCAGGCGGGCAAGAGCGTTAATCTTGATTCCGGAACGCGCTTGGCCGGTCAACTGCAAAACACAGTAGATGTGCGACGCGCCAAGGTCGGCGATCAAGTTATTTTGAAAACGACGCAGGCGATCAAGTCAGGTGGGCGCACGGTTGTCGGCAAGGGCTCGCGATTGGTGGGACACGTCACCCAAGTCGCCCAGCAAACCAAGAGCAACGGTCAATCGCGCGTCGGCATTTTGTTCGATCGTTTGGAGAATGGATCTTTGCAGATGCCAATCGCGGCCACAATAACTTCGATTACGAATGCCAATGCCAGCGCCAGCAGCCACGCTAACAACGACGATATGTTTGCGAATGACACGATGGCCAGCGGCTCGACACGCTCATCAAGTTCAGCGCGTTCGTCTTCAAGTGATAACAACGGCGGCTTGCTCGGCGGTGTCGGTGGCGTAGTCAATTCTACGACGTCAACTGTCGGCAGCGCGGTTGGCGGCACAACCTCGGCGGTCGGTACAACGGTCGACTCGACCACGAGAACCGTTGGCAACACCACGAGCGGAGTTGGTCGGTCGCTTGGCGGGATCCAGATTTCTCAGTCGAGCAGCACGTCCGTGGAAGGCAGTTCGGTGTTGTCACTTCAGGGCGGTAATCTGCGATTGGAAAAGGGCACGAACTTTAATCTTGTGTTGACCCAGTCTACTAGCGCCAGTGCTGGAAAAGATCAATAAACCGGAATCGGGGGGTGCAACAAATTACGGCGGCGCGAGAAATCGCGTCGCCGTTTTTTTTAATCTTTGCCGTGGCCACGTTTTGTTGAGACGACCCAGCGCGTTAAAGTATTCGAGATGCTTTCGACCTTGATTGAACTGCAAAGATTGAAACGGCTGGAGCGAACTGGTTGGACTCTTCGCGGTCTGCCTAACGGCACGGAGTCGGTCGCGGCGCATTCGTTTGGCGTTTGCGTTACTGCGATGTTGTTAGCGGATGAGGTTAAGGCGCGCGGTTTAAACGTTGATTGCGATCGCGTGCTGCGAATGGCGCTGCTTCACGATTGGGCGGAGACGCGCGTCGGCGACATGCCGAAAACTGCAATCGGTTATTTCGGCGCCGACGCCAGGAAGAATGCGGAGTCACGCGCCTTCGCAGATATCGTGGAGGGAACGGGTGTCGCCGCACGGGAGTACCGCGCTCTCTATCAGGACTACGAAGATCGCACGAGTCTTGAAGCGCGTTTGGTGAAGGCCGCAGACGTGATTGATTTGTTAGTTCAGGCTTACGCTCTTGAGCGGTCCGGGGCCAAAGGGCTTGACGAGTTTTGGCAAGTCGCCCTGCAACCTGACTTTCAACTTCCAGAGGTAGCGGACCAGATCGTCAAGGAGTTTTTGCATTCACTGCTCGACGCTCGCGGCAAGATCGATTAAGGGCATGACAACCATCCTGTTCCGACCAATCACCTGGCAGAGCGTATTAGTTGCGGTCTTGTTGTTTCTGGTCACCTTCCTGATAAGTCTGGCCATTGTGTCGTTCATCATGATCAATATTCCGGCTGACTATTTCCGCAAAGATCGGCCGCGCGATTTGTGGTCCGACAGGCATCCGGCCGTACGTTTCCTCGGCGTCTTCGTAAAAAATCTATTGGGTGTCGTACTCGTCTTGCTGGGCATTCTAATGTCGATTCCGGGCGTGCCGGGACAAGGGATACTGACGATCCTCCTGGGAATAATGCTGCTTGATTTTCCGGGCAAGCGCGACCTCGAATACAGTTTGGTAAGCAGGCCGCCGGTGCTCTATGCGATCAATAGACTGCGGCACAGGTTTGGCAAGGACGGGCTTGTGCTTGAATGATAACCGTTGAAAGTGTTTGCGAATTCGTTGGTAATGTTCAGTTACTTCACCCAAGCGTGAGATTTCAAACTTGCCAAGTGTCAGAAAAATCGGCGCGTTGACAAGGAAAAACGTCTTTGCTAGGTTGAGCCTCTAATTATCATAGCCTTGTAGTTATTTGCGTGAATTCATACTGAGACCCCTTTTCATGCTCAATCAAACCGCTGCGCCCCGCTCGCTTCCACGGCTTCCCTTAATTCTGATCCTGATCTCAGCCTGGCTGCTTGCAGGCGGCTGTTCCACGCACAAGAAGATTCAGGTGCCGCAGCTTCTTACGCCGCTGGCCGAAGCTGATACGGCGCGATTGATTAGCGAAGTGAAACGCCTTGCCGCAGTCCGTTCGATTCACGGAAAAGTCGACATCGTGTTTGAAGATAATTCGTTTGCCGAAGCAGGCATCGCTGAAAAATACAAACAGGCTGACGGACAGATCACCGTGCAGAGACCCGGCAACATCTACCTCATCATCCAGGTTCCTTTCATTGCCAAAGACATCGCGCAGATGACTTCGAACGGCGAATCGTTTCGCGTGGCTGTGTTGCAGGGCGACGAGAAGTATCGTCGTTTTGTGAAAGGAACGAACAGCGCCGTCTACGAAAAGATGGACCTGGACGGAAAACCAGCGGGCGATGAGAAGCCACAGAAAGTGATGAACGCGAAGGAAGCGGTGAACGCCCTTTCTAATTTGCGGCCACAACATCTCACTGAGGCGCTGCTGGTGACTGAGATTAACGATACTCAAGGCGGATTAACTTACGTTCGGAGTGAATTCTTTCAGGAAGAACCCGACAACCGTGCACAGGCTAAAGCGGGTATTCGAGTCGTAAGGGGCTACTACCTGCTTGAAGAATTTTCGCAGCCCAGCTCCGGCGAGGCTCGGTTGCTGCGCCGCTTCTGGTTTGACCGCGTCGGTGGAATTCGCCTCGCGCGGGTTCAATCTTTTGATAATCAGGGTCTGCTGATTACGGACGTTGCTTACTCGGATGAAAAGCCATTTGGAGAAACTGCGCAAGTTCGCCTGCCGTCTCGCATCGAGATCACGCGGCCTCATGATCACTACAAACTGAGCATTGCTTACCAGTCTCCTGCCGACGTTGAGATCGATCGCGAGTTTCAACCTGAGGCGTTCGTTCTGGAAAATCGATGGCAGTTGCCGGAACTCGACCTGGACGCTCGGCAAAGGAATAAGAACTCGCCCACCCCGTGATAGATTCCACCGTGGTAGCTATTAAACCTCTGCTTGTATTAACATCAGGCGTCCTGGCTAAACTGCTTGCTCCGCGCAACGAGCCAACCGGGTCGCTCTGGTTAAGTAACCGGATTTCCACTGCTAATGAGAACTATCCTAAAGGCTGAGAATCTCGTAAAGACCTATCGCGTTGGCAAGGTAGATGTGCACGCGTTGCGGGGAGTTTCGCTCGAGGTCCATGAAGGCGAGTTCGTCGCTATCATGGGCCCTTCCGGCTGTGGCAAGTCTACGATGTTGCACTTGTTGGGCGGCCTGTTAACTCCGACAACTGGTCGGATCGTTGTTGATGACGAAGATTTGACTGCGGCCACTGACGCCAAGCGAACCGACATTCGCCGTCGGAAAATCGGATTTGTATTCCAACGCTTCAATCTTTTTCCCACGCTCACGGCCGAGGGAAATCTGCGGCTTGCTGAACGTATTCACGGCAATGGCGGCGAAGATCCGCAGCGCCGGCGCGAAGTGTTGAAGCTGCTCGGACTCGAAGACAAGCTGCATCACAAGCCGCTTGAGTTATCTGGCGGTGAACAGCAACGCGTCGCTCTGGCGCGAGCAGTGGTGACCCGGCCCGCGATCGTGTTGGCCGATGAGCCCACCGGCAATCTCGACTCCGAGAATTCTGCACTCGTCCTCAATATGTTTCAGGAGCTGAACTACCGTTTCAATCAAACCATCGTGATGATTACTCATAACCCTGAAGCCGCAGCAATGTGCCGACACATAGTGCAAATGCGCGACGGTCATATCGTCGAACCTGCCACCAGTATTCAGTTGTAAAGGGCTAAGCTGTTGATTTACAGGGCACCTGGCAAAGGCTAGAATGCCCCCGTTCATCGTCTCTGCTGGCGCGCGAGTTGCCAGAATCTCCATGAAAGTCTTGAGATACCGGACTTGTTGAGCGTGCTCAGAAAGTTCTTCTTTTGGAATTACGCGAGAAACACCTGGCAATGGGATGTTCTGTGCGTTGTCATTCTAATTTTCATCTTTCTGACGCCCAAGAGTTGGTTTGAAAATAGCGAACGGCAAGGAGCCTTTGCGCATCAAAGCCCAACTGCGTCGACCGTGCTCGTCGGCCCGGAACTTATTGAAAACGCGCAGGATAGGCCCCGGGTGGAACAAGTGGTTCGCACCTTAACAGGCCGCAACGACATTCAGGTCCTTAAGGTAAGAAAGGTCGTTGACAAGGATGGGAAGGCGCGCGGGTATGAGGTTGACATACGTTAGTCATCACTTATAATTGCGGGGTTTTTTGGTACCCCCTGATTTGATTTTGGTGTTATTCATAATTTGGACGTGGTTCTTTCAAGTCTTAAGGAGTTTCGATAATGAAGAGATTAGTTCCCCTGGGTCTTTTATTCGCGGTAGTGACGGGCCTTTCAATCATCAGTTCCCCCAACTCAGCAAATGGGCAGAGTGCGGGATTGGTGAGTTCGGTGATGAACCGGATGGAGCGCAATCGCCAATCACTCAAGTCGCTAAAGGCCAGCCTCAGCATGGAGAAGTACAACGCGCAGCTTCGCGACAAAGACAACTACAGCGGCTGGGTGTCATACCTCCCCGCCAGCGGCCG
>JANLYZ010000330.1:0-4287 GCA_031365905.1 Chloracidobacterium sp. | reverse complement strand
GGCGCGCATCGGGGCGGTAATCACGATGGTCAATCCGCTGCTGCCGGCGGAGGATTACAAATACTATCTTGATTACACCCGCGCGCGCGTGGCGGTCATTCAGGAATCATTCCTGAACGCCTTCAACGAAGCTGCCGCAGGCGCTCGCTACCTCCGCGCGATACTGGTTGTTGGCGATCGGGATGTTGTAAAGCAAACTGTGCGGGGTCCCCAGTCGGGCAGCCCGGCTGGGGTGCTTGATAGTTTGCGGTGTAGCTTGAAAGCTTATGTACCGTTCGCAAACTAACAGTTTGCGCTACGATCACGAGAAACCATGACCGACTCTCCTCCAATCCGCGTGCTATTGGTCGACGACGAACCGCTCGCTCGCGAGATGCTGCGCGAAATGCTCGCGGGCGATCCCGACGCACAGATTGTCGGTGAATCAGGCAACGGCCGCGAAGCGTTGGCAGCCATTCGCAGCGAGTCTCCGGATCTGATTTTCCTCGACGTACAAATGCCGGAGGTAGGCGGCTTTGATGTGCTGGCCTCGCTCGGCAAAGACAAAATTCCTTACGTCATCTTCGTCACTGCTTACGATCAGTATGCGGTGCGCGCGTTTGAAGTACAGGCGCTTGACTACTTACTAAAGCCTTTCGATCAGGAACGCTTCGATGTTTCCTGGCAACGAGCTAAGGCGCAACTCACGCGCGACAGAAATGGCGGCGGCATGGACCAACGTATCCTGGCCCTCCTCGAAGAATTGAAAGCCGGCAACAAATATCTCGAGCGACTGGTGATCAAAGCGGCAGGTCGTATCTATTTCCTGGAGACCGGCGAAATCGATTGGATCGAAGCCGAAGGCAATTATGTTTCGGTCCACAGCGCCAAGAAGACTCACCTGCTGCGGGAAACGATTAGCAGTCTCGAAGCGCAACTCGACCCGCGGAAGTTTGTGCGCATCCATCGCTCGTCAATTGTCCGCCTGGATTTCATCAAGGAACTACAGCCGTGGTTTCATGGCGAGTATCGGGTGATCCTGCACGACGGCACGCAACTTACGCTCTCGCGTAACCATCGTGACAAGCTGCAGGAAGCGCTGGGTAAACTCCCCTAGTTGCCTTCATCTTCGTACACGGCATGCCGTGCCCTTACACGTTTAACTGAGATTCAAATTTGAAATCTCAGATCCGAAAACCCCGCGACTATCCCAACCTCAAGCCTACTAGTCACAGGCGTCTGCCCTTCCGTCACAAAAGCTGCACGCTCCGCGAAGAGTCGCGGGTATAACTTGCGCCAGAATCCATCAGCCTATGGTGGCAAAGGCGCCACGGGAGGAAAGTATGAACTCAACCGCAAGCTGGGAAAGCGCAGAGCTTGACAACATCGTCAATCCAGACGAAAACAGCGAGCCGTCAACATCTCAAAACAACATTTCTACGCTCAGGGAACTCGTGCTCCGGCTGCTCTGCGAGGTGCAAGCCATCAACGAAGTCAGTACGCTCGCGATCGACAATGGCTTTGACTTCTACGATGAAGTGAGCCGCTTCGAGATTGATCTCATCAAGCGCGCCCTGCTGCAAACCGGTGGACACCAGGTGCGAGCCGCGAAGCTTCTGAACCTGAAAGTGACCACGCTGAATTCCAAGATCAAGCACTACCAGATCAGCCTCGCCGGACTCGGCACTGTCTATCCGCTGGTCGAACCCGGTTTTAACGAAGAACGCCCGCACGCCTAGCCTGGGAGCGCGGGCATTCTGCCCGCCTTCTTACTCCACTAAGGTCGCCTACCAATGAGATCGCCCTAGCTAGCAGGCGGGCAGGATGCCCGCGCTCCCGGGAATGCAAACGAAAAAATGAAGCGTTGTGACTTGAGAAGTAATTCTGCCCCGACACTAATCCAATAACCGCAACGAACCTCCTCACCAGAATCCAAATTCCACAATCAGAATTTAGCGACCCCGCTGCGAGTTGGCCGCGGCGAGTGACGAGTTGGCCTTTAACGCATGTGGGCCAAGAGGCACGCTCGTTGCACTTCTAAACCGCGTGACTTCAGGCAGTCTTCCAGGTTTTTGGAGACTCAAGCTGCGAGCCGTCGGCGACTCTCCCCGCGACCTCGCAACCGCCAACGGCCTGAAGTCATAAAGACGCTCCCCTTCGATCAGTATTAGTCAGTACCAACTCCGTTAGCGGGTCGGCTTATCAGGCCACTAGCAAGGATGGCGCTGACAAGAAGATGAAGAAAGGAATCACATGAGTAAGACCAAAACAAAAAAAGCAGCAGCGACTGCTCGCGCATTTCTGGCAGTTGTGTTCGCTATTGCGCTGGCGGCCGGCGCTGCGTTATCCCAGAGCGCGACCGGCCAAATCAACGGCAAGGTTACCGACCCTAACGGCGCCGTAGTCGCGAACGCCAATGTCACCGTAAAATCGGTTGACACCGGACGCGAAACCACTGCGACCTCCGACAATGATGGCAACTACACAATCACTGCGCTGCAGCCCGGTCTCTATGACGTGACGGTACAGGGCGGCAACTTTAAGGCGAGTAATCAACGAGTGCAGGTGACGATTGGATCGAAGGTCTCCGTCGACACCCAACTCGCGCTGACCGACGTGACCGGCGAAACAGTAAACGTGATTGCAAGCGAAGGCGTGGAAGTGAACACGCAAACCGCCGAAGTTTCCAACATCGTTACCGGCACACAAATTCGCGAACTGCCGACGCTCACGAGAAACCCCTACGACCTGATCGGGCTCGCCAATAATGTGGCGAGCGACGATCCGGGTCCGGCCGTCCCAGGCGTTGGCGTTTCCGGACGCGGCGCCGGCTATAACATCAACGGCCTGCGCGCTGCCAGCACCAACGTCCTGCTCGACGGCGTAGATAACAACAACGTCTATTACGCAGCCCTGGGCCAGAATATTCCGCTGGATGCAGTCGGCGAGTTCCGCGTCGTCACCAGTAATTTTTCGGCGGAGTATGGACGCGCTTCGGGCGGCATTATCAATGTGCTGACGCGCGGCGGTTCTAATGCGTTTCACGGATCGGGCTTCGGATTTAATCGTATCTCACGATTGGCTTCGAACGGCTTTAACAACAATGCCAATGGAATTCCGCGCGGGGTGTTCACTCGCAACCAGTTTGGCTACACCTTTGGCGGCCCAGCGATCAAGGACAAACTGTTCTTCTTCAACAGCACCGAATGGACCCGCGTTCGCAGTGCCGGCGACGTCTTGTCCGTGGTCCCAACGGCTGCACTCATCAATGCTTCCGCCGCTTCAACGCGAAACTACTTTGCCGGCTATACACTGCAAAGCACGCCGACCGGAACCAGCTACACGGTGGGCCAACTGGTGAGCACGTTCAATCTGCCCGCGGGTAATGCCTTCGCAGCGTTGCCGGCGAACCTGCCGGCGTTTCAGTTAGTCAGGTTCACCGAGCCGACCAACCTCGGCGGCGGAGTTCCACAAAACACTTATTCAATGGCTAGTCGCGTTGACTACAACCTAAGCAGCAAAACTTCGCTTTACGGCCGGTATGCCCGCGAGAGCAAGATCTTCTTCAATGGCACCACCGCGTTTAGCCCGTACAAGGGGTTCGACACCCCGGCTACTGTTCTTAACAACAACTTTCTCGTTTCGTTGACGCACACATTTTCGCCGCGTCTCGTCTCGGAAAGTAAGATCGCTTTCAATCGCTTGAACAACAGTCAGCCTTACGGCGCCAATCCCGTAGGACCGGGTCTCTTCTTGTTTCCCGGCGCTACCGGAACCATCGGCGGCAATGCCATCGCGATGCCCGGCTACTGGCCATACAACGCGGCAAATTCTCCTGCGGGCTTTGGTGGACCCCAGAACCTGGGACAGGTGTATGAAGACGTGAGCTACACGCTTGGTGGTCATCAAATCAAGTTTGGTGGTCAGTACATCTACATACAGAACACCAACACTTTTGGCGCTTATGAGAACGCCGTCGAAAGCCTCGGCACCCAGGGCAACTACGCACAGGCGCTGGGCAACTTCGTCACCGGCAACATCAATCAGTTTCAGGCGGCAGTGTTTCCACAGGGAAGATTTCCCGGCCAGAGTGTGAACCTGCCTGTGGGTCCGCCAGACTTTACCCGCAGTAATCGCTACAACGAATGGGCCGCGTACGTGAACGACTCGTTCCGCTTAAGACCGAGCCTCGTTCTCAATCTTGGTGTGCGCTACGAATACTACGGAGTACAACACAATAAGAACCCGCAGCTGGATTCCAACTTCTACCTTGGAACCGGATCCACTCTGCAGGAGCGAATTCGAAAC
>JANLYZ010000276.1:0-6588 GCA_031365905.1 Chloracidobacterium sp. | reverse complement strand
GAGTTTTTCGCAAATGGGGAACGGAAGCGAAAGATTAGCAGTCACGGGATAAGGCGGTCAATTAGCCGCGGATTAGCGGGATACACGCGAATCTGAAAAAGAGAAGGCGGGAAAGGTTGAAACGCGTAGGTTGGTTGAGACCTTGCGATCCATTCAGCTGAATGCCTTTTCATATCCGCGCGCATCCGCGTTAATTCGCGGTTAGTTTTCTTTTCGCCGCGCTAAGATTACCAGTATCGTCAAAGTGGTCGTGACCAATGCTGAGAGCAAACAGAACTGGCAGAAGTGGTGAATGACCGAAGCTTGCAGATAAAACAGCCAGAGGGTTGTCAGAAACATTGCGCCGACGAGCGGCACGAGTAATTTGCCGAGGCTGCGATAACCGAACGCAGCGAGTGTGGCGAGACTGAAGAACAGGAAGTAGGCGATGGCACCCAGCGCTGCGAGGGGATAACCCCACACAGTCGCGTATGGACTGGAGAGAACTTCGGAGCAACCGGAAGTAATGGTGCAGCGAACGCTCTGTCCGGTGAGGTGTTCGACGGTCAGATAGATCGAATCCGCAAGCCCGACAAGTGAAACCAGAGCGGCGATACCATAAAGCATCGCCGCTCGTCGAGAAATGTCTGGTTGATTCGTTTTGTTTGGACTGGTCACGCCATTGCAGAAAGGAAATGCGGGCAGGATGCCCGCGCTCCCAGGCCTCACGGATGCGCTGCGAGTTCGTTATTAATCAGAGCCTTCAGTTTATCCGGCGCGAGAGATTCGAAGGGCACTTCCTTGCCATTCATGAAAACCGTCGGCGTCCCCTGCACGCCCAGCGAGTGGGCACGTTTCCCGTCGAGAAAGATTCGTCGCTCGACTATTTCGCTCGCGTTGTCGCGCTGGAATTGCTCAACATCGAGGCTGATCGTTTTCGCGTATCCTTCGAAAATCGGACGCACATCGAAAGCCCCGTGCCAGTCTTTCTGGTGCTCGTAAATTATGTCGTGCATCTCCCAGAATTTGCCTTGTAACCCGGCCGCCTCGGCAGCGTGTGCGGCCGCAAGCGCATGTGGGTGAGTCGGAACGAGCGGAAACTCCCGAAAGATTATGCGCAGCTTCGTTGGGCCCAGCTCGCCTGCCAAACTTTTCAGGATCGGGTGAAGCAGGCCACACGGCGGGCACTCGAAGTCGCCAAACTCTTCAAGTGTGACTGGCGCCTGCGCGTTGCCCAGAGCATGGGCCGGTTCCGCGCCCGCTTCCGCCGGACCGCCGGTTGTCGCTGCCGGCAAAGTATTCGGAGCAGGCGAAGCATTCGGAGCAACCAAAGGAACCTTGGGACCGTCAGTAGCCGCGCGTTGGAGATACACGACCGTAAAGAGTCCGGCTCCCAGTACGACAGCGATGATGATAAACGGAAGAATTCGTTTCATTGTTTAATCCGCCAGATTGATTACCGTCAGTAAACCGAGCGTGAGATTTACTTGACGCTGTAGGCCAGAGTCCGGTCGAGATCGCCATTCACGTAAACCTGGACTTTGTATTTGCCGACGGGCCAATCCTGCGGCAGTGTCAAATGGCCGTGAATGGTATTCTCAAGCGCGCCGGTAGTGTAATCGATATCTTTGATCTTTTGGTTCTTGGTGTTGTCCGCATCTACGATCCACCAGGAAAACTTCATCCGCGTTCCAGACTTCGCATTTTTCAAAGCGACCACGCAATGGACCGTACGGTCGCCCGGCGCGAACGTATCAGTTTCGTCGCCGGGAGCGCCATTACCGTCGTCCTTGGCCATGTGAACTTCCTTGATGGCCTGTCCCGCCCCAAGGTCGCTGCTGCTCGAATTGGAATTAGAGTTGGAATTGGAATTGCTATTTGTGTTGGCGTTCTTCGAAAGGTTGCAGGCCAACACCGCGAACATTAAGAGGCCGGCTGCGAGCCAGGCTGGATGGTGTTTCATTTAATTTCTCCAGGGGTTTGTAATCGAAAAACTAATTTAAGCCACCGCTGCCAGCGTGGCTGCGAGCGAACGAAAGATATCACGCCCATCGCTCGAACCGAGCAGGTCTTCACACGCCCGTTCCGGGTGGGGCATCAGCCCCAGCACGTTGCGCGCGCCATTGCAGATGCCGGCAATATTATCACGAGAGCCGTTTGGGTTAGCGGCTTCGGTAACATTTCCCTTTTGGTCGCAATAACGAAAGACGATTCGGTCCTGCTCGTGAAGCTCCATGAGCGTGGCATCGTCGCAGACATAGTTGCCTTCAGCATGGGCGATCGGAATTCGTAACACGGATCCGGATGACATCTCGTTGGTGAAAGGCGTATCGGAACTCTCAACGCGAACCGAAACGTGTTCACAAATAAAATGCAAATCGCGGTTGCGAATCAAGGCGCCAGGTAATAGTCCGGCTTCGCAGAGAATCTGAAAGCCGTTGCAGATGCCCAAAACGAAACGGCCGCTGCTGGCAAACTTCTTTACTGAATCCATGACTGGCGAGAACCGCGCGAGCGCGCCGGCGCGCAGGTAGTCGCCATAGGAAAAACCGCCGGGAATGATCAGCGCGTCGAAGGAGTTGAGATCAGTGTCTCGATGCCAGATGAAATCTACGGGCTGGCCCACCTGCTTGGAGATCACGTGATAAGCATCGTGATCGCAGTTTGAGCCGGGGAAAACTATGATGCCAAACTTCACGCTTCAATCTCCACACGATAGTCTTCGATGATCGGATTGGAAAGAACTTCACGCGCCATGCGGCCGACCGCTTCGCGCGCCTGCTCCTCATCGGCGGAATCCTGTAGCGCGATTTCGAAATATTTGCCCTGACGAATATCCGCGATGCCGGTAAACCCGAGCAGCTCTACCGAATGCTGGATGGCCTTGCCCTGCGGATCGAGTACGCCGGGCTTGAGACTGACGAAGACTTTCGCTTTCATAAAAGTGACACCGACCTTCATTCAGTTTTTCATAGTAGGACACAACCTTGCTTCATGTGTAGTTGGCAGAAGCCCGACCGGCAGGGAGCGCCAGTTGTTCCCTAACTTACGGACGGGCTTCTGCCAAAGACCCGGTCAAATATCTGGTCGACATTTCGCAAGTAAAAATCGAACGTGAACACGCCATCGATTTCGGCAGCAGAAAGCTTTGAACTGATGTCCGCATCTTTCTTCAAGAGTGCCTGGAAGTCTTCATTCTCGTCCCAAACCCTCATCGCGTTTCGCTGCACCCACTCATAGGCGTTTTCGCGCGAGACGCCTTTCTGCGTCAGCGCAAGCAGCAGTTGACCGCTGAACACTAACCCGCGCGTGAGCTGAAGATTTCTGAGCATGCGATCGGGGTGAACCACAAGTCCCGCGACGAGCGCCGTCGCTTTGTGGAGAATGTAATCGAGCGCAATGCTCGCGTCCGGAAGCACGACGCGCTCGGCCGATGAATGCGAGATGTCGCGCTCGTGCCAGAGGGCTACGTTTTCGAGTCCCACCAAACTATGCGCGCGAATCACGCGAGCAATGCCGCAGATACGTTCCGAGATGATTGGGTTCCGCTTGTGCGGCATCGCGCTCGAACCCTTTTGGCCGACAGTGAACCGTTCCTGAGCTTCACCGACTTCCGTTCTTTGCCAGTGACGAATGTTGAGCGCAAATTTATCTAGCGACGAAGCGATGATCGCCAGCGTGCAAAGAAACTCAGCGTAACAATCGCGCTGAATGATTTGCGTCGAAACGGGCGCGGCCCGAAGACCAAGTCGCGCGCAAACCTTCTCTTCAACTTCCGGATCGAGCAGGGCAAACGTGCCCACCGCGCCGCTGATTTTCCCGACGGCGACAGTTTCGCGCGCGCGCTGCAAGCGTTCGCGATTGCGCCGCAGCTCGTCGTACCAAAGCGCGAACGTCAGACCGAAAGAAGTTGGTTCAGCGTGAATGCCGTGCGTGCGGCCAATTTGCGGCGTGTGCTCAAACTCAAACGCGCGGCTCTTGAGCGTGTCCATCAGCGCGTCGATTTTCTGGAGCAGAATGTCGCAGGCTTCGCGCAGCAGCAAGGCGTTGGCGGTGTCGACAACGTCGGACGAAGTCAGACCGTAATGGACGAAACGCGCGGCGTCGCCAATATTTTCGGCGAGGTTGGTGGTAAACGCGATTACATCGTGGTTGGTCGTCTGCTCGATCTCGTTGATTCGTGCGACTGAGAACTTCGCGCGCGTTTTGATCTGCTCGAGCGCGTCGCGCGGGATTGTTCCCATCTCCGCGTGCACTTCGCAGACAGCAATTTCTACTTCCAGCCATTTCTGGAATTTGCTCTGTTCAGTCCAGAGCGCGCCCATCTCGGGCAATGTGTAGCGTTCGATCATAAGAATCAAATCCGCGGATTACGCAGATTACACAGAATAAGAAACCAGCAAAAACGCTTCGCCCCGGCTGTGTGATGCAACTCTTGTCAATTCAAGCCTCTAACCCGGTCTCATTAGGTTTCATCCGTGAAATCTGCGTAATCTGTGGATAAGTTATTTCAGCGCCGTAGAGTTTACAAAGTAGCGCGCCAGCAACCAGCGACCTTCACGTTCAACCAGCGTGTAAGTCTCCATGCCTTCGCCATTCTGAAACTTGGTTCGGTAGGCAACGATGTAAGCGCGGCCTTTCAATGCGCCGCCTGAATTCTGTTGTTCCGTCGCCGACTGCAACGTGCGATTCTCCACCGGACCGAGCTTGGTTCTAAGAGTCTTGAAGTTGGCGGTCGATTCATCGAGCGTTGCGTTTTGCCGCCACAATTCCGACGCGTCGTTATAAATTTTGTCGTAACGCTCCGCGGCGATTTCATCGTTGATGGTGCCAATCGCCGACTCAACTTCCGGCGGAATACTTTGTTTGACCTGATTAGCGGCGCAAGCGAATGCGCAGAGCGAAAAAAGAAAAACCGCAAATGAAGTTGCCATCCGCGCTGTATTCATCCCTCCGCCTTCATCCGTCATCCTTATCTTCACACCTCGATCCACGGCGTCGGTTCCTTCGGAAACGAAAGGCTAACAACGGTGTCGGCGTGGAAAAGCGGGAAGCGTTCCTGCAAGGCAACTTCAGCCGTGATTTTCGCGAGGTAAGGGTTGTTCGCCCGCTGCGAAAGATGCGTCAACACGAGGTGCCGCGCTACGCCATCGAAGTGGTCGCGGATCCAGTCTGCCAGGTCTTCATTTGAAAGATGCCCAAGCCGCGACAGAATTCGCTGCTTAAGTTCCCAGGGATAAACTTCGCACGCCTTCAACATGTCGCGGCTATGGTTTGACTCGATCACGACTGCGGCACAACCGCGCAAGCGTTCGCTAACGAGCGTCGTGATATGACCAAAGTCCATCAAGGTGGCAATCTTGACGCCCTGATGCGTTGCTGTGAAACCGAAATTGTCGACGGCATCGTGCGGAATTGTGAACGGATGAAAGTCGATCTCGCCGATGCGAAAGTCGCGGCTCGACTCTATTTGCTCGACGCGATCCTTTAGCGCTTTGGTGCGTTTGCGCGGCTCCTCATCATTAACGTTGGTGCGCTCGCTTACGTAGGCATCGCAGGTCTGTGCAGAAATGTAGACGGGACAGTCGACTGTGCGCAGCAGGACGCGCAAGCCGCCGGCGTGATCGCCGTGTTCATGCGTGACCAGCACTGCGTCGAGCTTTTGCACGTCTTCGCCGACGAGCGCGAGCCGGCGCGCAATCTCTTTGGCGCTGAGTCCGGCGTCGACGAGAACACGAGTTTCGCCGGCAACGATCAAAACCGCATTGCCCGTTGAGCCGCTGCCGAGAACGGTAAGTTTCATGTTTAGGAAATTAGAACTACGAACCGGCTAACAAAAAGTGTGGAAGGAAACTTTAGCATTTAATACAGGAAACAGCTACCGGCGCGTTTGATACTCCTCGCCTCTGAGAGGCGAAAGGTTTATAGACCGTGGCCTCGCTATTCAAGCCGGCTCCATAGGAGCGGAATGTTGTTTTGTCGCGCTTACGGAGCGCAGGAGGTAAATAATCCGCCTGAGGTATAAACATTTGGCTCCTTCGGAGCCGGGAAACAAACTAACAGTTTGCGTTACTTTGTGTATTTGGGTTGGTAGAGCTGAACCTTGAAGTCGCCAGGAGCCTTGAAGAAAGTAACCAGCCCATAGCCATGGTCTTCAACTTCCTGCGTGAACTCAACACCGCGCGCCTTAAGCTCCGTGACGGTAGCGGCAATGTCATCGCAGTAGAAGGAAATATCGCCAGTCCCCGATGCCGGACTCTTGCCGTCGGTTGGGTGCACGCCCAGATCAGCCTCCGGCGCGTCGAAGATCAGCCAGCCGCCGCCGACGTCTGTGCCGGCAAGATCGAGCTTGTCTCTGAGAAATTCTCGCAGGGCCTCGGCCTCGGTCGAATAGAACAAAGCATGCATCCCGCGAATCATGGTGCACTCCTCTTTCTTGGAACGAGCAGGATCGGCCAAGAATTGCGTGTTGCCAGCTCCAGACTCTAACAGAATCAGCGCGTATTGTCGGAAGCCTCAAGATCATCCCAAAGGTGATGGCGTGCCTGTTCGAGGCTTTTGGTTAACTGATTAAGCCCTTTGATGACTCCCTCTTTTTCACCCTCGCAC
>JANLYZ010000273.1:0-4718 GCA_031365905.1 Chloracidobacterium sp. | reverse complement strand
GTCTCCGAGATTTCGGCGGGGGTAGCCACGTCACCGAGCGCTCTTGACTCGCGCGACAGCGAGGCGGAGAAACGAACACAGTTTTTCTTTGCCGCTTTCGCCTCGTACATCGCCGTGTCAGCCGCGGCTATCAACTGCTGCGGCGAGGAGGCGTGCACCGGAAATGCGGCGACGCCGAAACTCGCGGTTAGCGACAGTTTCAAATTACGTCCGGCATTAAACTGGTGGCCCGCGATCTTTTCGCGAATGCGTTCGGCCACGGTGCCGGCGAGTTCTATCTCAGTGTCGGGCAGGACGATTACAAACTCGTCTCCGCCGTAGCGCGCCACCGCGTCAGTATCGCGAATTGAAGACAAGATCACTGCAGCCATTTCCATCAGCACGTGAGAGCCTGCCAGATGACCGTGGGCATCGTTCACGCGTTTGAAGTCGTCTAGATCGAGGAACAAGGCTGCGACGTTGGAACCATAACGGCGCGCGCGGCGAATCTCATTCAGCAGAAACTGTCGCAGGTAACGCGCGTTGTGTAGTTTTGTTAAGTCGTCAGTTTGCGAGAGCCGCTCGGCCTCACCGATGCGCACGGCATTCGCGAGCGCGGAGGCAACCGGCAACGACAACACATCGAGAATCCCTATTTCGGATTTCGTAAATGAGCGTCGCTCGCGAGTCCCTTCGAGCACGCCGAGAATTCGTTCACCGCAAACCAACGGCACGGCGATGAAGTTTTGTCTGCGTTCTTTTCTCTTGATCGTGCCCATGCCGGCGCCGGCGAGCCGAGCAGCTTTCGACTCTGAACCCGGCGGCGGGTTTTCATCCAGCAACAGAACTCGGCGCCAATCGTCCTGTTCGGAAGCTGCTTCGTGAGCGGGATTGAGCGAAGCGACTGCCTCCAGAATGGCAACGTCAGGACCTTTGGCTTCCGAGAAAAGATATATGGTCCAACGATCAGCCCGGACCAGCGGCGCGAGTCCGGCCAGCGCAGTTTGCGCAGCGCTGTTTTGATCGCCGATGAAATGGAGCGAGGCAACCAGATCAAATGCGGCCCGTACGTGGCTCGCCTTCATTCGTTTCGGCAACAACGTCGCTGCGGCCTCAACCGGTGGGCCAACGATGTCCGGCAATTTCAGTTCACCGGTTGCGCCGTGGCCTTCAATCTCGTGCAAAATCGCCGGCAGTTGTGCGGCCTTGTCGGCGATCGCGCGGAAGCCGAGGCGCTTCAGGGCTGCCCCGTCCAGACTGCGCCAAATTTGCCCGTGATAGCTGCTCAATTGGCGGCGACAGGCGATGAGCGGTGTGCCGGGCCAGGAAGTTGTTGCCTGCTCGATAGCTGCGTGAAGCTCAACCAGATCAGCGCCGGGAACGACTTCATAAAGGACCGCCAGCGGAAGTTGTTCCCAAATTTCATCAGCGGATGGAGGGGCTTGTCGAGCCACGGGGGCGACGGCCCCGGCATCGCGCAATCCTTCAATGAGTGTCTTAACACCAGCCAGACGCAGCGCCTCGATCAGCTCGTAGGCTGGCGCTTCATGGGCATCGGTTAGGAGGATTACGTGTCGCGACATCTAAAAACCTGAACTCAACAAGACTCAACTTTTCCCGCGGCCCGCGCGCGCTACTCGATAAGCCGTGATATTGCCGCGCGCGTCTTCTGCGGCAATGGTGATGTCCGCCGTGCCGGGGCCCGCGGTTACCTGAAGTTGAAACGATCCTTCAGCCGGAACAATTGTCTGGCGATCGCCGGAGCGAATCGTGGTACCCGGCTCCGCGCGTCCCCGAATCAAATAGATCTGTCCGCCCAGCAACTCCGCCACCAGATTCGAAACCGCAACCCGTGGACCGGTGCCTCGTGTGGCTACGATGAATTTCTTGGGCTCACTCCAATCGCTGGCCTGTCCGCTTGAGGCGATAGCGCGCACCCGCCAGAAATAAACACCGGTGCGCAGGTCGCTCGCCGTGAATTCGGTGGAGCTGAGTTGATCGCGCTCGATCACTTTGCCGCCATCAACGAAGAAAGGAGAAGTGGCCACCTCAACTTTGTAAAAACCAGCGGCGCCTTGCTGCGGCCGCATCCATTTCAAACCAATGTTTGCTGAACCACTTCCTTCAACAAAAAACTTTTCCAAATCGCGTGGCTGGGCCGGTTGAGGAACGTCCAGCAATTTCTGCGGCGGCGACAAGGTTCCCTGAGGATTGACTGCGATGTACTCACCGCCATGAAACGTCGTCTTCTCACCATTACGGCTGGTGGTCGTCTCAATGGCGCCGGAGTTAACGCGAATCTCTTCGGTACCCTCCGGATTGACGCCGAAGCTCGCCTGAGTCTGCGCGCCCAGTTTGTTGCTCGTCTTGGGCGTCTCGACCACATTGTTTGTGCTTCCGGTTTGTTGCTCGGTGCGCACGTACATTTGACCGCTGTCCACGACTACGTGAACGTTGGTTTTCTTGCCATCATCCTCGCTGGCATTGTCGCGCACGATGATCGTGCTATTGGGTCGAACGACGAGCGTTGAGCCGTCAGCCATGCTAACGCGGGCGCGGCCACTCGCCTGCGTTTGCACCGTATCGCCGGGATAGAGTTCTGTGTCGGCGCCGGGGACGACTGTTTCGCGTGTGGCCGAGCGAATCACGCGCACATCTCCTTCAAAAGAAATGAAGCGGGCTCCCGACGGCGGCTTCACCCCGGTGCCGACATTCTTCAGCGGATTGCCAAACTTCCAAACGTAGAGCGCGCCGCCGCCAGCCAGGCCGCAGAGGATTAGGAAAGCGACAAGCAGGTAAACAACGCGCTTCTCGATTACCCACCAATCAAAAACAAAACGCCGGGTCTTAGTACTCATTCTTTTGGAGCTATTTCGAACTGAGGGGCAACTGCATTCGCGGATACTTCCGCAAGCGTAAATCGGCTGGCCGTGGTGGGCTACCGATTAGGAATCTGCCGGGTGTGGAAAGTTGGGCAGCCGGGTTGCAGCAACTATTCGGCGCTAATGCGCAAAGCTCAACAGCAACACCGCCAAGAACGAATCTAGCACAGCGAACAGAGGGCATTCAAGCTTATCGAAAGTGAGTGTGACTCCAGTTTAGTTTTCGGCAAGGCTGGACCCGCCACCGCTGATTTATTCTTAGGCCCGAAGGGCCGTTAACAAAAAGCCATGCCCGTAAGGGCGGGGATCAGAACCGGTCTGGGAGAAGAGAGCGCCGGCGGGTGCGACACAAACAAAGGACTGATGTCGAAGGCTACGAGAAGTGCCGTCCCTTCAGGCCTCAACGATCAAGACCTTATTCGACCACGCCCTCACGGGCGTGGCTACTGAATACCGGCCCTCCGGGCCTCCGCAGTCTTATCAATTAACCAACTTGGATTGAAATGGAACTAGCAGATGTCAGGCTACTTCTTGACCGGAGTTTCCTCAGGTTCGTCTGCCGCAGTTTCCTCAGGTTCGTCTGCAAAAGGTGCGTCGAAGTCCTCGGGCAGATCCACGTCGATATCCATCTCCGCTTCTTTTGGCCAGAGGATTGAAGCGGCGACCGAGGAGAGCAGCACAGTTGCGACCACGGCAAGCGAAATCCAAACCGGGATGACAATATGGAAGCCTTCGATCAGCATCTTCGCGCCAATAAAGGTCAGCACGATTGCCAGTCCCATTCGCAGATACTGGAATTTCTCGACCACTCCAGCTAACAGGAAGTACAACGAACGCAGTCCAAGAATGGCGAAGACGTTGGAAGTGTAAACGATGAAAGTGTTGGTAGTGATCGCGAAGATCGCCGGAATCGAATCAACCGCAAACACCAAATCCGTTACTTCAACAATCACCAGCACGAGCAGCAGCAACGTTCCCATTAGCTTGCCATCAACGCGGGTGAAGAAGTGCTTTCCTTCGTAGTGGCGAGTAATCGGAATGTAGCGCGTGACGGCGCGGACCAGGGGATTCTGGTCAGGTTGAATGTCGCTGTCTTCCTGGCGAAACATCTTCACGCCGGTGTAGACCAGGAAACCACCGAAGAGATAAAGGATCCAATGGAAACGATTTATTAGCGCGCCGCCGATGAAGATCATCGTCAAACGCATGACGAGTGCGCCAATCACGCCCCAGTAAAGAACGCGGTGCTGGACCATTGCCGGCACTTTGAAAAAAGAGAAAATCAAAAGGAAGACGAAGAGGTTGTCAACAGAGAGCGAGAGCTCGATGACGTAGCCAGTGAGAAATTTGAGGCCGAGATCGGTTCCCTGATACCAAAAGACAATGCCGCCGAAAATCATCGCCAGCGCGATCCAGACCGCGCTCCAAATCATTGCTTCGCGATATTTGATTGCGTGGGCTTTGCGGTTGAAGAGTCCGAGATCCAGGCTCAGCATGAAAAGGATGAAGAGAGAGAAACCGATCCAAAGTCCCGCTGAGTTGCCAATCGAGTTCATTCGTGTCCATTAAAATAGCACTTGGAATCGAAAAGCGACAATTGCGACTTAACCGGAACCGCGAGCGGTAGCGACCGGCCAAAGGGTCGACTTAATGATGATAACTTTCGCTGGCTATTTTCAATTACCCAAAACCAGCCACTGAGAAAGTGGGAGTTTGGTTGAGTGTTTGGCCGGTCGCTACCGCTCTCGGTTCCGATTGAGCAATTGGTGGCCCGGTTGCGCGCTCATCCCGTCTCCTTTACAATCCGCCCTTTGCTAGAGAGGTAAATTAATGCTCAAACAACTGTCGCGGCTGAAA
>JANLYZ010000260.1:0-6270 GCA_031365905.1 Chloracidobacterium sp. | reverse complement strand
AAACTTTACGGTGTGGCTGCCGTGGACGATTGAAAAGTTGTCCTTCACGTGAGTGCGCCAGATTAGCTCATCAATATTTGGGTTGAGAAAGAACGGATGACCGAATCTGAACGAAGGCCCGAAGCCTATGGCGGTGTCAGCCGGCACCTTGGATGGTGTCGCCGCGCGTGGGCGCACTTCGCGCGTGTACGAGAAGTGCGCTTCGTTCAGCTTTGTCGGCGAGAGCGTCGTAAACAGATTGAGATTGAGGTTGTTGATCTTCGATGGACCCTCGATGCCGTTTGCAGAATTGCCATACGTAGCAACATCGAAGGTTTGGTTCGTGTTCTTTGAATAGTCGAAGTTATACGAGACGCCCAGTTGATTTGACTTGTTAAGGTTGAAGTCAGTCTTAAAGAGGAGCGCATAGTTCTTGATCGGGTGCTTCACCGGCAACCCTTCTTCCTGGCTCCGGGTCGTCCTGATGAAGTTGATCAGCGCCAGCCGTTGACAGTCGGCGCTCGAGTTGATCAGCGCTTCGTTGGCAATAATGGTTGGCGCTGCGACCGAGCAGGGAGCACCGATTGGATCGCTCAGGTTCGCACGTGTCAGCTTTTCTCGAATGCCTTCGAATGAGAAGAAATAGAACGATTTGTCTTTGCTAATGGGTCCGCCGACCGTGCCGCCAAACTGTTCCCGACGAAAATCCTTGAGCGGCTTGCCGTCGGAAGTGTGTGACGTCAGAGCTTCCAGGCGTTGAAAGTGGAACAGGCTTCCGTGCACTGCATTGGTGCCGGACTTAGGGATGACGTTGATGATGCCTCCCGCAGTACGTCCAAATTCGGCGGAGGCGCCGGTCGCCACTACCTGAAACTCCTTCACCGCATCCAGCGGAATGTCGATCGCTGCGCGTTGGCCGCCTAGTTGCTCGCCGAAGAAGCCGTTGTTGTAATCGCCGCCATCGAGACTCACGTTATTGAAAACGCCGCGCTGTCCGGCAAACGTGATCTCGTCGCCGTCCGGCCCCTGCACTACGCTGACTCCGGGCGTCAGCGTTAACAGATCCTCAAATTTCCTTCCGAGGATCGGTGTCGTGTTTACCGTCGTCTCGTTCAACGTGCTGCTCGATTCTGTCTTGACGGTGTCGATGGTTGGCATTGCGGTAATCGTTACCGTCTCCTGCACAGACGAAATCTTCATCGCGAGCGGCAGATTCATCGCCTGGCCCACAGTTAGATCAGCCTGCTGGACTACCAGCGTAGCGAAGCCCGTCTTGGTAACGGTGACGGTATATCTTCCCGGCGGGAGTTGCAGCGCCGTGAATCTTCCTTCATCGTCTGAAGTTGTCGTTCTCGTTAAATTTGTATCGACATTCTTAACTTCGACGCTGGCGCCAGGAACTGCTGCGCCATTGGCGTCCATAACCGTGCCCTGAATTGTGCCGGTCGTAATTTGCGTTTGGGCAGTGACGGCAGCGGCAAATAGGAAGGTGACGAACAGAAAAATACCAAATCCCTTGGCCCTTAGGGCAAAGGAACGAAGCAGGGGGTTATACATGGATTTTCTCCCGTGGATTTTGACCTGAGTCTGCACTTCAGATCGTGTTTAGAACCTGCATGAAATTCTTTCGAGGCGGCACATCTTAGTTAAGGTTTCTTAAGAGTGTCAATCAATAATCCGAAACCGGGAGCGATAGCGACCGGCCATAGAGGTAGCTGCATTTTCTTGATCGAGATAAGCCTTTTCGGCCGGTCGCTACCGCTCCCGGTTCTGAATAGCTTCGGAACCCATGTAAGTCTCCGGCTCACGCAGCGCCTCTTCCAGGCGCGCCACATATCGGCCCACGTGCAGACCGTCCATCAACGCATGATGGACTTCCACGGAAAACGGCAGCAGCGTGCGACCATTGGCCTCCACGAATTTCCCAAACGCAATCTTTGGCACTGAATCTTCACGTCCCCAATTCCGCGCATGTGAAAAGCTGGTAAACGAAACCCAGGGCAAGGTGGTGAAGTGAATCATGTCTTCCCGAGGGTTGGGGAAAAACGCGCCGTCGCCAGCGAGCGCTTCTTGCAGCGCGCCTTCAGCTCCAGCCATGAACTTCTCAAAGTCGACGTCATATTCAAAATACGCGAGCGTGAAGTTTTCACTTGGCAGCAGCACGGTGGTGCCGCCGTGGATCACGTCGTAAACAATCACCTGGCGATCTTCGAGTCGATAACGAAACGGCTCGATCTCGTTTGCAGCGCGCAGGGCGAAGTAGTGATAGGCCATGGACACGCTCAGGCCCGGGCGATTGCTGAGCGCTGCCAGCAGGTTGGTAACGTCGAGTTGAGTACAGATGTTGAAGTAAGGCTTGTCAAAGCCCACGAAGAATTCAAAGAGGTCCCGGCGGATCCAATTTTTTAGATCGAGATACTTGGCCATAGAAGAATTGTCGCGGGTCTGAGAATAACGCTATTCACGCGAGACCGAAACCTTTTGCTGCACCCTGCGTATTAGTGCCGCATTCCACGGTTTTGTGAATTCAAACCGACCCGCAGAACGTCGTGGGTTGGTGCCCCGGAACACTTCGGTTATCTTAAATATTCTGTCATCTTCCGTGCCATCTTCAAATCGATCCAACGAACGCCTAAGGAGAATCTACATGCGTCATCTAAATCTGCGCCCTTTGATTTCGCTCATCATTGCGGTGTCGTTCGCGCTGGTGGCCTTTGCCCAAACCGCGCCCCATGGTTTCGATCCGGCCAACATGTGTACCACGAGCTGCAAAGCTTGCGAAGACTTTTATCAGTATGCGAACGGCGGCTGGATCGCCAAAAACGAAATCCCGGCGGCCTTTTCAACCTGGGGTATTACGAGTCCTCTTCGAGAAAAGAACATCGCCACGCTACACGAAATTCTCGAAGCCGCGGCAAAAAATACAGCGGCTGCGAAGGGCAGCAACGAACAAAAGATTGGCGCGTTTTATGCGAGCTGTATGGACGAAGCAAAGATTGAAGCCGCCGGCGCTACGCCGCTCGCCAAAGAGATCGCCGCCATCAACAAGATGAAGAGTGCGCGCGATCTGCCGGCAATGCTGGCGCACCTGCATCGCATCGGCGTGCCTTCGATATTCAATTTCGGCGCCGGCCAGGATTTCAAGAAGAGCGACAGCGTGATTGCTATTACCGGCCAGGGTGGCTTGAGCCTTCCCGATCGCGATTTCTATCTGAAAGACGACGAGAAATCTGCGAGCACTCGCGCTGCTTACGTGGAACACGTCACGAACATGTTCAAGCTCCTGGGCGACGATGCGAGCAAGGCTGCGACTGAAGCACAAACGGTGATGAAGCTTGAAACTGAACTCGCGAAAGTTTCGCTGGATCGTGTTTCCCGGCGCGATGCCTCGAAGCAGTACCACAAAATGTCGCCTGCCGACTTGAAGAACGTGATGGCTAACTTCGATTGGGCAACTTATGCGAAGAAGCTCGGCGCCCCAAAGTTCACCGAAATCAACGTCGCCCATCCCGACTTTTTCAAGGGCGTCGATCAAATGCTCGTGAGCGTACCCATCGACGATTGGAAGACTTACCTGCGCTGGCATGTGGTTCACGATGCCGCCGACGCGCTCTCAACCGCATTCGTCAACGAGGATTTCGATTTTTATGCGAGGAAGCTGAACGGCACTAAGGAGAATCAGCCGCGTTGGCGCCGCTGCGTCGTGGCCACCGATCAGAATCTTGGCGAAGCGCTCGGCGAAGTTTACGTGAAGAAAGCGTTTCCGCCTGAAGCCAAAGCGCGCATGAAGGAACTGGTGAACAATCTCATCGTCGCCCTGCGCGAAGATATCCCGACGCTCGACTGGATGAGCGAGCCAACGCGCCAGGCTGCGATCGCGAAACTAAACGCGTTCGCCGTGAAGATTGGTTACCCGGAGAAGTGGCGCGACTATTCGGCGTTGAAGATCGAGCGCGTTTCCTACATCGACAACCTGCTTCGCTCGGCCGAATTTGAGCGGCAACGGAATCTCGCGAAGATGGGCCAGCCGGTGGATCGAACCGAGTGGGGCATGACGCCGCCGACAGTCAACGCCTACAACAACTCTTTGATGAACGAGATCGTTTTTCCCGCCGGCATTCTGCAACCGCCCTACTTCGATCCGACCGCGGACGATGCGCTTAACTACGGCGCGATCGGCGCCGTTATTGGTCACGAAATGTCGCACGGCTTCGACGATCAGGGCCGCAAGTTTGATCTTCAGGGGAATCTCAAAGACTGGTGGACGGAAGTTGACGCAAAGAACTACACCGACCGTGCCACTTGCGTCGAGCAACAGTTTTCCAGTTTTCACGTAGCTGAGGTCGACATGAACCAGAACGGTAAACTCGTTTTGGGTGAATCGATCGGCGACCTCGGCGGTTTGAAGATCGCCTGGCTCGCGTTCCAAAAAGCGATGCAAGGCAAACCGCGACCGGCAGACATTGACGGCTTCACGCCCGAACAGCGCTTCTTCCTCGGCTGGGCCCAGGTGTGGGGCCGGAAGCAAACACCGGAAGCAATGCGACAACAGATTCTTACGGACCCGCATCCGCTCGGTCGCTTTCGCGTTAATGGGCCACTGTCAAACATGCCGCAGTTTGCAGAAGCGTTTCACTGCAATATGGGTGATGCGATGGTGCGTCCGCCGGAGAAGCGCTGCCAGGTTTGGTAAAGAAGACAATATTAGCCGCGGATTTACACAGATAAACGCGGATCAGAGCAAGAGGGATTACAAATTTCTTAACTGCCTTTGATCAGATCCGCGTTCATCCGCGTAAATCTGCGGCTAATGTTTCTTTAAGCGACAAACAAGCCAATCACGAAGCGAACGAGGCCTGCGCCGAGGATTACCCAAATAGCATTGGGGCGGTAGCGTATCAGCACTGCACCAGCTATCGCTGCAATCAACAATCCCACCCAATTGTGAATGCCGGCGCGACCGATGCTGATGCCGGCCGCAACCAGCAATCCAACCACAGCAGGTGTGACGCCTTTCAAAAACGATTGCACGATCTTGTTCGTGTGGAAACGCGCGAGCGATGTTCCGGCCGCCACCGTCATCAGGAATGACGGCAAAAAAATACTAATCGTCGCTGCCAGTGCGCCGAGTGTGCCCGCCACCCGATAGCCAATGAACGTAGCCGTAATCAAAACGGGGCCGGGTGTAACCTGGCCGAGCGCGGTCGCGTCAACGAATTCCTGATGTGTCAGCCAGTGATGGGTGTCAACCACTTCCGTTTCGATCAACGGAATCATGACGAAGCCGCCGCCAAAAGTGATCGTGCCGATGCGCAGGAAAAGCGTTGAGAGCGTCAGCAGCAAGGCGAACTTGGCGAGGATCGGAAGGGACACGCCAAACACGGCCAGCGATCCGAGCTTCTTTCCGGAAGGCGTCGGCGATTTCTGAAGAATATTCTGATCGGTCGCGGTTTGATCTTCTGCAGTCGCGGGTTCGCTTTGTTCCTGCAACGCCGCCAGCCGCACGCGCTCTTCCGCCATCGCGCGCGTCAGGTAACCGCCGACGAAGTGGGTCGCGCGAAAACGTCGTCGTCTCCGCTGCAGAGTCAGGCGCGCTGAGATTCGTTTTCGGCGTGAGGCAACACCGCGAAGTTGTCCCAACCGGCGCAACTGTTTCTCAGCAAATGAATCGATGAAGATCCCGATGAGACCGGCTGCCAACACCACCTCGATCACGGTGGCGCTGAAGAATGCGACCACGATGCAGGCGAAGACGGCAAGCAGCCACTGCCACGGTTTGCCCAGCGTGTTGCGTCCCATGCGCCAGGCCGTCACGATTATCAGCGCGACGACGGCGGCGTTGAGACCATTAAAAAGGCGATCGGTGTCGGGCAAGTAACGCAGGTGACGGTAAAGAATCGCGAGCGCGATCATCATCAGCATCGATGGCAGTATGAAGCCCGCGATCGAAACCACCGCGCCGCGCCAACCGCGAATTCTGAGCCCAACATATGTAGCAATATTGCCGGCGGACGTGCCGGGTAATGTTTGGGCGAGCGCGAAGCCAGACGCAAATTCCTGTTCCGTTAGCCAGCGGCGCTGCTTCACGGCGAGCGTGCGGACTTGTGCGATCACCGCGAGTCCACCACCGAATCCGACCGTGCCAATTTTTAGGAATGAGAGGAAGAGTCCGCCCAGTGTCGGCGTGTTGGCGATGCGTTCAATTTCGCGGCGTGTGTCACGCACGCGTGTCCGCACCTTGCGCGCGCGGTTTCTGATTCTGCTCGCCCGCTTGTCGACCTGTGTTGCCAC
>JANLYZ010000228.1:0-7552 GCA_031365905.1 Chloracidobacterium sp. | reverse complement strand
TTCAATATGAGAAAAATCAGAATCACTATTGAAACCAGCACGAATATGCCGACGCGCAATTGGTTTAAGTTGACTGTCTTGGTTGATCTTGGCATGGCGCTCAGTAAGGGATGAAGGATGAAGGATAAACCACAACGCTCTTCCGTGTGTGCTTTATCCTTCCGCCCTTATCCTTCCCCCTTCATCCTTTCTCTCAATGTCCGCGAAGAAACTTATGAATATACGGATTTTCGGCCTTGCGCAAAGTTTCGTCAGTGCCGCTAAAAATTATCTTGCCTTCAAGCATCATCATGACTTTGCTGTTTATTAAGCACAGCCTTTCGCCCTCACGTTCAAACACAACCTGTCCTTCTTCGTTGACCACCGCATACTCAGAACAAAGATAGTCGAGATTATTCATCTCGTGGGTGACGAATATAGACGACACGTCTTCCAGGTCGCGCAGCTTCATGGCGAGTTCGCAGATAGTGCGAGCCGTTGGCGGATCGAGCCCGGCCGTCGGCTCGTCGAATAACACAATCTTCGGATCGCCAATCAGGGCGCGGGCAATGCCAACGCGCCGGCGCATGCCACCTGATAGTTCAGCCGGCATTTTGTCGATAGCATCTTCCAGATTAACGAAGCGCAGCATACGTCTCACTTCGGGCTCGACTTCGTCTTCGGCACGACCCTGCTCATGCAGGCGATAAGCTACGTTATCGTAAACTGACAATGAGTCAAACAGTGCGCCTTCCTGAAACACCATTCCAATCTTTTTGCGCACGATCATCATCTGCACTTCGTTAAAATCGGTGATGTCTTCCCCGTCAACAAGGATCCGTCCCTCGTCTGGTTTAAGCAGGCCGAGTACCAGCTTGATGATTGTAGATTTGCCACCTCCGGAGCCGCCCAGAATTATCTTCGTTTCGCCCTTCATTACTTTAAAGCTGAGTTTGTCGAGGATAACGCGATCGTCGAAGGCCAGCACCACGTCGCGAAACTCGATCGCCGGCACGATGCGATCACTGTCATCAACCTCAGCGAAGGTCGAGCCGGCAGCGTCGCGGCTCACCTCTCCGGCGGCGGGATAAAGTTCGGCTTGAGTACGAGAAGTCGACATAACAATTAATGACTCTAGTTCACTGGCATCCCCAGCAGGTATTGCAAGCCTCGGGCAAGAAAGAAGTCTGCGACGATGACTACTATCGACGCCGTGACTACTGCGCGGGTGGTCGACCGGCCCACTCCCACCGTGCCGCCTTCCGTAGTGAGACCTTTGTAACACGCAACAGAGGCAATGATAATTGCAAAACAGATAGGCTTGATTACTCCACCAATCACGTCATTGCCGGTAATGCCCTCTCTAACCGAGGTAACAAACTCATTGATAGAAAGTCCATAAAGCGTCGTCGCTGCGATCCCGCCGCCGCCGATCCCCATAACATCAGCCACGACGGTAAGCAACGGTAAGGTGACGATGAGCGCGATTAAGCGCGGCGCAACCAGCTTCTTAATCGGATCGGTGCCGAGCGCGCGCATGGCATCGATCTGCTGCGAAGCGGTCATTGAGCCAAGCTCCGCGGCTATCGCCGAGCCAACGCGACCAGTAACCATCAGTGCGCACAGCACCGGCCCCAGCTCACGTATCAAGGAGATGGCGACAAGTTTTCCAGTTTGTCCCTGGGCTGAATAAGCCGCGAGCGTCGGAAAGGTTTGCAGCGTCAACACGCCGCCGGTGAAGAATCCGGTTAGTAGAATGATGGTGAGAGAGCCGACGCCAATCACGTCCATTTGCGTGATTGTTTCGGAGATGTAACGCGGTCCTTTGAAAACGCCGGCAACCGCTCGCGCGGTCATCACCGTGGTTTCTTGCAGCTCGAAGATTGAGCGGGTAACGAAGTTCATCTAGGGGCTAATAGGAAGCTAGCTATTTGAATTCCCACCCTCGTGGTGGACGCTACCGGGCTGACGTCGCGACGACTGCAAGAAATGACCATCGCCTGACTCTCGAAGAAGCTTGCGACTCGTCTACGCGCGCAGGTCACATTCTGAAAAGAGCAGCTTATCATGCGCAAAATTCTGACGGTGCGTCAAGCTTTGAAGATATTGCCGCTGGCACACGCGGAGCACAACAATGCACTGTCATTAACAAAAGCCGGCCAGGCTGATGCCCGGCCGGCTCGATTCTTATCCTGGCTTATGATTAACCGCTCGTCGTGACCTAAGGTTAAGGTCGGCGTTGATTTTCGCGCCGAGGAAGGTTTGGACCGAGCCCGTTACGTTGATTCTGCAATCCACGCAACCGCTCAGTTCTGCGCTGTTGTCGCTCCTCAGGATTAGCCAGAAGCCGTTCGCGCTGAAGCTCACGCGCCTGCTGCTGCAGCGATTTTAGGATGCTTCTTTGATCCGCAGTCAACACTCGCCGGATTCTAAGTTCAGTTAAAATCCTGAGACGCATCGCAGAAGCCTGTGCGGCAGCAACGTCGCGCAAGCGCTGCTCGATCACGGCTTCGTCAGGATTATCGGTGTCCAAAGCTTCCTGCAGCGCGCGATTGCTTTCGCGCAGTTTCTGATTGATCGCAGATCGTTCGGCTTGCTTGTCTTCGCGAATGGAGCGAATCTGTTCACGCTGTTCCGGGGTCAGGTTTAACTGGCGAATAAGATCCCCGGGCTGTTGTGATTCCGGCGCAGCTGCGCCCTGCTGGGAGGTCTGCGCAGAAATAGAACCCATCGCCGCTGGGAAACCAATTACCGCCAGCAACGCGAGCAGCGTTAAAATTCGACCATTGGGCTTCCCTTGTTTTCCCATGTGATTCCGATCATTTTTCATCGCTAGCCTCAACGAGTTTTTCGTTACGCTTCAAATCTGCTTCACAAACTGTAGTTACTGATTGATTGTATCACCAAGCAAGCGCAGGTCGCTGTCGTTCCTGGTGGACACCAATCCCAAATCGGCGGCTAATTGTGCGCGCTCAGTTTTTGAAAGCGGACGCCGCGCTACGTTACTCGGAGCCAACGCCACTGCGCCGCTCTCTCGCGCCACTCGCTTAACTGAATTTTTCTGCGGCGAATGGTTGTCGGTTAACAGAGCTTGAGACTGTTCCTGAGATTTTATCCGCCTTAGTTCTTCCTGCACACGCTGCTCCACCAATGCCTGGATTTCCTGCGGCGACCGGGTAGACCCAGGCGGCTTCGCGGCCAGACCGGTTGGCGGTTTATCTCGCAAGCGCGCCAGAGCCAGGCCGCCAAACACACAAAGCAAAATAGCGGCGAAGGCTACCGCGCCTTTCATCCATAGCGGCGACAGATTGAAGAACTCTCGCAACGCCGCCATGGCTGATGGCCTTACCTCCACCGCTCTGGTGAGGGAGGAGTTCGGTGAAGTTAATCCGACACTGCCAAGTGATTCGTTGCGCCACCCCACGACTAATTCACGCACCCCACCAAAGCTTGCGAACTCTGTTTCGCAGTTCGCGCATTCGTGAAGGTGACGCTCGAAAGCACGCGTCTCGCTCTCATTCAACTCACCGTAGAGAAATCCGATCAGATCGTTCTCTCGGCCGCAATTTGGTGTATTCACTGCTTTCATTTCTCTTAACTCCGCATTCCTACGTTTGAGTTTTGACTAAATTTTTGCAATCTCATCTCCAACTGTTTTAGTGCTGTGTAGAGCCGGCTCTTGACGGTGCTGAGCGGTAGGTCAAGCGCTTCGGCAATTTCCTTAAAAGTAAGTTCTTCGAATTCCTTCATCACCACCACCTGTCGCAGCTCCAGAGGTAAACTATTAACCGCCACTCTCACTGCGGCCGTAGTCTCCAGGTCTTCAGCCACTCGCGCCGGTGAATATCGCAGTGGCGCTGCAAAACTCGAAGCATCCTTTTCCTCTTCAGTCTCCAGTGCGCTCTCGCTGCGCACCTTCGCGCGGCGCTGGCGAGTAATGCACTGATTAACTGCAATGCGATGCAACCATGAGGAGACTTTTGCTTCGCCGCGGAAGGCACGTAGATTTCTAAACGCGGCTAGGAAAGTCTCCTGCGTGGCATCCCGCGCATCCTCTTCACGGCCGAGCATGCCAAAGGAAAGCACGAAGATGCGTCGCTCCCAGCGCTGCACAATCTCGCCGAAAGCTTCTGCGTCACCCGTCAACGCTCGCTCTACGATCTGCTCGTCGCTCGTAGCCGTTCCATCCTTTATAATTTGCCAGGGGCCTTCAGCCCGCGCTTCCGATGTCAATCACTAACCCTGAGGCCCAAGATGCTCGTGACTTTAGACGCCATTCTCGGCAGTTAAGTTTATAAAATACGGCCTGAAGTTAAGCTGAGGCCGGAGGTCGTCGAGTCCTCAGAACTGACTAAAGCCCACGACAACGCAGTTTAACAAACGCGTTGACACGTCCTAGTTTACTAGACATAATGAGGAAGCGGCCATTCAGGCCCATTCTTCGCACGCCCTCCGAGGAAAACCACTTCCGAGGCCACCACCTATCTTCATTTAAATGCTGGAAAAAATTGGGCGAATTCGCCTGCTTTACATAGTCCTTGCCGTCTTGCTGGTCGTCGGCTTGTTGCCACTAGCGTTTGCTGGAACTCTGCTTTCGGGGCGTAGCGCTGAAGAACTGCGTTCGGTTGAAGGACGATATCAAGCCCAACTGGTGCAGGACAAAGCGCGGCAAATCGAACTCTACGGCCAACGCTATCGCGACGTTGTCCAGGGGTTGGCACGGGCGTTTGAGATCGCCGGTGGAATCAAGGCGCTTAACGACGCTGGTTATGATTCGCGCTTACAGAAGACCCTTGAAGAGGATCCTAATCTGATTGCCCTGGCGATCTGGCCGGTGAATGGCGAGCTTCATCGGGCCTTCCAGTCAGACTATATTCAACGTGGGGAACTCGACCAGCGAGTGAGCGAAGTGTTGGCGAGAATGAACGGTCGCGGCATGGTCGTGAGTCGTCCACAGATCATTCGTTCCGGACAGGAAATGGCAATGACAGTTGCGGCGCCGGTTATGGGCGGCGAGTCAGGCCAGAACGTGGTTGCGGCTGTGGTGGCTGTTGTTTCGTTTCAGGAAGTCTTCAAAGCAGTTCATCAATCAACTTCACAGAGTGAACACGAATTGCTCGACGCCGGACTGCCCGTGGTTTTCGTAGTCGATCAAAACGGCCGCGCGGTGGCCCATCCGGAAGCGAGTGTTGCCTTTGCAGAGAAGCCGATGACTGACCTCAAGGTGGTGCGCGATTGGCAGGAGTCTGGCAAGCAGGTGCAGTCGGCGCTCGAACCGTTTACGCTTGTTCGCGATGGCCGCAACGTTGTGATGCTGGGTTCGTATGCCAGTGCGGAGTTAGATAAGAACTCACGTCTAGGCGTCATTGCGATTCAGGATGAATCAGCCGCGCTTGCTTCAGTAAGCGACATGCGACGGCAGACGATCTGGATCAGCATGATTGCCGCGCTGCTGACTTTGTTTATCGGGTTCTTCTTTGCGAAGAAATTGACGCAGCCGGTTCAGGAGTTAGCTGTTGGCGCCCAGCGCATTGCATCTGGAGATTTCTCGCGACGCATCGACGTGCGCAGCCGCACCGAGCTGGGCGATCTGGGTGATTCGTTTAATCTGATGACCGATCACTTGGAGAGCTATATCAAGGACCTCCAGCGTTCGGCTGCTGAGAATCGCGAGTTATTTCTTGGCACCGTCAAGGGCTTGGCAGCCGCTATTGACGGAAAAGATCCATACACGCGTGGCCATTCCGAACGAGTCTCACGAATTTCTGTCGCGATAGCGCAGCGCCTGGGCCTGCCCGACGACGAATGTGAACGGATCAGAATCAGTGCGTTGCTCCACGACGTTGGGAAGATTGCCATCGACGACAATATTCTTAAGAAGCCGTCCGCCCTGACAGATGACGAGTTTCTAATAATGAAACAGCATCCACAAAAGGGCTACAAGATCATGTCGCAGATTCGGGCCATGAAGGAATTCCTGCCGGGGATGTACATGCACCACGAGATGGTGAACGGCCAGGGTTACCCGCAGGGTTTGCAGGGTGACGAAATTCCGTTGATGGCGAAGGTGGTCGCCGTGGCTGACACATTTGATGCGATGACGACCGACCGCCCTTATCAACAGGCGATGAAGTTTGAAGACGCTGTGGCTCGGATTGAAAGCTTCGTCGGCACTCGTTATGACACCAAGGTCGTTGCCGCGTTTGTGGCAGCCTGCGACGACGGGCAAATCCGTCCCGGCTCAGTCAAACTCAAGAGCCGCACGTCACCGGGCACGAAAATATCGGCGCCGTCGGTCGAACCTCCCGGCGAACTAGAGTCGCTCATGGTTTCTTAAATCACTTCAGCACCATAAACACCAGCAGCCGCGCCCTTTTTGTTAGGACGCGGCTGTTGCGCATATAATCATCATTTCCATTTCAGCACTATTATTTGATGGATCAATTCTATGGGACTTTTCTGGAAACGTAAGAGCGGCGATCAGTTTGTTTCACTCAAGCTAAACGAGCCGTTGCCGGCCAAGACTGAGACGACGAAGGAGGCGGCCGAGGCTATCGGCCGTGAAGCCGGGCCACGCACGACCGTCGCGGTGACTCAACCATCTTCCGCGGACTCATCTGCACCTTCGGCAAATGCTCCGGTGCTTGAACCAGTTCCTACGGGAGCCGGTCCAACTCCGATCCCGAACGAAACGTCCGCGGCGAATACTCCTACACTTGAACGAAGCCCGGATGCTCCTCCACGCAAGGCTCAACAACTTCCGGTCGTTCAGCCACGACCCGTGGTTGCCGCGCCTTCACGTTCGTCCTTTCAAACTTCGGTTCTTGGTCTGAACCTGTCGATGGAAGAACTGCAGGCGCAGGAAGCTGCGCTCGAGCAGGAATTCTCGGCACGGTTTCGCCGCGCCGTCTCTGCTACGCGCGAGTCGCTTGCCGGCCGACTCGACACAGTTTTCCAGGGGCTCAAACAGATCGACGAGAACCTGCTGGACGAACTTGAGGAGGCTTTGATTGCGGCTGACATCGGCGTCGCTACCACGCAACACATTTTGGAAACGGTGCGACGCGGAGTTGCGCGCAAACAGATCAACGATCTCGACGCCCTCAAGGCCGCAATCAAAGATGAACTGCTGAAGATTCTGCGACACTCGGAGAAGCAGGGCGTCGCTTCCGAGACAAGTGTTCCCGAAAACGTTTCCCCTTACGTGATGATGGTTGTTGGCGTGAATGGCGTTGGCAAGACCACCACCATTGGCAAGTTGGCGCAGCGAATCAAGGCCGAGGGAAACGACGTTTTGATTTGCGCCGCTGACACTTTTCGCGCGGCCGCTTCTGATCAACTCGCGATTTGGTGTGAGCGCACCGGCGTTCCTTTGATTCAACAGAAGCAGGGAACTGACCCAGCCGCAGTACTGTTTGACGCCTTGAAAGCTGCGAAGGCGCGCGGCTCGGATGTGTTGATTGTTGACACCGCCGGCAGGCTGCACAACAAATCTAATTTGATGGCTGAACTCGAGAAGATGAAGCGTGTCTCGGGAAGAGAAGTGGAAGGAGCGCCGCACGAGACCTTACTC
>JANLYZ010000204.1:0-5102 GCA_031365905.1 Chloracidobacterium sp. | reverse complement strand
GCCACGCACGGATCAGGACCTCTCGATGAAGTTTGTCATTGGCGGCATCCTCGCTCTGATTGGAATGATCATGGCGTTTCCTCAACTCGGACTGCAGCAACATTGGTACGTCGCGTTGATGGGAGCGCTCTTAATCATCGCTTTTGGCTTTCTTTTTGTGACTGTCTCGTCGCGCCTGACGGGTGAGATTGGCTCATCCTCAAATCCAATTTCCGGAATGACGGTCGCGACACTACTGCTCACATGTTTGATCTTTTTGATGTTGGGGTGGACTGGACCGAACTACTACATCACAGCGCTCTCGATAGGAGGCATTGTTTGCATCGCCTCCTCAAACGGCGGCACCACGTCGCAGGATTTGAAGACCGGCTTCCTTGTTGGAGCGACACCGAAGTATCAGCAGATCGCGATTCTGGTAGGCGCGTTTGCTTCAGCGCTGGTCCTCGGTCCGATTCTTCTCATACTCAATGATTCGGCTACGGTTTATGTGCCGCGCATGAGTTTTGAGCCCGCGAAGCAGGCCGTCATGGTGGATGCAACGAGGGCAGCTTCATTACCCGCTTATGCCGATCCAATTAAACCGTCGACGCCAGGCGACTATCGCGTACTCAAGAACGAAGCCGGGGCTGCGGCAGTTGCCGGACTCGATCCGGGTGAATATTTGATCGACGGTTCCGGCAAGGTGGCTTACAAAGTTGAGGAAAACTTTCCGGCCACTTTGAAGGCTGATCCTTCGCAACTTGGCCCTCCGGAAAAGTTGAAGGGACCGCAAGCCAACACGGATACCGGCATGTATCGACCGTGGCACAAGACAGAAACCGCGGGTGCTTCAGCTGTACGTTACCTCGTTAACGACCAAGGCGCCGTGGTTTACCTATCTGATCCGGGTATTAACGGCATCCACAAGACCAGACCTGACGGCTCGGCGGTCACCAAGTATGACGCGCCGAAGGCCACGCTGATGTCTTACATCATCAAGGGAATTCTCAACCGGCAACTGCCGTGGGGTTTGGTGCTGTTGGGCGTGATGATCGCCATCGTGCTGGAGATGAGCGGAATCCCATCACTCGCGTTTGCGGTTGGTGTTTACCTGCCGCTTTCGTCATCGAGTCCGATCTTCATTGGCGGCATGATTCGCTGGGGCGTTGATCGTTACCTGCGGAAGAAGTTGAAACATAAGAAACTGACCGAGGACGAACTAGTAGCCGAAACGGATAAGAGTCCAGGTGTGTTAATGGCTTCCGGATACATTGCCGGCGGCGCGCTCGCGGCTATTGTCATCGCCATTCTGCAAGGTGTGCCAAAGCCCGCCCTGGCTGCTTTCAACAAGCGGGTTGAGGACTGGGCGACTGCGCATAATCCGATGTTCGGGGGACCGAATGGCGATATGTGGTCGATGATCCCGTTCCTGATCTTGATGCTCTTGCTATACTTGGTTGGGCGCGAGGTTTTGCTTACGAGTAAACCCAATGCTGGACCAGGTCAGCCGCCACCACCGCCGTCGTTTGTGGATCGGAACTGACGATATAGATCATGGTTACCTGACTTTTCATTCAGGACATCCGAGGCGCGCTGCTAAGCCAGGAGCGCGCCTCGTATTTATAGTTACAAGGAATAAATTTGATGCGAACTTCAATTTCACGATCATTGTTCTCCCGTGCTGTCGTCGTCTTTTGTTTGAGTGCAATGTGCGCCGTGATGGCGATCTCGCAACCGGCGCCGAAGTCGCCGCAAACGTCAGCAGGCCGTTCACCATCAGACACTGTGCGCGAATTTTACAAAGCGATGCGCGAGAAAAGATTTCGCGCAGCCTTTGACATGTCGATTTACAAGCCGGCCATTGATCCATTAAAGCCGCAGGAGTTTGAAGATCTGCGTCCCGATTTTGAAAAGATGGCGGCGGTGATACCAGATTCGGTTGAGCTTGGTGGTGAACAAATCAGCGGGGACATCGCGACTGTTTTCGTGAAGGTAAAAGAAGGCGATCAACCGGAACAACTCGAACCGATGATGCTGATCATGGCGAACGGTGCGTGGATTGTTGGCGACAAGGAGAACCAGGCGATCGTCAAGAAAGCGGGCAAGCAGTTTTTCTTTAACGCGCGCATCGATACGCACCACGACGAGGTGCAGCAGATGTTGACGCGCGTTTCGCTGGCGGAGCTGCTCTACAGTCAACAACACGATGGTCTGTTCGCCGATTTGGCTACTTTGATTTCGCTCGGTCTGCTGCCAAAGGATCTCGAAGGGACCGAGTCCACCGGTTATCGCTTCCGCGTGAACGCGCCTGAGGGCGGCAAGACCTGGAACGCCACGGCTGAGCCGGCGCTGTATGGCCACACTGGCAAGCTCTCGTTCTCTCTGGACGCAGCCGGCGTCAGGAGCGGCGACACCGGCGGCAAGCCGCTGCCTCCTCCTAAGAGTTAGATCCTGAAACGGCGCAAAGGAATTGGTGCAAAGGGGGATTCGGTTTCGCTCCGGTTTATTCCCCCGTTTACCATTGACTATGCACCGCTCCCGAATGTTTCTATTGCGCCCAGGCCTCCGGCTCACTAGAATGGAGCTGCGACATTCCCGACGGCTTCTTAGTTCCGCCCCCCCTCCTCCAATTTAGCTAACAGGCACACTGGCCGAGCCGAAGTGTCAAAGATAAGCCATGCCAGAACTTGCTCGAACAATCGTGGCGCGTTTGCGGCAATATGTTGGTGATCGTCGCCATTCAAAGCGACAGCGCGTTCGCCTGAACTTGAGCCTTTCGCTGTCGTCGAACACGAAAAGCTTGAATGGATCGCGACGCGTCAGCACGATGGACGGCCACACCTTGGACCTGAGCGCAAATGGGCTTGCGCTCATCGTGCCCCACATCACGCTCGGCGAACATCACCTCGTCGGCGAGAATCGCTTATTGAGTTTGAAGATCGAGTTGCCTGACGGACAGGTCGAGTTGCAAGCGGCGCCGGTTCGTTACGAACGTCTTGAAGATGACGAACTCGAGACGGGCTACCTGATCGCAGCGAAGATCGTCAGTATGCCGGACGATGATCGCGCAAAGTTTTCGGACTACGTTGCCGCCTTACAGGGCAGCAAGCGAACCAGCTAAAGAAACTCGAGCCAGCCAAAAACTTCCGGCACGTGAAAATTTGGTTCCGCTGCATACGTCGGTTGCCAGACCAGGTAACGCTCATCTCCAATTCCCACGCAACGAAATAAATTAACGCGCCAGAGATCGCCCGGCTGCGGTCTTGGGAGGAACTGACCCCAGGGAATTTGCATCGCGACTTTTATTTGCTCCTCTCCAATGATCGCCGCCGCAGTCATGCCGGAGTGAAACTCAAAATCGGTTTCGCGTCCGGCTGGCGTAAAGTTAATCGCCAAATCAACCCACTCGCCCAGTGGCGACGCTTCAAACTCGAAATAACGGCTGGGCGTTTCCGGATCAGGCGCAAGAAATACTTCGCACACATCCTTGTCCCATAGCCGCAGAGTTTTCTTGTCGAATTGCGGATTGGAGTTCACCGTTAGCGGCTCTTCCTGACGACAAATGAAGCGCACCAGCAGGGATTCATCTGTCCAAATGATTCCAGCTTCTGCATGGCGCGAGGCAGGCGCGTCTTCCCCTGACCACTTCCGCGTGATCTGAATCGGGTGAGCTCGCGTCCACTCGGGATGATCGAACGCTTTCGCGGTGAGACTCAGTTCAGAGTAAGGGGCTCGGATGGTTGGCTTTTGTATCATAAAAAGACTTTGTGAAAGCCGGGGTTCTCAGCGCCAAGGGCGCGAAATGCAAAAGCCTGGGCCATCGGCCCAGGTGGGAGCCAGCGACGCTCCTGAGCGCTGAAGGCGCGCAATGATGTTGGAGTTCAGCCGCCGGTAGTTATCTCGCGCCTTCAGCGCTTTGAGACTTATATACCATGACTCACCTAGGGCGTTGCCCTGGGCTATTACATTTCGCGCCTTTGGCGCTGCGATTTTCGCACAGCCGTTATTGCTGCCGGCTCCGTAGTTCATTCAGGCACGCATCCAACAGTTTCATTGGATCTTCGTTCTGGAAAATGCGGGCGCCGGTATTCTTCGAAAACTTCCTAAGCAGGTAATCCACCTCGTCGGCCACGCCGCCGGTGCCAGTTAGGCAACCGATAACTTTTCCTTCATCGTGTGCGATCGTGAACTCATTCAGCGAGCCCATCGCTCCGGCGATGAATAGGACGATATCGCAGGAGCGCACCAGCACAACGTTGCGTCCTTTCAAGCCAAAGCCCGTATAAATGATCGAGTCGCAAGCGTCGAGCGGCAGCTTGTATTTAACAACGTGCTCGCCGCGGTCGCTGGCCGGAGAAATTCCGACGTGAAAACTTCCCGCGTCGTGCGCCGCTTTGCCAACCACGTAAACGATTCCAGTCGTAGCGCCGGTAAGGAGCAGCAACTTGCGTTCGGCGATCGCCAGCGCCAGAGCGTCCGCCTTTGCGGCGAGCGCTGCTTTATCGCTCGCTCCGGCCGCATCGCCGGCTGAACCCATTACTCCGACCGCGATATTCATTTGCGACTTCTGAACCAGGTGTTAGAGCTCTTCGTAAAGAGTAGGTAGGTTCCAAGCCACAGAATGACCTCAATGAAGATGCTGAGAGCTCCAGAATGTGTACTTTGTTTCAGCTCGGCGACGTTTGCCAGTACGGCGAAGGGAAGATTAATTAGAACCAGCACGAGCAGGATGATCCGCGCCCAGTTTCTGCGCACCGATATTTTCCAGACCAGGAAGAATCCTAGACAGAAAACCGCGATGACGATGAGCGCCGCGAGAATCAGCGGTGCCCCGGATGCCCTTTGCGTCAGACCAAACAGGGCCCTTATCAGCCCGATCGCCAATGAAGCGAAAAGGAGTTGGACGGCTCTGCTGACCGAGGTGGGTCGCTCGTTGGCAGTTGCTTCAATTATGAGTTCCATTTGTTAGCTCCTGATTAATGTAGTCAACGCGTTCGTCCTTGTCCCACCATCTTTGAGTCACGAACCACGCAACACCGGGAAATACGAAGAGGGCACCAATCGCGATGGCAAGTGTGCGAGCTGACCAGCCGAAACGATCGAGCAGTTCGCCAGTGACATAA
>JANLYZ010000200.1:0-5343 GCA_031365905.1 Chloracidobacterium sp. | reverse complement strand
CGCCTTGGGGCCGAAATAAACAGCGCCCTGGTCGCTAATCACTGTCAGGTCGTTTAAGGTGGGCTCATGGTCGAGGTGTGGAAATCGATTTCGCGCCTCTTGAGACTTAACCGGCACAAGAATTAATTGAACCAATTTGGGTTGGTCCTCAAGCCAGGCGTGCACTCGCCGGCACAACCCGCAGGAAGGATCGTAGAGAACTGTCAGCGACGACATGGTTCACGCCTCCTGCACTGCTGTAAAAGCATCTGGCGCGACTGGTGGCGGCGCGGTGCGGATCGTGGCACGACGGCGCATGCGACTGAAGATGAAGAGATTGAAGAAGTGCATTCCGCCCAGAACGAGCAGCACCATCCCCACCTTCACAGACAACGCCTCAATCCCCTCCTGCGCCGAGGTCAGGCTGTAACCTAGCTTCAAGGCCAAACTGACGTAGCCAAGGTTAATGAGGTAGAAACCGACGACCAGCAGGTGATTTACCGAATCCGCGAGCGGCTCATTGCCGTGAAACACGTCGACCAAAAACACGCGGCCGTTCTTATGTAGCGTGTGCGCCACCCAGACCGTCAAAGCAATGCTTATTGAGAGGTAAACGAGGTAAGTGATGATCTGAACCGACATGACCGCCTCCTTTGGTTTGAACATCGTGCGAAATTGAACGTGTTCAAATGCAGCTTACGCCGAGCCTATACGGCTGTCAAGTGTTTTTTTTGAACCCGTTCAAGAATTATTTTCAGGGGGGTTCTTGGTGAATGGCGATGTGGGCCCCGGGGCGGGAGCCCGGGCTTAACGCTCGGCTGGAACTGCTTGAGCCTACTTCGAGAACGCGTTGATTATTTTTGTCGCGATTTCTGATTGGCTTTCGTTTTCCGAAACTGAAATCCTGGCGTTGGCCAGTTCATAGACTGGGCGTCGCTCGTGGTAAAGCTGTTCCGCCACAGCACGTGAGTGCGCCAGCGGCCGCACTTCCTCGTGAGCCTCAATTCTCTGCCAGCACAGTTCAAAGGCAGCGTCCAACCATACGGTCAATGCGCCATGTTCATTGAGCAGTTGACGATTCGCCGCCGTTGTCCAGGCGCCGCCGCCCAATGCGACAACACGCGCTTCGGCGTCTTGCAGGACTTGCCGCAACATCTGCGTCTCAAGTTCGCGGAATTTTTCTTCGCCGTCCTGCTCAATTATTTCATTTGGAGTTCGACCCACTTGGCTCGTAATCAACTCATCCAGATCAATGGCCGGACAGTTCAGCTTACGGCCAAGCTCCCGGGCCACCGTAGTCTTTCCGGTTCCCATGAAGCCCAGGATTATGATCTGTTGGTTGCTCACGAGTGCCGCCGATCTGTTCTTCTTATGTCTCTTGGAACTGCGCGCCAATCATTCTTCCACAAGTTCAGGCTATGCGAAACTTTGCGTCCAGCTTTGCGAACTTTGCGGTTTCCTGCTGAACACTTTACCCGCGAAGGACGCGACGCAATCCGCAAAGGGCTGCAAACCAAAGTGCATCAGGATCGATTGGGGAGTCGTTTCTTGACACGCGACATGCCCGCGTGTTAAACCCTCGATCTTCCGTAGCTTGAAGTTAAAAAAGCCGAGACCCACACACGCCTGGGTCCTCAGACGGGGCATCCCGGCCGGGTGATGGTGGCTCTTGGAGGCCATATCTTTTAGTTGTGACACTAGAAGTGACTTTAGGAACAACTGAACTCAGATTCCCCAGCCGCATTGAGGCGGTTGGTGAAGCCGCTGCCGCCGTTTCTGAATTTATGGATCGCCTCGGGATTTCCGAGGATGTTGCCTTCGGCGTAGACATGGCGGTCCGGGAAGCGGTAACCAATGCAGTGGTGCATGGGAATAAACTCGACGACGCGAAAGTCGTCGAACTTAAGTTGAAAAACACGCCGGCGGTTTTTGAGATCAATGTACGCGACCAGGGCAGCGGGTTCAATCCCAACGAGGTCCCTGATCCGACGAAAGACGAGAACCTCCTAAGAACCTCGGGGCGCGGAATTTTTTTCATGCGGAACTATATGGACGAAGTCAATTGGGCCCCAGACCCAGATGGTGGCACCAACGTTCGCATGGTCAAGAAACTTTAGAATGACGTTTGCGATTGGCGCGTGGAATGGCGGCGCTATTCCGACAAAACGACGGCTCGAAACTTAAAAGATCTAAGAGCTTGCAAATCTTCAAAGGAGATTGCTGAAAATGGCAGAGTTAAATATCTCGGAGCGCCAGGTTGGAGACATCACGGTGCTTGATATGGATGGCAAGATTACCATCGGCGAAGGCAGCGTTGCCCTGCGTACGGCGATTCGTCGCCTGCTGGAGGAAGGCAAGAAAAAGATCCTCTTGAACCTCGCGAAGGTGGGCTACATCGATTCCAGTGGCATCGGAGAATTGGTTTCCAGCTACACCGCAATTGGCAAAGAGGACGGCGGCCAACTAAAGCTTCTGAATCTGACGCAAAAACTTCAGGACCTTTTGACGATCACAAAGCTCCTAACTGTTTTCGACGTTTACGAGAGCGAAGAAGAGGCCCTCGCGAGCTTCAAGTAGTTCGCATGTCTTGCGATTTCGTTTGTCGGCGTTTCGGATGCTGACCGGCCCAGATCAGTTTTGTTGGACTAAGCAAGGGAGACAAAGATGGCAGAACTTGACGTTATGCAGCGCCAGGCGGGAGACGTTACCATACTGGATTTGAGTGGCTCGGTAAGAATGGGCGATGGCGCCATCTCGCTTCGTAACGCTATTCGCGGACTCATCGAACAAGGTAACAAGAAGATCCTGCTCAATCTGAGCGGCGTTAAGAATATCGACTCCAGTGGGATCGGCGAGTTAATTGCAAACTACACGACGATTAGTCGCGATAGCGGTCAGCTCAAGCTCTTAAAACTTACGGACAAGATTCGAGATCTGTTGGTGATCACGAAGCTCCTGACGGTGTTCGATTCTTACGACGACGAAGCCGAGGCTTTGAATAGTTTTAAGTAGGACAGGCATTCCTGCCTGTCCCTCCAGAGGAAACAAGAACCGACAGGCAGGAATGCCTGTCCTACAAAATGTTTCGCACTACCTTTCGCCGTTTGCTCGCGCTGGATGATCCACCCGAGCGAACGGCGCTTGCTTTTTCAATCGGAGTTTTCATTGCCTTCTCACCATTCCTCGGCCTGCATACAATTCTGGCGACGCTCCTTGCCTTGCTTTTTCGCTTCAATAAGGTTGCCATCTATGGCGGCACATTCATCAACAATCCCTTCTTAACTCTCGTTCCCATTATCATTGCGTCCTATGCCGTCGGCGCTCTTCTGCTTGGCCGCCCGCTCAGGATTCCCGCCACCGGCGTCGAACTGCTGCGGCACCCTCATCTGCTGACAGCCGCCTATTATCACCAGCTTTTCCGCGAAAGCTGGGACATAGTTTGGCCTTTCACAATCGGTGGCCTGACGCTTTCGGTGGTTTGTTCGCTTATCGCTTATCCAGTAACATCGTCGCTGTTGCGATCTCAGCGACGCGCAAAAGCGGCCAATTAGAATTGCTCTCAAAGGGTTAGGGCATCGGTTCAGGCTGAGTCCGGCATCTTTAACACGGCTTGCGAACAACGCGAAAGCCAGACTCCCTTAAATTTAAAATCACCGTTACGAACTTATGAAGCAGATCATTTCACTAATCATTCTCTTGACTCTTGCTCAGGCAGCCTATTCGCAAACGCAACCCAGCGCCGCGCCGCGCCAAACCCCCCGCCCGAGTGCCACGCCAACTCCACCTGTTGAGCCGCGCCCGCAGCGGCCCGCTCCCAGTCAACGCGAAGCCGCGGCCTTTGATCTGGCGGAGTATGGCGTAAGTTTCCAGACTGAGCCACGGCTGATAATCATGATGGCGGCGCTGGAAGCGGCAGGCTTCGACGCGTTGCCGGCCGGCACAGAGCCTTCAGCATTTCGCGCGCAAGTGCGAAAAGATCTTGCCGGTTTGGATCCCGACCTGCGTAATCGTCTGCACGCTTTTTACGAACGAAACAAGCTTCCAGCCCCGGCCACTGCCGCCGATCAAGCGGCGCGTTATGTTTCGCTCGCCTTCGCTCTCGGGCCGCCGCCACTACTCGAAGCACCTGCAAGGTCCGAAGATCTCCCGGGCAGTCTGCTGGCAGTGCTCGACTTTGCGCCGCTCGTGCGAGAGTTTTATCGGCGTGCGAACGTCGAAGAAAATCTGCCTGTTTACACGCGCGCATATCAAGCCGAAGGCGATCGGCTGCGACCACCCACAGCGGAGATGATTCGCGCCGTGTTGTCGTATTTACACACGCGCCCAATCATGGTTTCTGTAGAGCGCGTCGAGGTGAAGCCCTTAACGACGCCGAAAAAGAACGCGCCCAAGACTTACACCACGCGCGAGCATCCGCGCCGCTTCTACATTGTTCCCGACCTGCTCGGGGCTCCAGGCGCGATTAACTTCCGCGTTATTGGCGACGAATATTATGCAGTGCTGCCGGCTGGAACAGATCCGGCGTCTTCTGAGTTGCGCCGCGGTTATCTGCAATACATCGTCGATCCGCTGGTGCTGAAATTCAATCGCGACATTGCCGCGCGACGCGAGCAGATCAAATCAATCATCGCGGAACGGGAGAAAGCCGGCGCCACGGTCAGCCCTGATGTTTTCCTGGCCGTTACGCGTTCGGTGGTGGCCGCGGCTGATGCTCGCTATGAAGAGGCCAGACAAATCGACGGCCTCAATCAGGAGGCTCGCGTCAAATTCCAGGCTGCGAAAGACGACGCTTCACGTCAGGCAATTTCAAAAGAGCTCGAAACCAGCACGAAAGCAGTTGCCGACGAAACAGTGGCGCGCCTCGCTGATGATTACGAACATGGCGCGATCCTCGCATTCTTTTTCGCCGATCAGTTGAAAGGGATTGAGACTTCCGGCTTCGACGTTTCCGGATTTTTCGCCGACATGATCGGTGCGTTTGATCCGGCGCGGGAAGTACACCGTTTGACCGAAGTTGCCGAAACTCGCGAGCGAGCGCTGGCCGCGCGAAAAGCGCGTCTCTCCGCAAGGCAGGCAGAAACAGTTACGCCGATTTATACGGAAGCCGAAGCAGCGAGAGCGGCGGTGCTGGTTAAGAAACTTGGGGAAATTGAACAAACGCTCAAATCGAAGGATTACAACAATGCGGAAGCGCGGCTAAAAGAGCTATTAACGGATTATCCGCGCGAGCCCCGGATATTTTTCGCGCTGGCACAAACTGCGAGTCTCGCCGCTGCCGACGCCATTGACGAAGACGTGCAAGCTGAACGGCTGAATCGAGCGCTCGGAAACTATCGGTTGGCAATTGAAGCCGCGTCGCCGGAA
>JANLYZ010000197.1:0-3892 GCA_031365905.1 Chloracidobacterium sp. | reverse complement strand
GTTTCGGTTCGACGTAAACGCGAGAGTGTTGCCATCGTCACTGATAGTGGGACTGTTATTGTCGTCGAGAACATCGGGAAGAAAACCTGGTTGCGTGCAGCCCTGCGTAACATTGGGTGGGCATCCGGGGCGTAATGGACGGCTCGGTGGCGTATCAGTAATTTGTCTGAACGTGCCCGTCGAAAGATCGGTGAGCGGCAATTCGTCTCCGCTCGACAAATCGAAAACATCATCGATCTGAGGAAGTTGGTAAATCCAAATTTCCTGATTGCCATCGGCGACCAGCGCGGCGCTGTCTGTGCCGTCAAAATTAGCGGCATTAGGAGCGTTTGAACTGAAGACAATCGTGTAGGTCCGCTTTCCGGAGACGAGTGCCGGCTCAAGACTCATCATCGGGTGATTGTTGCTAATCTCAATCTTTACGAGACTCAGGTCCGGAGGCGTGGGCTGTGGCGTCGGCGTAGGACTCGGTGTCGGCGTAGGACTCGGCGTTGGGGTTGGAGTCGGGCTTGCTGGTGGCTTCAGGACGTTCTTGGTATTTGTTAACTGAAAGATGCGTCGTTGGGCATAGTCAATCAGGAAGATTTCTCGATTGCCGTCTTCATTGTTCCTGGCGTTGGGGTTCAGGGTGCCGTCCGGGTTGCGCGTGGGTATTTTCTGTGTGGCTACATCGCCGTTTGACTCAAAGACGACGAAGCGGCCGTTCGCGCTCATGTCCCCGGCAAACGAATAAAAGGATTGCGGACTCGACGTGACCTGGACAACGAATGGATCCGTCTGCGCCTGCGCAAACGAAAATGCGCCAAAGACCAACATAAGCGCGGCAATGGCGCACTGAGAGCGAAAAGCAAGCTTCACAAAATTCCTCCGAAATAAAGACGCAGATAAGAACTGATTAGATGCCCTCGGGGAGCGAGCGGCAGCAATGCGCGGGCGAATAGAATTCTTAACGTCACCCAGCGTTAAAAGAACCGACATTTTACGCAGAGATCAGGCTAACCGCAAGCTGGCATAAGCGTAACAAGAATTGACGGTTAAGCGATGCTTCGTTGTTGCACCTCGTTGCTCCGAAGCACGAAACAAAATTCTTGACAGTCTTAATTAGTAAGCTTAGAGTTTTCGCCTTCCCCCAAGTTTTGCTCCCAATTTGCAAGTCATTGCGAGGGTCTGGATCTGTGTGAGAGGCCCGCTCATCGACCCGATCAAAGAGTTCCGAGGCCTGCTAAGCCTAACCACTCGCTGTCTAACCATTCGCTTGATATAGGCGATAGAGACGTTTACCCCGTCAATGGCAACTACAAAATGATGGTCGAGTCCGCGAGAACAAAGGAGAATCCCCATGCTCAGAACATCGTCCAATAAACGTCAGACTAGATCGCTTATCAGCATCGTTTTGAGTATTTGTCTCTATGCGTTAATGCTTCCCGTCATCTCGTCCGCACCGCGCCTGGCTGGTGTGCTGGCTAAGACGGAAACTCGCACGCAGCAAGATCAGGCGCCACAGCTACCCAACATTCCGATCATCCCGGCGGGCTCGGCTTATCGGCAGACCAATCTGGTGTCGGACATCCCCGGTCTCGCGCCAGTTCAAGATCCGCTGCTGGTAAACCCCTGGGGGATCTCGATGAGTGCGACTAGCCCTTTCTGGGTCGCCAACAATGGCACGAGCACGGCACAGCTCTTAAAAGGTGACGTATCGGGTAGCCCGTTTGTCCTTAATGCGGCACCGCAAACGATAACCATCCCCGGCGAGCGCCCAACCGGTACGGTATTTCAGGGGTCATCTGATTTCGTCCTTCCCGGCCCGTGCGCCGCCGCTTCGTGCCCGGCGCGTTTCCTCTTCGCCTCGACTACGGGCAACATCACGGGCTGGAGTCCGAACGCCCCAGCGGCAAGTTCGACGCAAGCAGTCACCGCCAAAAGCTTGCCCGGCCACGTCTACACGGGCCTCGCCATCGGCAGCAACTCTGGGGGCAATCGCCTCTACGCTGCCGACTTTGCAGCCCCAGTCGCCACTTCAGGTATCGATGTGTTCGACGGCACGTTCACCTCAACTACCACTACCGGCGGCTTTAATGATCCAACCATCCCGACCACGGCGGGGAATATTTATCGACCTTACAACATCCAGAACATCGGCGGCATGCTCTATGTGACGTACGCGAAGGTCGGCACGGGTGGGAAAGCCGAGGGGGGAATCGGCAACGGCTACGTCCGCCGGTTTAATACCGACGGCGTCCGGGACCCGACGTTCGTTGTCAACAACGGCCCGCTTAACGCGCCGTGGGGCATAACTATCGCGCCATCAAGTTTCGGCATCTTCTTCGGCGCGCTCCTCGTCGGCAACTTCGGCGAGGGCAACCCAAGCATCCACGCCTTCAACCCAATGACCGGCGCTTTTCTCGGTACTCTTCAGAACGAGAACGGCGACGGCATCGTGATTGACGAGCTTTGGGCGCTGGCTTTCGGCAACGGCGGGGCTGGCGGTGACCCGAACACGCTCTACTTCTCCGCCGGAACAGCCTCGGAGCAGCATGGCCTTTTCGGCAAGCTCAACCCGACGACCGTCTCGGCCACCTCGCTCATCCAGTTCGCCTCAGACACGTTCGCCATTGGGGAAGGCAGCGGCCACATTGACATCACCGTGACGCGCGCGGGCGATGCATCGGGAACCGCCTCAGTCAATGTCAACACTTTTGACGAGCCCAGCGCCGGCCACGCTTCACAGAAGAGCGACTACGAGATCGCCCTCGGGAAACTCACTTTCGCTCCCGGCGAGACCTCCAAGACCGTCCGCGTTCTAATTGTCAACGACAATTTCGTCGAGGGCGGCGAGACCGTTAGCCTTGCCCTGTCGAACCCAACGGGAACGGGAGTTGGGCTGGGGAGCCCTAACGTCAGCGAGCTGACGATCACCGACAACGATTCAGTGGCGTCGACGACGAACCCGATTGATGATGCGACCTTCTTCGTGCGCCAACACTACCTGGACTTTCTCAACCGCGAACCTGACACGGCTGGTCTAAACTTCTGGGTTAACGAAATTACTTCGTGCGGGGCAGATGCGACTTGCCGTGACGTCAAGCGCATTAACGTGAGCGCTGCTTTTTTCCTGTCTATCGAATTCCAGAACACCGGCTTGGCAGCCTATCTGACGCACCGGACCGCCTTCGGACTGCCCGCCTTAGCTGGAGGGAGTGTGCCAGTTTTGTACGGCACGTTTGAACGGGATACGCAGGCACTCGGAAAGGACTACATCGTTGGCTCGCCCGGGGCAGACGCGCAGCTTGAAGCAAACAAAGTGGCGTTCTATAACGAGTTCGTTACTCGGCCGGAGTTCGTCGATAAGTATCCGGCGACTCTGACCAACGCTCAGTATGTTGATAACCTGATGGCAACTGCGGGCGTGTCTCCCAGCAACTTCGTCGTGAATCTGACGAACTCCCAGGAAAATCCACCAGCGTTCCCAACGACGACTGGCGGTGCTCGCAGGCCGGCGTCTTTTGGTACCGCGACCTTCAACATGAACGCCGCGCAAACGCAGATGACGTTTACAGCCACGATTAACAACCTCGACTTTACCGGCTCGCAAACAACGGACACGAACGACAACTTGACCAATGCCCACATCCACGCGGGTGCGTCCGTTACGCCCACCACGAATGGGTCGGTAGTCTGGGGTTTCTTTGGCGCCCCGTTGAGCGACAACGCGCCCAACGATGTAGTAAAAACCGATGGTCCCGGCGTAGGGGGCACAATCAGCGGCAAGTGGGATCCAGCTGAGGGCAACGGAACGACGTTCGCCGCGCAGTTAGACAACCTGAAGAATGGGCGCGCGTACATCAATTTCCACACCACGCAATTCGGCGGCGGCGAGATCCGGGGGCAATTC
>JANLYZ010000194.1:0-3130 GCA_031365905.1 Chloracidobacterium sp. | reverse complement strand
ATCGCGCATCGCATCGCCTACGTCATCGCCGAAAAAGGCGTCAAGCCGTGGAACATTCTCGCCGTCACATTTACCAATAAGGCCGCACAGGAAATGCGCCAGCGTGTACAGCGGCTGCTGCATGACCAGGAACTCTCGGCGATGCCGCTCGTCGCCACCTTCCACAGTCTCTGCGTGCGCATTCTTCGTCAGGATATCGAAAAGCTCAACGACAGATACACGCGCACCTTCACCATCTACGATCAGGATGACTCGCTCCGGCTAATCAAAAACTGCATCAAGGATCTCGGGTACGACGAAAAGCAGCTCGGCCTGCGCGCCACGCAGTCAACGATCAGTTCGGCCAAGAACCGCGGCGAAGACGTCGCCGCTTTTGCCGCGCGCGCCGATTACGTCGACGAACGTCGCGCGGCGATTGCGCGCGTCTACGAAGTCTACGAAGAGCGATTGCACGCGAACAACGCGCTCGACTTCGATGACTTGATGATCAAGGCCGTGCGCCTCCTGCGCGAGGTTCCGGAAGTGCGCGAGAAGTACAACAACAAGTTTCGCTACATCCTCGTCGACGAGTATCAGGATACAAACTCGCTTCAGTTTGCGTTGATTAGTCTGCTGACGGAGAAAACGCAAAACATCGCGGTGGTTGGTGATGAAGATCAATCGATCTACAAATGGCGCGGCGCTGACATCACCAACATTCTCAACTTCGAACATCACTTTCCCAACACGAAAACGATCCGGCTGGAACAGAACTATCGTTCGACGCAAACAATTCTCGACGTCGCCGGCGCGGTCGTGAAGCACAACATCGAACGCAAGGGCAAGAACCTTTGGACTTCTAATCCTCAAGGCGATCGCGTGCGTTACTTCCAGGCGTTTGACGCGGAATCAGAAGCGCGTTTTGTGGCGTCAAAGATTTTGGAACATCGTCAGGATGAATACGACCTGCGCTCGGCGGTTTTATATCGCACCAATTCACAGTCGCGCGTGTTTGAAGAGGCGATGCGTCGCGCGGGTTTGCAGTACAACATCGTCGGCGGCTTTTCGTTTTACGAGCGCATGGAAGTGCGCGACATCATTGCCTACCTCAAACTCGCGCTGAACCCCGACGATTCCATCGCGTTGCAACGCGTGATTAATAGTCCACCGCGCGGCATCGGCAAACAAACGCTCGACGAACTCACTCGCCGCGCGAACGCAGGGAGCGCTAATCCTGGGAGCGCAGGCATCCTGCCTGCCGATCTTGATCCGGCCGGTAGTCCTCCCATCAGAACCGGGAGCGGGCCGGGGTCCCCGGTCGGGCAGCCCGGTTGGGGTGGTGGTAGCGACCGGCCAAGTGATCTTGATACCGATCAGGTTGCCAGTCTGACCACTGCTAATGGCCCTGGTGTCTCCCTCTGGCGCGCCATCGAGTTAATCATCAGCGACCCGCAAGGCCTCAGTCTGCGCGCCGTCTCCAATCTCAAGAGCTTCCGCCGCATCATCCTGAAGCTCAGCCAAATGGCCGGATCACACGTTTCTCCCTCCCCACTATCGGAGAGTGGAGAAGAGATCGCCGCGTCTCCGCGTCCCCGCGTCTCCGCGTCTTCTTCCGACTCCCCCGTCTCAGACATCGTCAAAGCCGCCATCTTCGAAACCGGCTACGAGAACGCGCTCAAGTCAGAGAAGACCGACGAAGCCGAAGCGCGTCTGGAGAATTTGCAGGAACTCGTGAACGCCGCCGTCGACTACGATGAGCAAGGCAGCGAAGGCCTGCGCGAGTTTATCGATCACTCCGCACTCGTTTCCGACACCGATCAGTACAAAGGCGACGCGCCTGTCACCTTAATGACCGCGCACTCCGCCAAGGGCCTCGAGTTCCCGCTCGTATTTATCGCCGGGCTCGAGGATGGGCTCTTCCCGCATTCGCGTTCAGCCACCGATCCGGCGCAACTGGAAGAAGAGCGACGCCTTTGTTACGTCGCGATGACGCGCGCCGAAAGATTTTTGTATGTGACGCACGCGATGAAGCGTCGTGTGTATGGTGAAGAGATCGCTTCCGAGCCGTCGCAGTTTTTGAACGAGATGCCGTTAGAGTTGATGGAAGATCTTTCGCGCGGCAACTCCTGGCTCTCCTTCGCCCGCGGTGCCACCGGGAGCGCAGGCATCCTGCCTGCCGATCGGAATCGTGGCAGCGGCTCTGTCAGAACCGGGAGCGGTAGCGACCGGGTGAGTAGCTCTCCAGGCTCGTCTCGTAAAGACAACAGCAACTACGCCGGCAAAACTTACAACAGCGTCGACTCCATCGCCGAATTCTTCAAGCAACGCGCCACCCAACTCGGCAACACCAGCGGCAGCTTTCCGCCGAAGGGGAAGGAAGAACGCAAATCCTGGGACCGCGGGCGTCCCGCCCGCAATGAGCGCGAAGCGCGAACTTCCGGTCTTGAAAGTCGCAACCCAAAATCTCCATCGCCCCAACCCGAAACTCAAAACTCGCAACTCGCAACTCCGCCTTCGCCGGCTGACTTCATCCCCGGCTCCTACGTCCGCCACGCCAAGTACGGCCGCGGCCTCGTGCTGCGCCGCGAAGGCGTTGGCGATTCACTCAAGCTAACCGTCACCTTCCCCGGTTACGGCCAAAAGAAACTCATCGAAAAGTACGCCGGCCTCGAGCCGGCCTGAGTTGTCAGCCGACGTTTTCAAATTTGTCTTTCCTAATCTGCGGCAGCTAAGAAGCAAACCAGCAACTGCTTGTTTTTCTAACAAAGTTTTTGCTGGGTAAGTCGGAATTAAGTTGAATGAAGCAAGCTACCAGCCCGGGGAAGCTGGCGGACAGAGTGATAGCCCCAGGCGCTGGCGCAGCCGAGCCTGGGGTTACCGAAGCAAGCCAAAACTAGAGCCTGCGAAGCTGGCGACAGATGATTTAGTCAAGGAGATATGCAGAGTTCACTTTGTCAATCCAGATCAATTTTCCTCCGGGTAATCTGTCGCCCACTTCCGTGGGCTCGATTCATTCCTATCGCGGTTCCCCCAGGCTCGGCTGCGCCAGCGCCTGGGGCTGTCATTCTGTCCGCCAGCTTCGCAGGCTGGTTGAATGCTTTCTTGCAGCAGCTCGTTTTGGTTGCGGCTAACAGCCGCATCTGCGTAATCT
>JANLYZ010000173.1:0-7819 GCA_031365905.1 Chloracidobacterium sp. | reverse complement strand
GCGGCGTCCAGCACCAACTGCGTGCGATAACCATCCTCAAACGTGGCGGCGCCTGCCACGGTGGTTCGTCCTTCGCGCAGGGCGTCAATGATCGCCGCCGAGAATTTTGTGAAGCCGCGCGACCAACTGCCATCGCGCATGCCGGGAGCAACCGGATCCTGGTCAACAACTACCGGCCGCCAGGCGCCCGAGCCCGCCGGTGAATGCCAAAGTTCGCCAGTCTCTTCCACCATCAGCGCGCCGCTGCTGCCGTAAACTTCCAACTGGTTTTGCAGTTTTCCTGATTCAACTACAGAAAGAGACGCCGCGCCGGTTGCGCCTTTAGTTAGCGGCGACTCAGCAAAGCGCAGCAGCATTCTCACGGTGTCGTCCGACGTAACACTGCGCATTGCGCCGCTCGACTTATCAGGACGTTCGGCAACATGCGTCGAGAGCACGCACGAGACTTCGCTGACTTCTGCATCCAACAACCAACGAAACGAATCAATCGCATGCGATCCGATCGCGCCGAGCGTGCCCCCGCCCATGGCCGCATCCGACCACCAGTCCCAGTTTCCCAAAACGCCGCGATAGTCGGAACGAAAGACGTAGTTGCAGTGACGCACGGTTCCAATTTCCCCGTTGTGCAGCATCGCGAGCATCGTGCGCCGGCTGCTGAGGAAACGTAATTCATGATCGATTAAGGCGAGCACGCCGGCTTCGCGCGCGCGATCAGTCATGTGCTTCGCTTCCGCGGCGTTCATGGCCATTGGCTTTTCGCAAAGCACAGCCTTGCTTCGTTCAAGCGCAGCGAGCGTGATCTCCATGTGCGTTGACGGCGGCGTAACAACGCTCACCAGATCTACGTCGTCTCTCCGGACCAATTCCTGCCAATCACTCGCGACGTGTTCAATGCCAAACTCCTGCGCGACTTGCTCGGCGCGTTCACGACGCCGGCTGGCGATCGCTACCACGCGCGCGCCTTTGCAGTTTTGAAATCCGGGAATCTGCGTTGTGCGCGCAAAGCCGGAACCGATGATGCCGACGCCAATGATCTTTTCGTTTTTCATAATAACTATGCAGAAGCCCGCGGTTCCTTACTCGTTCTCCTCAAGACACTTTTGCAGACACTTTCTTAGCTTAGTCACGCTCTTCTTGATCTGCACAGTTGATAATCTCGCCGTCGACTGCACATCCCGCAAACTTTGTACATTCAGAAGCAAGGCCCGCTCGCGCGCGGTCAAACGTTTAAGACACTTTTCCAGACACTCAGTTTGCGGCTGTGCGCGCGATTCGGCAAAGACAACTTCAGCCGAGCGATTGTAAATACTGTGATTCATATTTCGGAAATCAAACGGTTCGGATTATAACTTAACGCGGAACGAGGAGAGATTGTTTTGGAGTGCGGTGACCTGTCACCGCTATGGTCGGTTGCGACCTGTCGGGACCACTGTTAGCTGATTGCTTTAAGTCTTGGGCGTCAAGCCGCCCAAAACCAAAGCGGTGACAGGTCACCGCACTCCAAAGAATTGGACAATGGTTACGGAAACAAACTCCAGCGAGATCATTGCCGAATGCCTGAAGGAATACGGGCAGGGCGCGCTCTTCCCGCGCACGGACGGCTTGCAGTTTGAAGCGCGGCGAGCAGCCGCGCGTCAGCAGTATCTTGAGTCTCATCCGCAACTCGATCCGGATCATCGGCAGTTAATCATAAAGGCAACCGCGACGCCGGGCATGACCCGCGAAGATGTGATCGCCGCCTGGGGGTTGCTCGAAGAAGATACGCGGATTGTGTTTGGACACGTGACCGACAATCGGCTTAATGCTTATGCCTACTTCAAGGGCTTCCGGGTGGGCGCGCTCTACGCGCTCTATTTGAGAGACGACGTTGTCATTGGCATTCGGCAAACCGACGAGCTAGTGCAACCTCATGAAGATGAACTGGCGATGCGCCTCGCAGAAGAGAATGACGGATTGCACTACTTCTACGAAGGAAACGACGACCGCTTGCGTGGCAGCGACGTGGACCAGTTTCATATCGACTGGGATACTCTGCATCACCACCTTTACCGCGTTGAAGTAGTTATGCCCGCTTCCGATGGGAGAATCAAGCGTCTCATCGAAGCGGAAGGCCTTATCAAAGATTACGAGATTAAGTTACTCAGGCAGGGTTATGAATCCTGGACTGCGCCAACCGAAGTACGCGCGCTCGCCGCGCTAAGTCTTCTCCCCTATCCCGAGGTGCGAACGGTTGAACCGGTCTCACGAGCAGGAGCGCCAACGCTCGCCTCCGGGTCAGTGATCGCGCTCCCTGCTTCCTCGCTTAGTTCCGAGTCCGCGGCGTTGCTCCCGCCCGCGGAGTGGTCGGCGTATCTTGCCGACGGCGGGGCACCAGAAGCAGCTTTTCCGGCGATCGATGGAGCAGTTGAACTTCTGAAGGTTGAGTGGGTCAGGGAGCGCATATTTCGCGTTGACCAAGTGCCGCTCAGGGTCAACGGCGTCTCGCTTTATGATCTCGTTGAGCTGGAGTGGCAAGACGGCGATGCCCTCCCGCGCTTCAAGCAAGTGACTGAGCGTCGTGGTAGAACGATCAGGGCATTGATGACTGATTCATCAAGAGAGGATTCCGTTAGGCACTTTGCGAAGGTGCACGTCGGCGATCGCAAGAAATATCGTTACGAGAAACCGGTGCTCGCCTTTACTATCGTTGAACCCGAACTCGATGAGCTCATGAAAGAATGGCTCAGCTACCTGCCGGTGTCATGGGTCTATACGGACACGCTGAGCCAGAAGTAGGGGGAACCTCTCTAGCAGTTCAGAGTTAATATTGTTTCATGTCTCAGTTTGATCTCGAAAAGCTTGAACAGGATATTCTTTTCCGGCTCATGACGGTTGACTTAACTTCTGTCTCGATAGACCAGCCGGTCATCGAGACGGCGCTGGAGACGTATCTCGGCGTGTTGAAGCTGGAGCCGCGTCCGATCGTTTGGGCACAGGATGGCGATCACGCTCAGACGCTGGCTTCGGAGTCGGAGTTGATACCAATGGAGAGAGGAGTTCGTCCTCCTCCTGATCCAGCAGCCGACACGGAGATGCCAGGAAACGATCGCATTTGGGAGCAGGCGCTACACAAAGCCAGGGTGTGCGGCCATTCAAGGTACCTGGATACGGTGAAAGGCGTAGTGTGTTGGCATTCTGTGCTGCTCTCCATTCCGTGGCGAAGATACGAGCAGAGGCTCACCGGCGATCGTGGTCGGCGGACAAATCCGGAGTATGTCTGGCAACAAGCGGGTGATGCGCTTGACTACGCGGCGCGTGCGAGCGCTGAATGCGCCTGGGCTCAGGCTAGAGTTGAAAAAAAGAACCAAACCAATTTTCAGAACGTCTGGCTTCCTTTCGTTGACGCCCACGAAGCCGGATTATTCCTCTTCTGGATCACAACCGAGTGCGTGATTGCGCTGACGCGCCCGACAATAAAACTAAACGGCCTACAACTGCATTCGGATAGTGGCCCCGCCGTTTATTGGCCGGATGGTGGACAGCAATACTATTTTCTCAACGATGTTCACGTGCCAAAAGAAATCGTAGAAACTCCGGCGCGCGCACTCGATGCGCGCTTGATGTTGCGCGAACAGAACGCGCAGGTGCGCCGGGAGATCGTGCGCAAGATCGGTATCGAACGAATCTGCCGGGAGTTGGCCGCCACCTGTCTCGACCGTCAGGGTGATTACGAGTTGCTGCTGTTGGATCTGCAGGATGGACGCATGCGTCCTTACTTGAAGATGAAGAACCCGAGCGTCGGCGTCTATCATATTGAAGGTGTCGCGCCGGAGTGTCGCACAGTGGCGGCAGCGTTGGCCTGGCGCAATCAATCGGATCTGCCGCCGACTGTGCTTACGTAGGACAGGCATTCCACCGGGGTCCCCGATCGGGAAGCCCCGCTGGGCTGGTTCGGCCTGTCCACTGCCTCGCTCGGATTTGATGCGTCGGTGTAGAGTAAGATAGACAGTCTTCCCATGATCAAGAAGATCAGCCAAGAATGTCTGTCCTACATGAGTTCACCAGGAGGCTTTAACAAATGACTCAGGAAAACAACGGCTGGTACCAGCAGGGCGACGTAACGATCAAACCGGTGGACGCAATTCCCGCCGGTGCCGCTGTAGCAGACACGCGCGTACTGGCTGAAGGAGAAGCAACCGGCCACAAGCATTTAGCCGAAGCCGCAGATGTGAAACTGTTTCTGTACGAAGGCGCGCTCTACATGCACGCGCCGAGTGGCACGACCGTCGTGCATGAAGAGCACCACGCGGTTGCGATTCCGCCGGGCGATTATTTGATTGGCACCGTCCGCGAGTTTGACCACTTCGCCGGCGTGTCTCATCGCGTGATCGACTAAACTCGCGCCGAGTGGCTTAGGCAAACATGGCCCGCGCCGCTTGCCAGGTTTGATGCTCGTTGCTGTGGCGTTGCAAATATTCACGACTGACATTGGAGCGCGCGATAGGCCAGCCCAGCACGCACAGCAGCATTCGTTCGACCACCCACGCCAAATGCACCCGAGCACACGCCAGGGCCGCGACCGGACGACTCCGAAAAGGATCGCCATGCACTAACCGGTGTCGAATCTCCATCAGCGGCCATTCATCGCCGGTTCTCAGTAGCGGCCAAAGGTCCGTGAGGTCTAGAGAATAGTGTTCGCAGAAGTTCTTGAAGACATGTGAGAAGGGAAAGCGATTCAGCTCGCGAATCTTTTCGTAAATCAACCCGCGCTTCACACTGTCATTAGCAAGGAGCGGATTTTGTTTCAGCCACTTCCGTAAACCGCGCTCCAGTTCGCTGAATTCTGCGTCAGAGAAAATTTCAAACTCATCCTGCCGCCTGAAGAACGTGAGTACTGACTCCAACGCCGCGTAGAGGCTGATGAAGGAAATTTCCAATTCACTTGAGGCCGATCCAAGTTGAAACTGAATTGCCCGCACCAGGATCTCACTTTGCTCAGCGCGATCGAGTTTTGCAGTTGCTACTGCCAGAAATTCATCGACCTCGACTTCGTCAATAAGCTGGACGTTCCCCGGCGGATCGACACCTGGATAGTTCTGTCGGGCCAGTTGCTTCAGCAGCAAGGCGTGGTTTGCCATTCGGTTTGGGGCTGAGGGTGGGATCGCGCCGTTTCAAGTCGGCATGATTTATCGGCGCCCTTCAGCGGTTACTGCTTTGTCCGAGGGCGCCGGAATTTTTGAAGCAAGACGGCTGCGCTGTTTCCATCGCGTCTGCGGCCGTACTCACTTAGCGTTGTCGTCGCTCTTCTCGGTCTCAGCCGCGGCGGCTTTCTCGAAGCCGGTCACTTCGAAGGTGGCAGTCTTCTGGTCCTTCTGCTCGCCAGTCTCGCTCAGCATGTTGACCTCAACTTTGTAACGGCCGTTTTGAAAACCGGCTGGAGGCAAGGTGATCCAGAAGATAGCTGGGCGGCTGCCTTCAATGTCCAGCGTCTTCTCGGCGCCAGGAACCTGAGTGCCGGCCTTTTGTCCTTCGACATCGTCGAACAACACGCGAAACTTCGCCTGGACCTTGCCGCCGTTGTTTGCAATTACTGCGACTGAGTAAACCTTGTCACCGGGCTTGAAGGATTTGGCTTCGTTGTTGCCGGCCTCGTCGCTCGTGATCTTAAAGCTGCTGATGTTGGCGGTGGTCGCACTGCAAGCCAACACGAGGGCCAGCAGAATTCCCAGCGCGAGCGCGAAGTCCCAGTTGCTTTTGCGCATCATTAATTCTCCTGTCAGATTTTGTTGGTGTGAATAGCGGCGTTACGTTAGCCGAGTTGTCGCGAAGTAGCAACTGCAACGATCGCTTGTGCGCCACATCCCTTATGTCAGCGATCCCTAAGCGCGGTCACCAAGCGCGAGTAGTTTGCCGCAGCAGCGCATCGCCGCCGGAGCGCGGCTCGGAAGATCTAATCGCTAGAGGTTTTCTTCGGTTCTTAACGACAGTTCGACCATGCGTTCCAAAAGTTGGTCTGGCGGTAACCCGACGAAGTTTTTCAGCACGAGCTCCTTGGAATATAGCCGCACGAGGTAACGCAGCTTGAGCGACTTGTTGCGCGCGGCGTAAACGAAATCACGGTGCCCGTTGTTAATGACAATTACATTGCGCGTCGAATCGAATCTGGATCGCCACGAATCGCCCGGCGCGCTTTCGAAAGTGTAACCCGGCAAACCAGAGGATTCGACCGCACTCGCGCCTAACTGCGGAAGTAATTCGTTCGTCACCGTTACCAGCGCGTCGCCGGCCCGCTCAATGTCGCCCTGGCGAACCTGAACTCTCACGCGCACCAGTCCGGGCTCGGTGGGTGCAAGAAAGTTCACCGCTTGATCGTGACCATGTTCCAGGACGCCGTTGCCCTCTGCAATTTCCCAAACGAACGTGAGCTCGGTCTCGACGCGACGGCGAGATCGATCATAGGGCAACGCCCGCAGCGATCTCTGTTCACCAACCCGCACGACGCTCGAGGCGGGTGAGACCGTAACGCTGAAAAGCGGGCCCGCAAACTCGAAAAACTGACGCTGCTTCACGTTTCCGATCACCTGCTCGACAGCTCCAACCGTCAGTTCGCCGCCAGGATCAAACTCCGCATCGCTGCTTGCCGAACGCCTATGGGCGCGGGAACGAATATCGAACCAGTCGTACTCTTCCGGCAAGGCGAGGAACGCCTCGCGAAACGCGCGTTGGATCGTTTGCAGTAGCGCACGGCTGGCTTGTTCTTCCTGGGCCCGACGCTGCGCTTCGAGCAACTCGACCAGAGTTTCCTCCAACGGCAACATTGCATCCAAGAGCGCGGCATAAGCTTCGTCGTGGATAATGCCGCTGCGGGTGCCCGGAGTTAGGTTGATGAACGGCGCATCGATGTGGCCTTGAAGATATCGTGATGTCCACGGTGGCCTCGCCAGTTCGTCCACCGCGGAAATATCTTCGAACACACGCGTGCCGTGGCGAAACAGTGCGACTCGATTCGTTTCTTTCGGCTCGTTCAGGTAGAGCTCAACGTAAACGTCGCCGCGTGGAGTGCGCACGGTCGGTAGTTGATGCAGCAATCGTCCTTCGTATTGCCGGGGCTCGACTGCATACTGCTTGCGGGCGATCTTATCGATCACCGTGATGCGCACGCCGGTGTGGCGGATACGGTCGCGCAACTCCGCTGCGAGATACCACTGGATCTTTTCTCCGGAGAGCGAACGAATTCCGTCGAGCAGCCTCGCGATTCGCAGTTGCGTGCCGGGTTCCACAAATAGCGCGCGTTTGGCTTTGACTGCATAGCCCGGGTCACCCTTGCGCATCACCATTTGCCAGGCGCGCTCGTCTGACCCGGTTGATGTCAAGGTGAGTTCCTCTCCGAGCGTCCAAAAAGAAAGCAGGCCGATGCCAAATTCACCCTGAAGTCCGGCGGCGCCTTCCACTTTTAGCCGGCGCTTCACGGAGTCGCAGATATGTGTGGCGACGTAGCGAAAGTCCGGTCGGCCGTCGGCATCGCGGGGAATGCCCTGCCCGTTGTCCCGCACTTCCAAATAGTGGCGACCCTCGCTGCGTCCGCGAATGATCGTGACATTCGCTGCGCGCGCATCGATGGAATTTTCGACCAACTCGGCGACGGCCTTGAGCGGATTCGATTGCGACAACGCAATGATCGTGATCGCATTCCAGTCGTTCCCGATGCGGAGCTTGCCCCGCTGAGCGGAGCTATCGCGCGACTTTAGTTTCTGCGACATAGGATGATCCTTTGGTGACCTTCTCTGGAGGGTTTAACCTACTGCCTGCTGCAGACTGCTCCCTGCCTACTGCTTGTTTA
>JANLYZ010000214.1:0-1669 GCA_031365905.1 Chloracidobacterium sp. | reverse complement strand
CCATCGACTGCATCGAGCGTTCGATGTACGACTTCGGATCCGTGCGCCTCAGTTCGGTTGCTTCGTCTAACGTCACTCCGTCCGGCACATAACCATTCAGCGGATCGTGGGCACTCGTTTGATCCGTCAACACATCAACGTGTACGCCGCGCCGTAAAAGTTCAGGCAGCACTTCGGCGCAGTTGCCGGCGAGTCCGACCGACAAGGCGCGCTGCTGTTCGCGTGCGTCATCCAGAATTTCGAGCGCTTCATCGAGCGACATCGCCAGACGATCGCAATAGCCACCCAACACGCGCCGTTCGATTCGCGCCGGGTCAACGTCGATGCCGAGAAACAACGCCCCATTAAGAGTGGCCGCGAGCGGCTGCGCGCCGCCCATACCGCCCATGCCGCCGGACACGACGAGCTTGCCTGTCAGGTCACCGCCAAATTGCTTGTCGGCCATCGCGGCGAACGTTTCAAACGTCCCCTGCACTATTCCCTGCGTGCCGATGTAAATCCAGCTGCCGGCCGTCATCTGGCCATACATCATCAGGCCTTTGCGTTCGAGTTCATGGAAATGTTCCCAGTTGGCCCACGCGCCGACGAGATTTGAATTGGCGATTAGAACGCGCGGCGCGTATTCGTGAGTGCGAAACACAGCCACCGGCTTGCCGGATTGGACCAGCAACGTCTCATCGTTTTCGAGTGACTGAAGTTCCCGAACGATTGCGTCAAAAGAGGCCCAATTGCGCGCAGCCTTGCCGGCACCGCCGTAAACGATCAGATCGTCTGGCTTCTCGGCGACATCCGGATCGAGGTTGTTCATCAGACAGCGTAAGGCTGCCTCCTGATGCCAGCTCTTGCAGTTGAGTTTTGTGCCGCGCGGCGCGCGTATGGTTCTCGACGACATCTCGGTTATGGGATCAGGTAACGCAAACTGTTAGTTTGCGGCGAAGATTGCAATCCAGGAGGCGGCCGCAAACTAACAGTTTACGTTACAGCACTGCATGTTCTCTGGCGAAGTCTGCGCAATCTGTGGACACGTTATTTATTTCTCAGTTCCGCCCCAGAGACGATCAAGCCAGCCGCCACTCTCGCGTCTAGTTAATTGTTCGAGCTCGCCCGAATCCAGCCAAACTCCGCCACACTTTTCACAGGTATCGATCGACACCTCTTCAAATTTGCTTTCCAACAGATTTCCGTCGCAACGAGGACAACGCATCGATGATGTACCCGCCGCTTTCGCATCAGCCGCGACTTTCATTTTCTCGCGCAGTTTCTCAACTGCCTCCTGGTTCTTCCGATGAAAATACTCCTCTTCCAAACCCCTTCTTCGCTCGTCAAATCCGTCCGACATATGAAGTCTCCTTAAGTTTACCCTTAGTGTCACCACCTAAAGATGGGTGTCACATCTACCCAGTTTGCATTACAAATTATCAAAATCGCCGGCGCGAATGGCTGCCGCCAGGCGTTCAATATCCGCCGACATGGAACGATCAGCCTGCAAGTGTAACGCATGCGAACGCACCCGATCGTATGCCGCTTTCACTCCCGCGCCCGGAAGCATTGAGGCACGAAAATCGAGTCCCTGGGCCGCCGTCAGTAACTCGATCGCCGTAGCCAACTCAGCCAGGTTGACGATGGCGCGCAACTTCGTGGCGGCAGTCATTCCCATCGACACGTGATC
>JANLYZ010000115.1:0-3129 GCA_031365905.1 Chloracidobacterium sp. | reverse complement strand
GCAGGCGAAGATCGCTAAACGAAAACACAAGACGATGATTGGCCGCGAGGTTCGCGTAATCTTCGAAGGTGGATCAAACGAGAGCGACTTGCTGTGGCAAGGCAGAATGGAAACTCAGGCGCCCGACATCGATGGCTGCGTGCTCATCAACGATGCGCCGGAAGGTTTCGCGCCGTCGCCGGGCGATTTCGTCAAAGTCATGATCACGGAAGCACAGCAATACGATTTAGTCGGACGGATCGTGGCATAGCACGCAAACCCGCGTTCGATCTTATGTCTACAAAAGAATCCAGTGATGAACTGACGCCAGCCCCAAATGTTACGGAGTCTGCTCTCGTTCTACCGCGGCCGCCGCGCACGCCAACCGATTACCTCGCGCTCGCCATCGCAACCTGCGGCGTTGGTTATCTCCCGCTCGCGCCGGGCACCTGGGGATCACTTGTCGGCATTGGCGTATATGCGTCGGTTCACGGCGCCGCAATGAAATTCTTTTTCATCACGGGCGAGGGACGCAATCTAACTCTTCTTCATGTCTACTACGGTGTTATCGCTGTTGAGTTAGTCGCAATATTTGCAATCGCATCGGCCGGAACCTGGGCGGCCTCTCGCACGGAGAAACTCTCGGCCCGGAAAGATCCGAGCAAGGTTGTTATAGACGAAGTTGTCGGTCAGTTCATCGCCCTGATGCCTGTTCCGTTTGTTTTAGGATCTGCGTGGTGGACTGCGATCCTCGCGTTTATTCTTTTCCGCTTTTTTGACATCGTTAAGCCATATCCGGCTCGTAGGCTTGAGTCGCTTGATGCCGGACTCGGAATCATGGCAGACGATATCGTGGCTGGTGTCTACGCCGCGATCGTAGTCGCTGTTGCCGTCGTAATTAGCTGGTTTGTTTAAGGGGGAACAAATGCAGGACTCAAAAACCCGGACGCCTGACGATGCGGATGCTGACGCAACCAGCAAGGAGACTGTCGAAGACTTAGAGCAAAGCGAAAAGGATTCTGGTTCAGGGGATGCAACGAACGATCCGAGTCCGTCGCCCGATGGCGCGCTTGATGAGCCCGGCGAAATCAAAGATGCCGGCCCGATATGAATCTCTTTTCAGAACCGGGAGCGGTAGCGACCGGCGCCAGAGTTTTCTTAAAATAAGAGTAAGAATTTTACTTTAGTTGAGACCGCGTTCTGGCCGGTCGCTACCGCTCCCGGTTCTGATTCTTCACTGGACCCTTTCCAATCCAGCCGCGGTTCCAAAACGCGAAAAGCATTCCCGCCGCGACGACAATCATGATTACCCAGGCCGCGTAGTAGCCGTAACGCGAATGAAGCTCCGGCATGTTGTCGAAGTTCATGCCGTAGACTCCGGCAATAAATGTTAACGGCAGCATGATGGCGGAAAAGATCGTGAGCACTTTCATGATCTCGTTCAAACGATTCGAGACGACCGAGAGGTAGGCCTCCAGTGAACCACTGATCAGATCGCGATAACTTTCCGCGAGATCAGTCACGCGCACGATGTGATCATAGATGTCGCGGAAGAAGGGCAGCACCGGGCCGGTTATCAGTTGAAACTGGCCATGGCTGATGCGATACAAGACTTCCAGTTGCTTTGAAGATATGCGGCGCAAGCGCAGGACGCTGCGCTTGAGTCCCAGAATCTCTGCAAGGATTTCATCGTTCGGGCGGTGCAGGCTGAAGATGTTGTCTTCGAGATCGTTTATGCGTTCGTCAAAATCGTCCATCACCGGCAGGTAATCGTCAACGATGCTGTCGATCACCGCATGCAATAGAAACGGCGCGCCGCGCTGGCAGGTGACGGGACTCGATCGCACCGTCTGCTTCACCTTATCGATGCTGGCAAACGTATCGTGATGATAGGTGACGACAAAATTGCGCCCGAGAAAACCGTCAAGCTCGACGGTGTTGAAGCGATCAGGGCTTGAGTCGGTACGTACGGCGTGCACGATGAAATAGATGTAATCGGGAAACTCTTCTACTTTCGGATGGTGACGATTTGCACGGCAGTCTTCTACGGTCAACGGGTGAAAATGAAAAACGTCGAGCAGCACCTGGTCATCGTCGAGAGATGGCGCTTCCATGTCGACCCAGATTACTGTCTGTTCTTCGTTCAGCAATTCCGGAAGCTGGGCAACAGTGAAGCCTTCTTCAACTTCGTTTGCGTTCGCGCGATAAACAAAAATCTCCATGTAGTCGTCTCCGAAATAGACCGGCTAAATAAGACTGCCCACGGGCATCTTCGACGCGTAGCGTCGGCATGACTTTAGCCCGGCGTTTCAACGCCGGGAAAGGGTAGCGGAAGATCAGCGTCGCGTAGCGACGCTTGAAACCAGGACTCAACCGTCGCTACGCGACGAGAGAATCAGCTTCGACCATTTCTCCCGGCGTTGAAACGCCGGGCTAAACTCAATGTGCCGCGACGCGGCACCTACAAAGATCGGGAAGTTCTGAAGTTTGTCGGACATCAGGCAGCCTGTTACCATACCACCTCTTTATACCAAGAACTGAAATAATCCTAAGCGAAAATTTCCATGCCTACTGCACAAACCAAAATCTTTGTGGCCGACGACATCAGCGATAACGGCCTGCAACCGCTGCGCGACGCCGGCTTCATCGTCGAAAAACGCGTCAAACTAAAACCGGCGGAGTTACGCGAAGCGCTTAACGATTGCGCGGGGCTCGTGGTCCGTAGTGAAACTAAAGTGACCAGCGATCTGATGGACAGCGCCACTGCTCTCAAAGTGATCGGTCGCGCCGGAGTTGGCGTTGACAACATCGACGTGCCGGCGGCAACTGAACGCGGCATAGTCGTAATGAACGCGCCTGACGGTAACACGATCACCACGGCCGAACACACCATTGCGCTCCTGATTGCATTGGCGCGCCGGATTCCGCAGGCGAACAGTAGTCTTAAATCAGGCAAGTGGGAGCGCAAGGCTTTCATTGGCGTTGAACTCCAGGGAAAGACGCTCGGCGTCGTCGGCATGGGTAGAATCGGGCGCACGGTTGCGGCGCGCGCGCGCGCGTTTGGCATGAAGATCATTGCGTTTGATCCCTTCATCGCCCCGGAGCAGGCGCGCGATGCGGAGATTGAACTGACGCCGCTTGATGAACTTT
>JANLYZ010000110.1:0-23259 GCA_031365905.1 Chloracidobacterium sp. | reverse complement strand
AGCGCGCCGCAATTGATCGCGCGCAGAAAATAGTTGAGCAGGCCCTGGCCCGTGGCCGCGTCGTCAAACACGTCGCCAACGAGCGTCGCCTTCGCAGCCTTCTCCACGAAATTCTTCAAACGCTCAGAAGCGGCGTCGAGACTCTCGAGAAAAAATGCGTAAACCGCAGCGTAGCGCGTTGGTAGTTGCGCCGGGTGCAGGTCCCAACCTTGATAGAAAGCATTCTCGAGCGAATGTTGAATGTGATCGTAGTGGAGCCTCCAGGCGCGATGAACTACCTCGCGATTCTCCGCAATCTGTTCCGGCGTCAACGGCGCTCCGCCTTCACTAAAACGATGCGGCGCCACCGGCATGATGTTAGTAGCGCCGTCGGAAAGCCAGATGCCGGTGCCCGCGAACGAAACCTGCATCATGTGCTTAGCAAAGTCGCAGGCCGGATGCATCATGTGCTGGTGCGCAGCGGTGATACTGCAACTCGCTGTGTAGTCATACGTCCCAAAATGCGCGGCAACACATCGACCGCGCGCTGCGGCTAACAAAAGCGGCAGGTTGATTTCACCGCGAGCGTTAATGATCGACTGCGTAGTTTCGATCATCATTTCGAGCTTTAGTGCACCCGCTTCCAAACCCGTCTTGCTTTCTAGTAGATCAAAAAAATCCGCGAGCGCTGAGACTTGTTCGGGGATCGTAATCTTCGGCAGCGTAACGACGAAGTTCTCCGGAAGTTTGCCGCCTGATTTCTCCACCAGAGTCGAAACAAAAATGTCGAGCGTGCGCATGCTGCGCGCGCGCAGTTCTTCTGTGAAGGGCTTGATGCGAATGCCGATGAATGGCGGCAGCGTCGTGTTTACCATGCCCTCGGCTACTTCAGTTGCGGCCGATGCGGCGTGCCCGTCTTCTTCATCGTCAGGTCGATTGCCATAGCCGTCTTCAAAGTCGATGCGAAAATCTTCCACCGGCTCGCGGCGCAGTTTTTCGTTGACGCGGTTGTAGATCGCATGCGCGAACCAGGCAGCTTTGTTTTCCCGGCGCACTTCTTCATGATCAGTTTCCAACCGCGTTAGCAGCTCGCTACCCTCTTCGGGTGAATCAGGCAGTTCTTGGGCTCCGGGCAGTCCCACCGCCTTGGCGAAGCTGAAAAAATCCGGCGCAAACTGGTCGAGCGATCGCCGCGCGAGTGCGCCGAGACGCGCCGCTGAATCTGATTTGAAAAGATGTGCGCCGCCATAGACGGTATGCACGGGCTGGCGTTTTCCGGTTTCACCCGGGTATGTTTTGGTGAAATCGTTGTTTGCCTCGCGGAGTTTGGCGGCCAGGTCTCCGAGCGACTCTTCGTTTAGCGACTGTTTCATTGGATCCTCTTTCGTGAAGCGACTCTATTTTACCGGGCGCGGGAAAGTCAACGAGACGAGTCACTCGATGTTTCAGTGCCCTTGTCGTAACGGCTCTCGAAACTGGGGCACGGATAAAAAGTTTCCCTGGCGTCCCGAGATTTCTTGACGAGAGAGTCCTTTGCGCATATTCTTTCGGCCATTACGAGCCACCTCCTAAAGCTTGTTACCCAGCGTACGTAATTTTCATTTTCTCGCGAACCTTACGTACAACTCCCAATCTCTTGATATTTAGCAGAGATTCGTTTTGGTCCAGAACTAAACAAGCAGCATGGGCTAAGGCTCAACAGCCAAAGCTCAATGGCGGTAGATCACGCGCGTGAGATTTCTTGCGGCGGCCATTGGTAACGGGTTTAGTTTCGATGACTCGTTTTGTCGCCAATGCCATAACAGAAGCTGCTGCAAGCAGATTTTCCTAAACGAGCTAAGAACAGCGCCCCCAGGAGAACCTTATGCCAGACTGGTCAATAAAAATCGTTCCGTCAGCCTCAGGCGTCGGAGCCGCTTTTGTTCCGAACATTCAGGGCTTTAGTCCCGGAGATGCCCTTCCGGCCCAGGAGGATGACCTGGTTTCGTGGAGCAACACGACCCACGATACACATCAGCCCTGGCCCACCGACTCCAACTACAACCCGCTTTCCGATGCGGAGGTATTGCCGAGAGGATCGGTAAACTACCTGTCCGATCCCATTCCCGGAGGCGAGCCGTCAACTCCCGCCTACAACGTTACGCAGCCGACGGTCACGCCGCCGCCTGACACTTGGACGGTGTACTACTATTGCAAGCTGCATCCCACGATCAAGAGCGAGCGTGGCACGATCGAAGCTACGGTGCTTCCGACAGACTAGAGTCGCGAAGCGATAACCAACCGGGATTGTGATCAGCATTTCAGGTTTTGAAATGTCTGGTCGATGGATGTTAACCGAGGCAAGTCAGCAAGAAAGAAAGAGGCGCGGCGATGAATATCGACAACTCAAACCTTCAAAGTTCGAAAGACTCTTCTGGCGCTATTGAACGAGAGTCGGCGTGTGCAGGAAAACCACTTAGACTGAGAAGCGCGCGGTGGATCGCTTGGTGTGCTTTCGCTTTCATATTCTTGTTGGTGTCGCCAACGCAAGCGCAAAATCGGCCCACGCCTGCACCTGGTCCTTCGCCCGTCAACCCCTGCCCGACTGCTCTGACGACGGGTCAGAATCTGATTGCCGTGCCTGTAATCGGATCTGCGCCCGGCAAGCTGCAAGGAACGATAATGCTGAGCGACGAAGACGAGTGGATGACTTTTCGCGTACCTCCGGGTGCACCCCCAGGATTAAGAAATCAATGCGTACCGCAACATGTGCGAATTTTCCGAGAGTGGGGAGCGAAGCCGACTCTGGCCAGGGCGCCCTACGGTGATTATGCGAAGCCTAAAATGCAGTTCGCGCTTCCGCGTCCTGGTCCAACGTTACGTGCGCGGGTTGGCGATCTTGTCCAACTTACTTTCATCAACCAGATCAATCCCTTAAATTTCCCTTACTCGATTGACCGTGGAGAGACCGGACAAGGCGGCGGATGCGATGAGAGCAATGCCGGCTATCCAGGGGCTGACAAATTCCCGGACTGCTTCCATGGCTCCAGCACCGGCAACATCCATTTTCACGGAACGCACACTAACCCAAACACCACTGGCGACAATGTATTCATTGAAGTACGTCCATCGTTAAGAGACGCGAAGGGCCAACCCGTGGTTACTCAACAAAGTGTTGCAGCAGCCTTCGACTCCTTCTTCAAGAAATGCGAGGTCGAACTCAGTCACAATGTGCTCAGGGAGTGGCCCAGAACATGGAGCGACCTGCCGGCTGCGTGGACTGACGAGCAAAAGAAGTTACTTCAGCTGTACGACACAGACCTTGTAAATAAGTATGGCCCGGGAGTCAGAAAACTCTGGCCGGTGGATGAGAAACAACTGAAGGAGGGCGCGTGGCCCCAGTATTACATTGGCGCGTTTCCTTACTGCTATCGCGTCCCCGAATACACGCAGACGGTTTGGCCGCCTGCCCCACCCGCAGGCATGCAAATGGGTGGCGCAGGCACTGCCGAAATGGGCGATATGGACGGCCGTCCTCTGATGATGGGCCAGTCGCCGGGAACGCATTGGTATCACGCGCACAAGCATGGCTCGACGGCGATCAATGTAGCCAACGGAATGACGGGCGTTTTCATTATCGAGGGCCAATACGATGATGATTTGAACAACTGGTACGGCACTAACTGGACGCGTGGCGCGCAGGTGTTAGTTATTAACCAACTTGGAATGTCACCAAACCTGATGCGCGGCGGGAACCCGGGGGGTGGAAAAATCGATAAAGGACCTGACTTCTCGGTCAATGGTCAGTTACAGCCCATAATCTCGATGCAGCCGGGACAGGTGCAGATGTGGCGCATGGTAAATACCTCGGGACGTGCCGGCGCTTTCTTCTCGCCGCCGGCGGGCCTCGAGTGGAAGCAACTTGCGCAGGATGGTGTGCAATTCAACAGTACCAATTACGGCAACAGCCATAATGGTTCGTTTGTGATGGCCCCGGGCAATCGTGTCGACCTATTGGTCAAAGCTCCGGCGTGTCCAAACAATCAAAAGAGTTGCACCCTCGGATCGTATCCGGTGATCGTCCAGAATGAGGTCGATCCGTCAGACCTTGCGACGGCAAAACCCCTGACGTTGCTCACAGTCAACGTTGCTGGCAACCAGATCGATCCAACTACTAACGCTGGACAATTCGTGCCCGTCGCCAAGGCGCCCGCGTTCCCACCGTTCCTGGCGGACATTGCTGACTCTGAAGTAAGCGGCACAAAGACAATCCAGTTCGCGTCCACGCCGCCCTTCCAGGCAATGCACACTATTGATGGAAAGAAGTTTGACGGCGAAGTCGGCGCAGTCGTCCTCTTGAATAGGGTCGAAGAATGGAAGATTGTGAACGCCACGTTCGGGCCGCAAATTGCGCATCCATTTCACATTCACATCAATCCGTTCCAGATCGTCGATGTATTCGACCCGAATACGCCGCTGATTGATCCTGCTACGGGTAAAGCGCCAATCGATCCGAAGACGGGCCAGCCGTACATTGATCCGCAGACCAATCAAAACGCTGTCAAGTATGCCTTCCACTCGGACAATCTCGCGCCGGGTCAATGCTATCTCGATCCAAATAATCCCGACACATGGAACCCGCGCGGCTCTCCTGCTGTGCCGTGCGATGTACCGGCGCCGCCAAAATCAAATCTGGTTTGGTGGGACGTCTTTCCCATTCCTTCGGGATACGCGCCTACGCTGGCGACGACACCTAACGGTCCGACTACTAACCCGTTGCTCAACGCCAGCGGTCAGCCCATTCAGGTGCCGGGCTTTTTCAAGATGCGCAGCCGCTTTGTTGATTACACGGGCCAATACGTCATTCATTGCCACATCCTCGCGCATGAAGATCGCGGCATGATGACGATTGTAGAAGTCGCGCCCGTTCGTACGCCCTATTCGCACCATTAACCGCTGTTGGAGTCTGTCGGATAGTGACCCAGAGCTGAGCTAGCTCCGTTCCTGGAATTGATGAAGCCCTGATGCTTTGGCCCACAGCGAAGTGTTCGAGATTTTGGGTGTCCGGAAAGCGATGCGAAGAAGCATGTCGACTCAGCGGCGAAACAGACTGATGGGGCTGAGTTCCATCTTGCTCGCGGTTGCGCCCAAATGTCCGATCTGTTTTTTGGCTTACTTCGGGATTTTTGGAGTAGCCACAACAACAGCCTCCGCATATCGCTTCTGGCTTCCGCCGCTGACCGCGATGTGGCTTGCGCTAACCGTGGCGATGCTGGCCATGAAGAGGAACGGTGAGCGTAGATACACAATCGTTGCGGTCGGTCTCATTTCGGCGCTTGCAGTATTTGCCGGCAAGTTCATCGTTGATGACACGCGACTAGTCTACGGTGGTATTGCGGTACTGGTTGCGGCTGTCCTTTGGCGCTCGTGGCTCACCCGATCAAAATCGAGCCCCACCTGCTCGCCGTGTGAACAACTCCCCATTCTGCGTGATCAGGAGCGCCGGCCGACGAGGCCCGCGGAATTACCAACCTACGGCGCTCACTAACTGGAAGGAAGGAACAAACCATCATGGTCGATACTGCAACCACCACCCGCTATGAAGAGGTGAAACAAATCCTGGATCGGGCTGCCGCTGGTGGCGCGGTGAATTACGACGGGAAGGGACTGTTCTGGCAACTGCCGTTAGCCCAGTTCCTCGAGGTCGAGATTTATGGCGTCCGGATGATTGCGCCTCCTGAAGTTGCGCCTCCCTCCTGCTGTCATACGGACACGGCGAGCGATTCAGCATCCATCAGCCGGAGCGCGAGATCAGGCCTCATCAAGGGACTGCGCGGCCAGCCTCCCTTCGATGGCTCACAGTTTCCGGCTCTTCCCTGGGGCGGGCAGGCGGTTCCCAGAGACGACATGAATTTCATTGCCGAATGGATCGATGACGGCTGCCCGGAGGCTGACCACCAAATCTCTTTTCCGGTTGACGGGACTACGACTAAAGCCCTCGAGACAATCGATCCGACGAATGTTGAGCCCGCCGCGCGCAGCTTCGAAGTCTACGATGGCTCACCGAATGAATACACGTACAAGTATGGCGAACTAAAACAGCGGACGAATCTCGATTGTATGTCGCCGTCAGAGCTCGAGAAACTGCGATGGGCTTTCCGTGAGCTCTATCGCTTCAACAAGTGGCCCGAGGATCGGCGCAGTTACAACAACATGGCGCTGATTCATCAGAACCATTGCCAGCATGGTTGGGAACGCTTTCTTCCCTGGCATCGAATTTATCTCTACGAATTCGAGCAGGCCCTTCAGGACGTTTGTCCGGACGTCACCATTCCCTACTGGGACTTCACGATGCCGCAGTATTGTCCCGAGCATCCGGAGGATGGTTGGATTATTCCGCCGGCGTACCAAGCCCTTCTCACTAAAGAATCGATCAACGATCTGGAAAAAGTATATAAGCCGGCGTTGCCGCACAAAGCGGCAGTAGCGCTAATCGAGCAGATGGTCGGGTTGGGATTAAGCTATCCGTCGCAAGCCACCTTCTTCGCGGCAGTCAAGAAGATGACGGGCGAGGATTACTCGCAGCCGCCATATCGCGAGAATTTCCTCAAAGCTTTGCTGGCGGGAAATTCACTCTGGTATCCGCTGCGTTATCCGTCCGAGTATTACGATCCGACCACCAAAGAGCCGAAAAAAATCAACACCTCGCAATTTCACTATCATTACCCAACCGCCGCTGACATGGAGCAAATTCTCGCGCTGCGAACCTTTCGCGACTTTGGCGGCGGCAGCTTCTATGACGATTCGTTTGGCTTTCTCGACCAGAACCCACATAACACGATGCATATTTGGACCGGAGGAATGAACCCTGACTACTCACCTCCTGACCAATCGTCGACATCTCTGCCGACAATGGCGAGTCAGCGACGTAACCGCAGCGTGCAAGTCGCCGGCAGACGATTCCATTCGATGGACGATCTAACGTCGGAGCCACAGTATGGCGACATGTTGAGTAATCTAACGGCCTCGTATGATCCAGTCTTCTGGCCCATACATGTCAATATCGATCGCACCTGGCACCAGTGGCAGCAGCAGAACCCACATTCATTGCCGGCCGAGCTCGATTCAGTGCTGACGCCGTGGAGTTATACCGTGCGCGACACGCTCGACATGTCACGTTTCGGCTACGAGTACGTCAAATGCGCGTTCGTTATCCCGGTAGGTTTGGCGACGCCGGTGGGCCGCTTTGTTTCCAAGCCGATCGCGATTCCGAAACCGGTGCAGCGTTCATTCCAACAGGCAGAGGTCCGGCTTCATCGGGTGCCGCAGTTGCCGCGTTCGTGCTTCATTCGCGTCTTTCTGAATTTGCCTGACGCGAATGCCTCCACCTCCATCGAAGACCCGCACTACGCCGGATATCTTGCCATCTTCGGTCACGCGGATTGCATCGGCGGACCCGGACACTGTGATTTGCCACCGAGTCGCCAGCGGCAATTCGATCAAAGGCCTCGTCATCACAACACGCCACGCAACCATCGGATCAACGTTACCCAGTCGGCGAAGCGGCTGCTGAAGAACGCTAGTTCGCTACAAATAACTTTGGTTGTGATTGGCGCTGACTACTGTGAAGATAACGAATTGCTGAGACTCGACGGCGTTTCCCTCGACTTTCTCGATTAAGGAACAAGAATGATGCCTACCACATATCGCATTCACCCGGGCGTCGGCGTCGCGCGTCTCGGCAATAGTCCCGACGGCTTCTGCATTTCACCAGAACAACCGGCTGCGTTACCGCTTGAGTGTGACGCGCGCGGTAACCCGCTCGTGACTCCGGATGGCATGACCGAAATCAGAGTTGAGTCGTTCAAGGACAGCGAAGGACGCATGAAGCGACAAGCCGCGCGTTTTCAAATCTGGGCGTATGACGAAAACAGCCCAGCCGGGCGGCCGCTGAAGTTGGGCGACAGGATCGAAGGTGGCGGAAATGCCGGCACGCTGGTCGACATTCAATGGCGCGTGTATCTGGGAAACAAAAAATCCTCGTGGTTTCAATTTCTTCAGCTTCAAGGCGAACACGGCTACGACCCGAGTCACCCCCTACGCAACGCGGCAATCACCGATGACAACGCGCGGCAACAACTAATAATCGATCCGGGTCCGCGAACCGTGAACCACAAGGACTCGCGCACGGCGCACTTTGATCGGGACAGTTCAGAATCTGCCACCACTTTTCCACCGCAGCCCCTTAACCCCAATTCAATCGACACGCTCGGCGATTTGCTTACTGACGACACCGGCCGGCTGCTGGTGCTGGGTGGACATGGAAACTCTGGATCTTATTTGTTCAACGACTTCGGTCAGCCACGGATCAATGACTATGCGAATAACGATGGCTGGTTCGACGATACTTCAGATGGTCCAGTGATGGCGCGGTTGGTGATGTTTTCTCCGCTGGTTAGCAGGGTGCGGTACATCGACGTTGAAAATCCGGCTTGGGTTGTTTGCGCCTATCCGGCCTATGTGCCGGAGATTCTCGACGTGGTCACGATGGACGATGTTATTGAAGACATGGCGGTACGCCAGTTCGCCGAACGCACCGATATCTACGGCACCGCCGGCACTTTCAATGCGCCGCAGCACATCGCGCCGACTGACGAAGGAGCGCTAATTCACTGGCGCGCCGGCCGGGTCCGTTGGAACCCCGATTATCGCCCGTGGTTCTATCGAGACATCTGGAACATTCTCTACCGGCCCGATCAGTACAACTATCTTTGTGACACGCTGGGCCAGTCAAACTTTCCCCACAATCAATCGACGCGCGGAACTTTTGACTATAAAAAACTGGGTACGCCGCCGACCGTCAACCGAGAGGGTGTGACGGCTTGCGAAAAGAAATGCGCGCAGTCTCACCATTCAGGAGATCTGTTCATCGAAGAATTAGCGGCCGCGCTTACGCCGTTGGAGGCGTCGTTTGCTGCCGCCGGCGACGTCGCTGCTGAGACACGGTTTCTTAACGAAAAACGCGGCCGGCAACTACACAAAGCGGTCGCGGACTTTTCGCGCAATTTAGTCGGCAAGAGCGCGGATAAGCCTGCCGACGAATATCTTGAAACGTGGTTACCGGCTGCGGAATCTGCGGCTGACGCGAAGGAGAAACTCAAACATGAGGTCGACGAAATTCTTCACGCCGACCCCTCGTACCCCGAAGATGTTACCAACCAGTTCTCGCTCCGAGTGCATGAGCAGCTTCAGAAATACTTGTCAGGACAATTGCTGCGTGATTGTCGGCGAAAATGTATTGAGGCAAATACCCACGATCCTTACGGCCCGATGCGACGGTTTCTTTTCGATCTGCTGCGCGCCCCGGGTGAAGAAAATCAGTTCATGATCAGCGGACGCCCGGACAGTCGGGTACACAACCTGCCGCGGATGCCGCTGCTCTGTGGGGACAACCCGATCACGAATGAGTTGCCGGCAAAATTTTTCCGCTTGACCGACTATCAGTATTTCATGCTGCGTCAATGGGCCTTCGGACTTTTCTACAACGAGAAACTTGAAGGATGGGCAAACCCCGACCCTTTGCATCCATACGCAGATTGGGTAAACCGCACCGGACGCGATCTCGATCGCGGCGTCATCAGTAACATACTCGGCGGATCGTTTTGTCCGGGCGCCGAAATCGGATGGGTCATGCGCAATCCGTCCATTTGGTTTGAACCCTATCGCATCAAAGCCGATCCGGATTTCTACAACTTCGGCGAGACGGCGGCGTCGGCAAACCGGGGTACGGTACCTGACAGTGATTATGCTTTCTACGCCGGCGATGCCCTTAGCCAGCAAAACGATTTCACCGTTGGCCTTCAGCCGGGCGATCTGACCAAGTACATGTCCGTGCCGTGGCAGGCTGACTTCAACGAATGCTCGACGCAACCGGTCGACGTCACCTATGAAATGTTCAATCAGATTTTTCCGGACAGCGACAATAACAAGTTGCTGAAGCGCGAACAAAGAGTTTGGGAGACATTGTGGTGGCCGGCACACCGCCCGATGCAAACTAATGAAGAGGTCGTGCCCGGTGATCCTGATTCAATCAATTGGCTTGATTGGACTCCCGGCATCCCGCAAACAAATGCCGGCGATCTGAAGATGGTCACTGAATGGTGGCGGCTTCCTGTCGTCAAGCGCAATCCCCTGGGCGATGTTCAACCCAGTGTTTTGGGCACGCCGGAGAATAACCCGCCGTACATCAGTGTCGAACGCACCAAACGGAACCCCGCAAAGAAAGAGGAAAAATCATGAAAGACAACCCATTTGTCGGCAGCTGGAGCTACCGAAGCTTTTACAACGATCCTGATCTGACGAAAGATTCAGACCCGACGCAGTTTTCGAAATTACTGTTTGGCGACGGCACCCTTGAAATTACCTCGCCTGCCCCGGCTACGCTCGGCGGCACGATTGGCGGTGACGGCTGGTCGTTGAATCTGCACGGCTCGATCGGTTACGGCTCTCCGGCACAGGTACGTTTTCAGGGTGTCGGTATCGTCGGGCCTGAAGAGTGGATTTACGACTACATCGGCTGGCTTGTGCCCGTGTGGCCCAACAGCACCGACTTACTTCAGCGGGCAGCGATAGTTGGCTCAGTTGTAAGAACCATTCCGCATTCGGGAAGTGACGGCACGGTCCATCCCGCCGGCGTTGTCGCTTCGTTCTACGCAGTGCGAGTCGAATAGCGCGCCGGCAGGACGACGAATATGAGGCCTGCGTCTTTCGACGTTGCTATCGTCGGCGGCGGACCCGGCGGATCCGCCACCGCGCTCTCGCTTGGGGCCCACGCTCCGTCGCTCTCCGTTGTCCTCATCGAAGCTTCTCACTACGAAACGTTTCGCATCGGCGAGACTCTGCCGCCTCCCGCGCGGCCTATCCTCGAACATCTCGGGGTGTGGGGAACGTTTCAACAACAGAATCACCGCGAAGTTCATGGCACGGCTGCGGCCTGGGGTAGCGCCGCACTCCTCGACAACGATTTCATCTTCATGCCCGCTAACGTGGGCTGGCATCTCGACCGCGCGAAATTCGATGGGATGCTGGCAGACGAAGCTCGCCGGCGCGGCGCAACGCTCATCCTCGACACGCGAGTTCGTGACCTCAGCCGCACGGGTGACGAGTGGCAGTTGAATCTTGCAAACGGCGATCAGCTCGCGGCCCGCTTTATCGTGGACGCGACGGGCGGATCCGCGACTGTGGCCCGTCGCTTCGGCGCGCGGTTTGTCGAGGCGGATGCTTTGGTCGGCATTGCCGGATTTTTTCAGTGCCGCAATGGTGATCCTCGGACGATGGTTGAGGCTTTCGAAGATGGCTGGTGGTACACAGCGGGGCTGCCTGACGGGCGGCGCTTCGTAGCCTGCATGACCGATGCGGATCTAGCACGCATCATGCGACTAAATGAACCCGAGGAGTGGCGGCGGAGCCTCGCTTCCATGTTCAACCTCGGCGCAATGGTGCAACTGGATAAACTTTGCAGTCCGGTCGTGGTTCGCTCCGCTACGTCGCGCTGGCTGGATCCGGTCGTGGGGGAACATTGGCTGGCCGCCGGCGACTCCGCCTCGCGGTTCGATCCACTTTCTTCCCAGGGTATTGTCAAAGCGTTGCGCTCGGGGATATTCGCGTCCTACGCGATTGGCGATCTGCTTGAGCGAGGCGATGATTCGGGACTGAGGCGATATGGGCGTTATGTAAGCGAGGAATTTGAGAGCTACCTTGAGACCCGCGGGAAATATTACCTCGAGGAGCAGCGTTGGCCTACGAGTGAATTCTGGCGACGCAGGCACGAGACAAAAATGCGAGGGGAACCCACCCGCTACCGCGAGGTGGTACCGACATCATGACTCGAAACCAACTGTTCTAAATATCTGGGCGTTTAGCGCGACGTCGGAACAACCGCCTGTTCCGGATAATAGATCGGTTCCTCGGGATTTCGATGCCAGTCGTATTCCGCTTGCTTTGCCGCTGTTTCTGCCACCGCTCTTCCCGCCAGTCGCGCAACCAGATGGAACGCCATGTCGGTGCCGGCGGAAACTCCGGCGGAGGTGACGTAATGTCCCGCATCAACCCAACGCGATACGTTGTCCCACAATACGCGTGGACCAAACTGCGTTACCCAGGTGAACGCCTGGTGATTAGTCGCCGCCGGCTTGCCATCGAGAACACCGGCATTAGCAAGCACCGCCGCGCCCGTGCATACCGAAGTCATAAGCTTCACCCGCTTGTCCATAGTCTTCACCCAATTCATGAGTGCCTTCACCGCTTTCGGATCCTTCTCGTCAAGTAAAGGCGCGGTCATGCCGCCCGGGATCATCAGCACGTCGAAGCGTTCGTTGAGCGCATCATCGCGAAAGATGTCAGGCGCGACGCGCGGACCGTTAGCGCTCTTGACTGGCTGGGGAGTGGCCGCGGATTTTCCCGGCGGCTTCACTTCGTTTGAGACAAACAAGATTTCGAACGGATAGGGCAGCGGGTCCTGATAGTCGGTACCAATGAAGCGTGAAATCGCAAAGGCTTCCGTAAAGCCCCACACGTCGATTGGCTCGAACCCTTCATAGACAAGAATTCCGATGCGAATGGTTGGAGGAAATGAAGGTTTGGTTGGCATAATGTTCCTCAGCTTTGCACAAAGAATACCTGAGAGTGAATCGCTTTCATCGCTTTGTTTCTCCCTCCCAGTGGGAGAGGGATCAATCAAAAATTAAACTTGATCGCAAACTGAATCAGTCGCGGATTGTTACTCGTCGAAACTATGCGACCGAAGTCGCCGGGATTGCCAATTATCCGTCCAGTATTCGGATCTATCGACGTGGTTGGCACGGCGTTTAGGTTGCTGATCGGATTGGCTAAATTTACCTGATTGAAAAGGTTGAAAAACTCGGCACGCAATTCAATATTCTTCGTCTCGGCCAATGGGAAACGCTTGATTACGGAGAAGTCCACGTTAGTTTGCCCCGGACCTCGCAGAACGTTCCGCCCCACGTTGCCGAAATCTGTTCCGGTCGCGCCTGCCGTGGCTGTGCCGTTTGAACTTGGAATCACCTGGCCCGTTAATACAATCGGCCGAACAAACGCGAGCGGATTGAAAAAATAACCTGACGGCACATTGCTCGTTGCGGTGCTTACCGTCGCGCCGGGCGCCCAACTTGGACGCACAAATGCATTATTCCCGGCGCTCAAGCCATAAAACGATCCGGCGCCGCCATCTGTTATATCAATCGGCAGGCCCGACATCGCCGTGATTATCCCAGCCACTTGCCAGTTACTGAAGAGCCACTTTCCATCGTCCCAACGTGCCGAAAAAGCGGGTCGCGGTAAGTCCCACAGGTAGCTCAATACAAAACGATGCGTCCGATCAAAGTCTGACACACCACGGTTAGCGCGGTTATTAAGTTGATCGCCGGCGATATTTATTGTGTCTCTAACCTCTCCCATGCTGTCGCTCCCGCCGGACGCATTATCGATCGACTTGGAATAGGTATAGGAAGCGAGTAGCTGTAGCCCGCGTGAGAGACGCCGAGTCAAACTCATCTGTAATGAGTTGTAAGTTGATTGTGCGGTCGATTGAATCTGTAGAAAGCTTCCCGCTTCGACTCCCTGATACGGCGCTCGCAGCGCAACGTTAGTGGCCGCTGGTGTGTTAGTGGTAATTACCTGGCCGGTAACGGCGTTGACGATCGGATGCAGTGGACTGGCCAGTCTTGCCTGGTTGATAGCAATGTCGCGAATCAGATTGAGTCCCCGTGTGCCAACATAAGCTCCTTCGAACAGCAGCCGTTTGCTCAATTCCAACTGAACGCTGGCGTTGTACTGATGGAAGTATGCGGTGCGCATATTGCGATCGAATATTTGACCGGCCAGCGGCACGCCCTTCACGAAAGCGGGAAAGAGATCCTGAGACGGTAACGGAAAGAAAGGATCGGCAAGCGGAACGGTTGCGCCGGCTGGGCTGCGGCGAATGGTATACAGCGGCGGCGCGTTTATCGAGATGCCGATGTAAGCGTTGGATGGACGCGAATAGAAAACGCCATATCCGGCGCGCACGACAAGTCGTCCGGAATCAAACGGTGCGTAAGCAAAACCGACGCGCGGACCGAAGTTATTTGGATCGACACTCTTCAGGAGACGCTTACCGACGTTTGGCGCCTCCGGCAAATCCCATTGAGGGATTACATTTCCGGCCTGCACGAACCCGCCCGTCGGGGGTCCTACAGGATTACCGCCAGCGTCCACTTCCATTCTGGGTTTGTAGAGAGCCGGATCGAACGTAGACATAGCACCTCGGGTTTCGAAAGGAGGCAGGTCCAGGTCGTAACGCAACCCGAGATTGAGAATCAGCTTTCGGGAAAACTTCCAATCATCCTGAAAAAAGAAACCGTAGTCGGCGGCGTGGAGGATGCGACTGTTGATGCCGTCTCCATACACTGAGTTGTTAGCCACGCCGAGCAGAAAGTTATTGAAACTCTGAAAGCCTATCGTGCCGCGCCGATTATTATTCGCGGTGAGATTGTTCCGGTAATAAATGGCCTGAGCACCCGTACGAATGCTGTGCCCACCACGCGTCATTGAAAGAATATCAACCAGCGTCGTTGAAGACGCCGAGTTTTGCATGTCTACATTCGTTCCGGCATTGCCAAACGCCGCTGCGTTGGTTGCTGTTGGTCCGATGCGAATCAGCCCCAATCCCGGATACGTGTTGGCGTTAGCTCGCTTGATTCCCAGGTCCGAGTCTCTTAGCGGCGTTTGTCCAAGCGTGTCGCCGCGAATAAAGCTATAGCCCGCGCGCGCCTCGTTGATGGTCCGGGAACTGATTGTGTGGATGTCCTGAAACGAGAGCAGCCGGTTGTTCTGCTTTTGATTCGCACCGAAGCCCGGAACATTTGCGCCGCCACTCGGCAGCGCGAAAAAATGTGGCGCGCGTGAGAAGAAAAACCTCAGGGCCAGCCAGTCCTTATCGCCGACACCGTAGTCGACGTTGGCGTTGAGTTGATCCTCGCGATAAGAAGACAGAGCGGAGCCTGAGTAATGACCGTCTGCCTGTGGCGTCGGGATCAGGAATTGACCATTCGGCAGTCTGGCGTTCAAAAGGGCCAGCGCCACCGGATTAATTAAGGTAGCGGGGGGTGCGCCCGGAGACGGCCGGGGCCTGAAAGTGGTCAGTAAAGTTTGCTGTGAACGATCGTCAGTTAAGCCGGCGGCGATCAAAACGCCTGAGGTTAAACTGTTGGGCGAGGCGCCGTTCACCTCGCGCGTGCCCTGGTAAGAGAGGAAGAAGAACATTTTGTTAGCTTTGATTGGACCACCGAGCAACCCGCCAAAGACATTGCGTTGCAGGATTGGACGACTAACACCGGCCGCTTTCAAAAACGGATTGTTGGCGTTGAACAGGTCGTCGCGGAAGTATTCATAGCCGGCGCCATGGAAATTGTTACTGCCGCTCTTCGTGATTGCCTGAACATTGCCGCCGCCGCCACGTCCAAACGTTGCCGGGTAAAGTGAAGTTTGTACCTTGAATTCCTGAATAGTCTCTGGCGCCGGGACCGCCACACCCGGCGCGGCATTTGTGGTTATGTTGTTGGCGTCAATCCCATTGATCTCGAAATCGTTTTGCGTCACGCGAGCGCCGTTTACGGAAACATTTTGTGAGTTGCGACCGAGGGCAGTGTTGTTGGGCAGCGACACGGACGTACCCGGCGAGAGCGCGAGAATCTGTAGAAAGTTGCGCGTCGCGAGCGGTAGCTCGGAAACAGCGCGCGTGTCGACGACGCGACCAAGCTGTGGACCGTCTCTTTGAGCCAACTGCGCAATCTCGACTGTGCCGATGTCACCGATTTCTCCTACTCGGAGTTCAGCATCGACTGTAATGGTCTCAGTGATTGCTACCTGAACTGGATCAAAGACAGTCGGGTGGAAGCCGTTCGCTGTAATCCTCACGCTGTAAATACCCGGCGGCAAAAGTGGGACGCTATAGTTGGCTTCATTGTCGGTGGTAACTTTTCGTTCTTCGGCTGTGGTCTTGCTGCTCACGGTTACTTCTGCCCCGGCGATGAGATCTCCCCTCTGATCTTTGACTGAGCCCGCAATGCGACCCGTAGTGTGGCTTTGCGCAAAAGCCGAAGAGGTGCAGAGGGCTAGTAGTAAGTACAACAAGGCGATGCAGGTTTTTGTGATCATTTCAGTCGACGCCAATGGCTGGGCTTACGTTACGATCTTCGCACGGTTGCCACAGTGCAATTCATGACAATCGTCCGCGTTAACTGGGTTGAGCAGCGGCTGGTTCCCGGTGCCCCATGAGAGGAGCAGTGCAGTTGCTTGCTGAGAGAGACAAGCAACACATCGAGTGTTTCAAAAGAGCCGAACAACCATGCTTGACCTCGCCGATCTCGTTATCGACAAAGCTTGGATTAGAAAACCCGTAAGTGACTCAAACGAAATTGGTAGCGCATACGGGACTCGAACCCGTGATCTCTGCCTTGAGAGGGCAGCGTGTTAACCAACTACACCAATGCGCCGCGCGTTAACAGGACTGTGATTATAGAGGGCGTGGTTCAAGGTTGGCAAACCACGCTACTTTCGTGACCGCAGGTTGATTCTTGAGTAACGCAGGCTCAAACTTTGTGGCTCGTTTACGGCCAATGATATACTCCGAGCTGCTGAACACATGCTGAGAACGCGCTCGCCGGGTGTATGCCGAAAACTTCCCCTGGATCTAGCATCCTACCGAAACTGAAATGAAGATCGCCGTGCTCAAAGAAGAACTGCCGGGTGAAGCCCGCGTGGCGCTGATGCCTGATTCGGCGAAGAAACTTTTGGCGCTGAAAGCCTCGGTGATCGTCGAGAGCGGCGCGGGTCTCGCGGCGGCGCGATCAGATGCTGAATACGCAGAGGCCGGCGCACAAGTCTCAGTCGATCGCGATGCGATACTCGGCGAAACAGACGTTCTGGTTACTGTCAATCGTCCTGCGGATGAAGTCTTCGCCAAACTTAAAAACGGCGCCGTGGTGCTTGGCTTCCTGCGTCCACTCGACGAACCCGCCGCATTAACTCCCGCGTTAGCGAAAGGCCTGACAACGTTTGCGATGGAGCTCGTGCCGCGCATCACGCGCGCGCAGTCGATGGACGCGCTCTCGTCGATGGCTACGGTCGCGGGTTACAAAGCCGTCGTGCTTGCTGCTTCGAGCATACCAAGAATGTTTCCTTTGTTAATGACTGCAGCCGGTACTGTGCCGCCCGCGCGCGTGTTGATCCTGGGCGCCGGTGTTGCGGGTCTGCAGGCGATTGCCACCGCGCGACGCCTTGGAGCGGTTGTTGAAGCTTACGACGTTCGCGCGGCCGCGGGTGAACAAGTGCGCTCGCTCGGCGCGACGTTTTTGGACGTCGATCTCGGTGGACTCAAGACTGAAGATGCAGGCGGTTACGCAGTTGAGTTGTCAGAAGAGGCGCTCAAGCGCGGGCGAGACTTGATCGCTGAGCACGCGAAAACCGCGGACGTGGTAATCACAACGGCGCAAGTTCCCGGACGACGCGCGCCGCTGTTAATGGACGAAGCGGCAGTCGATGGAATGAAGCGCGGTGCGATAGTTATCGACCTTGCGGGGACTACTGGAGGCAACGTCGAACCGAGCAAGCCGGATGAAGTTGTGGAACGAAACGGCGTCGTGATCATGTCGCCGACGAATTTGCCGGCAACGGTGCCGGTGCATGCCAGCCAACTCTATTCGCGCAACGTCACCGCGTTTCTGAGTTTACTAATCAAAGACGGCGAACTGAATCTCGACATGAACGATGACGTAGTTGGACCGTCGTGCGTCACGCATGCGGGCAAGTGGGTGAACCAGCGAGTAGCGGCAGCCAACGCTACAGGCACTGCCTAATTGCATGCTAAATTAGGCGCTGAATTTAGTGCGAAGGAGCAGCAATAATGTCGTTCAGCCCATCTGAGGATATTCGGTCCGTTACCGACCTTAAGCGCAATACACGCGAGATTTTGCAGCAAGTCCACAAGACCGGGCGTCCGGTGGTCTTGACCGTAAACGGCCGCGCAGACGCGGTGCTGCTTGATGCCAGGACTTATGAGAAATATCTGAGAGCCTTCAATTTGGCAGGGCTTTTGGCGGAAGGTGAAGCGGACGTTTCTGCGGGACGCGTCCGAAGCGCTCGTTCAGTTCTTAGAGAGTTTAAGAATGCCCATAAGATTCGTAGTTAGCTTTGCGAAGAAAGCGGAACAGGATCTTGAGGAAATTTGGAGTTTCATCGCGGCAGACAATCCGGACAATGCGACGAAATTCATTCTCAATTTGGAAAAGCAAGTTGAGAGTCTGGGCCGCTTTCCTGAGAGATGTCCCCTGATTCCCGAGAATGCCCTGTTGCGGGGGAAATACAGGCATCTGATTTTCGGAGATTACCGCACCCTCTTTCGCGTCGCGCGTAAAACGGTTTACATCGTTAGAATTATCAACTCGGCGCGCTTGCTCGACATGTCGATGATTGAATGATTTAACCCTAGTAGGTTCGATTGTTACGGCAGGCGCGATAAAGGCCGTTTCCTCGTGATGACCTTTCTGGAAAGACGGGATATTATTGACGTAAGTAGAAAAGTCAGGAGTTAATCGATGGCGCAGAATATTGAACAGGAGCTACAGGAAGAAATCAGCAGACTTCCTAACGCACAGCAACGACGAGTACTCGATTTTGCCCGCTCACTCTCGGCTGACTCACAACCGAACGGAGGTGCCGGCCGCAATTTGCTTCGACATGCAGGCGCCATACAGGAGGACGACTTGGCCATCATCGAACAGGTAATTCATCAAGGATGCGAAACGGTTAATCCCGATGAGTGGTAAGTTTCTCCTCGACACCAACATCTTGATCGCCATTTTTGCCGGCGATGCTAACGTCCAGCAACATCTTAGCCAATCGAATGAAATCTTTGTGCCTGTCGTAGCCCTCGGCGAGCTTTACTACGGCGCCGGAAAATCGACTCGCATTGAGGTCAACAGCAGACGTATCGATGAATTTGCATTCAACTGCACTCTTCTTGACTGTGACCTCGATACGGCGCGGCAGTACCTTCAGATCAAAACCAATCTTCGCGTGAAGGGACGCCCGATTCCTGAAAACGATATTTGGATTGCTGCCGTCGCCCGACAGCATGGATTGACTGTCGTATCTCGTGATAAACATTTTGCCGAAGTGGACGCCTTACCACTTGGAGTGTGGTAACTGTACGGAGGATTGGCAATGACAGCAGCAACGTTGATTTCCGCGCTTTACGTTTTCGCGCTTGCGGCGTTTCTTGGTTATCAGGTCATCTCGCGCGTGCCGCCGCTGTTGCACACGCCGCTGATGTCCGCGACGAATGCCATCTCTGGGATTTCACTGGTCGGTTCGATTGTTACTGCCGGCGCCCACTACAACACGGTCAGCACGATTCTCGGATTTGCGGCTGTGTTTTGTTCGACGACGAACGTCGTAGGCGGCTTTGTGATCACGGATCGCATGCTGCGGATGTTTAAGCGCAAGCCGGCGGCAGGTAAGAAGTAAGAACTAACCGCCAAGGCACCAAGGGCGCCAAGTAACCAAACCTGAAGTCTCTTTCTCTCCTTTGTTTTTTTGCCTTGGCGAACTGGGAGCCTTGGCGGTTGATGAATAAATAAAACTGTGCGCACCTACTTCATCGAACTAAGCTACCTGCTGGCTTCTATCCTTTTCATTCTCGGTCTCAAGGGATTGAGTCATCCGGAGTCTGCCAAACGCGGCATGCACCTGGCGGAGTTTGGCATGCTGATGGCGATCATCGGCACGCTAATGAATTACGAGATCGTCACCTTCACCTGGATTATTACCGGGTTGGTGCTCGGATCGCTGGTGGGTTTAGCGATGGGTCTCTGGGTGCCGATGACAGCGATGCCGCAACGGACTGCGCTGTCGCATGCCTTTGGTGCTTTTGCCGCAGCGCTGGTTGGAATTTCCGAGTTCTATCGCGCCGGTGGCCATCTCGAAACGATAACAATGGCCGCCCTCGGGTTTGAAGTAATGCTGGGCGCGCTAACGACGACCGGCAGCCTGTTGGCTTTTGTTAAGTTGCAGGGACTGGTGCGCGGTACGCCTATGACCTTCCGCGGCCAGAATGTTTTCAACATGGTGCTGCTGGCAACCACCATTGGTCTTTTCGTCTACTTGATCATTGTGCCGGGTTCGCTGCCGCTCTTTTTCCTGATGGTCGGTTTGGCCTTCGTCTTCGGACTACTACTCGTGATGCCGATCGGTTCGGCTGACATGCCGGTAGTCATGTCACTGCTGAATTCCTACGCGGGTCTGGCCTCCGCGGCTACAGGTTTCGTGTTGAAGAACAACGTGCTGATCATTGCCGGCACACTCGACGGCTTTTCCGGATTCATACTCTCGATATTGATGTGCCGCGCGATGAATCGTTCGATGACGAACGTGTTGTTTGGTGCGTTTGGCAGCGCGAAGACATCCAACGAACCCGGTAGTCAACAGGGGACGATGCGGGAAGTGAGTTTGGACGACATCGCGGTGCAGTTGGCTTATGCAAGCAAAGTTGTGTTTGTGCCCGGCTACGGCATGGCGACGGCTCAGGCGCAACATGCGGTGCGCGAATTGGCAGACACGCTCGAGAAGCGCGGCGTGACGGTGAAGTATGGGATTCATCCCGTGGCCGGACGCATGCCCGGACACATGAACGTGTTGCTGGCCGAGGCCAACGTTCCCTATTCGTCGCTGTATGAGTTGGAACAAATCAATCCCGAGTTTCCTACAACTGATGTGGCGATGGTGATCGGCGCAAACGACGTCGTCAACCCCGACGCGCGCGACAATCCCTCGAGCCCGATTGCCGGCATGCCTATCCTGGAAGTGGATCGCGCCAAGTCCGTGGTGGTTTTGAAGCGCGGTCAGGGCAAGGGATTTTCGGGACTTGAGAACCCGCTGTTTTTCAAAGACGTTACCGGCATGCTTTATGGCGATGCGAAGGAAACGCTGACGAAGTTGGTCGGCGCAGTGCAGCATGTATAAATCATTTGCCGCGGATCAGATGTAACGCAAACTGTTAGTTTGCGTCGTCGTACGATGGCTGAACCTGCGCCGAGAAATCGCAAACTAACAGTTTGCGTTACGAAAGAACCGAGAATACATGCGAAGATCAATTGCCATACTACTGTTGACGAGCGTCCTCGTCTTCAATCTTTCCTCGGTCCCATCTGTCTCGCTCGCCCAGAAGAAGACTCACACCGCGAAAGCTGCGCCTGTTTCGCTGGCTTCACAAAGGGGCGTTGACACAATCTCGGCAGCACAACTCAAGGACTTCCTGTCGTTCATCGCTTCTGACGAGATGGAAGGCAGGGACACTCCCTCGCGTGGTTTAGATACCACCGCCAAATTCCTGGCAATGAACCTGTCACGTTGGGGATTCAAGCCGGCTGGCGACGATGGTGGTTATCTTCAGAAGATCGCCTTGAGCAGAGACGTGGTCGACAAAGCGGAAACCCACGTTGAGTTTAATGATCAAACGCTGGGTTTCGGCAGTGACTATATTCCTTCGGCGCGGCCGGCCGATCTAGCGGCGACGCAACTTGTGTTTGCCGGCACCGGGTGGTTCATCAAGTCCAAAGACATCGATGCTTATAAGGGTCTCGACGCGAAAGGAAAAATCGCGATCGTCTTTGGTCCGCCGAACGGCTTCCCGCCGGGAATCAGAAGTTCCGATCTGTCCGGCAAGCGCGGCGAGGATTGGATGAACCCAGCAGAGTATGCGCAGAAGCAAGGCGTCGTTGGCATGGTAATCGTTCCCGATTTCCAATACTTGGCCAACTGGGAACGCAATCGCAGCCGCGTTACCGAACGCGGCGTAACCAAGGTAGACAAGTTTCAGACACCGGCCGGCGCCCAAATTCCGCAGCTCGTTCTTTCGCCGCATGTAGCAGAAGTTATCTTCCAGAACGAACGGCAGAATGCGCAGTCGATCTTTGAGTCAATCTATGCGGGTAAGACGCCGGAGCCGTTTGCATTAAGCTCGGACAAGAAGCTCGCCGTCACCGTGAAGGTGAAATCCGAGCACGCCACAACCCAAAACGTAGTCGCAGTGTTTGAAGGCAGCGACCCGGTTCTTAGAGACGAATACGTCGCCCTGGGCGCGCATTACGATCACGTCGGCATTGGCCTGCCCGTGAATGGCGATTCGATTTACAACGGCGCGGATGATGACGGTTCCGGGACAACCGCGCTGCTCGCGATTGCTGAAGCCTTGACTAAGGCCCGCCTGCGACCCAAGCGTTCGGTGTTGTTTGTGTGGCATGCCGGCGAAGAGAAGGGACTGTGGGGCTCGCGCTATTTTACGAGCTACCCAACGCTGCCCCTCGCTAAGATTGTGACGCAGATCAATATCGATATGATTGGACGCAGCAAAAACGCCGGCGACACGAATCCGCGAAACCGAGAACTCTCCGGAGCAAACGAAATCTATGTCATCGGCTCAAAGATGATGAGCACTGAGCTGGGCAATTTGGTTGCCAGTGTGAATCAGCAATACCTGAACCTGACTTACGATTACCGCTACGACGATCCGGCCGATCCCAATCGCTTCTTCTTCCGCAGCGACCATTACAATTACGCGCGTCACGGCATTCCGATTGTTTTCTTTTTTGACGGCGAACATGAGGACTACCACCGTCCGGGTGACGAGGTTAGTAAAATCGATTTCCAAAAAATGGAAAACGTCGCCCGCACGATCTACCTGACACTTTGGGAAGTTGCCAACCGCCCTGCTCGTCCGAAGGTCGATAAGCAGTTACCGGCGCAGTTGACTAGAGAGCGTGCGGAATAGCTTGCAATCCTACTTAGGCAGCGAGGCTGGGGTTTCAATCTCTTTAAAGAAGAATCTGTCCTCATCACGGTATTGTCGCAGAAGTGGGGCGAGCTCTTCCACTTGCTTTTTCGTCACCAATTCTAGTTCATCCAGTTGGTTGTCAAATGCGCGATCTACCATTGAGTCGAAGCATAAGCCGGCATACGCCTCTGTGGATGACGCCGCCCCTTTCACCGGGAAACACACGAGGCTCTTATATCCTGGATCGGCACCGATAATTGGCTGAAACGTAGTGCAGTCGGCACCAAATTCCGCCGGATGGGTAACATCGGGACAATATTTCCTTTTCCTTTCTGAGATCGTCGTCCCGACTAGCGATTGGTAACTCAGAACGTCCGCATCTTTTGCCTGAGCACCCTCCTGAATGACATTCC
>JANLYZ010000086.1:0-6823 GCA_031365905.1 Chloracidobacterium sp. | reverse complement strand
TAACTCGGCATCGCGCCCCAGCCGTTGCTGATAGCATCGAAGAAGTGCCCAACCGGCGCTTGTCGGAGGCGATCGTCATTAAACGATGCGGCGCGACGAAATCCCCGTCTCACAATCATGCCGTCGCCATTGCCGGTCAGGCCGTGACAGACGGAACAGAAAATCTCATAACGCTGTTTGCCGCGAATCGCGGTGTCCTTAGTCACCGCAATCGGAAACACTTCAACGTCGTCAGGAAACGCGGCTGCACCCTGAAGCGCCGGCGCTGTTGTTGTCGACGGTTGCGGTCCGGCCGGAGTCTGCGGCGGTGAAGCGGAGGTGCTGGCAGCAGTTCTGCCGGCCTTTTTGCCGGTATAGAATTCGGTGTCTGTCTTTAAGTAACCACGCGCCACCGTGCCTTCGATTGGCGGTCGCGTTGACAAGCCGTCGCGGAAAAAGGGCGACGAGCGAAACGGCTTCATCTTCGGCTGGTCCTGCATGTCGCGCCGGCAAGAAGCAGTGAGCAGTAAGCAGTGAGCAGTGAGCAGCAGGCAGCAGAAGACACGGAGACGCGGTGACGCGGTGACGCGGAGAAACGGAGTACGCGCTTGAATCTCCGCGTCTCCGTGTCTCCCCATCTCCGCGTCTACCTGTCGCTCACACTTCAACGTCATTGACCCCCATCGCACCCAGCGTGTTCATAAACTGGGCCGCTTCATCGTGCCTAAACTTTGGATCGTTTGCCTCGATCACTAAAAAGAATTTATCGCGCGTCGCTAAGGCAAAATTCGGCGCGTTGAAAACCGGATGATACGGCTGCGGCAGTTTATTCAACACCAGCATCCCCAGCACCGCCGCAAACGCGGCCACCAAGACGGTGCACTCAAACGTAATCGGAATGAAGGCGGGCCAACTATTGAAAGGTTTGCCGCCAACATTCAACGGATAGTCGATCACTTCCATCCAATACTGCATAAAAAATCCGCCCAGCCCGCCGAGTATGCCGCCCGCCAAAACAATCAGCGGCAGCGTAGTCCGTTTGAAACCGATGGCCTCATCGAGTTCTTCAATCGGATAAGGCGAGTAACCATTTATCCGGCGATAACCCGCTTCGTAAGTTCGGCGCGCCGCCACCACCAGGTCTGACGGGTTATCAAACTCCGCCATGATGCCGTAGAGCGCGGGCGCGCCGTGCCGGCGTCCGTGAGCAGAACTGGTGGTGGCATGATGGAAAGGCTCAGGGTCTTCCAAATCATGTTCCCACGGCTCGTCTTTGATATCGTCGTCAGCCATTCGATCAACTCACATCAGGTGCTTGTAGTTCAGAGTTCAGCCTTTAGGCTGCTCCTGGTTTCGGGACAAGCTAAAGCTTGAACTCTGAACTTCTAGCCTCTACTCAACCGCAAACTTACAGGCGCGCGTTACCCTTCTTCCTCAACTTCCGCTTCCGGCAATATCGTGCGCATCTCGAAAATCGAAATCATCGGCAGGAAGCGTATAAACAAGAACAGCAGCGTAAAGAAAAATCCAATCGTGCCGATGAACATCGTCCAGTCCCACATCGACGGCTGATACATCCCCCACGACGAAGGCAAAAAGTCGCGATGCAGACTCGTAACTACAATCACGAATCGCTCCAGCCACATGCCGATGCTGACGACAATCGAGATCAGCCACAACACCAGCAGGTTGGATCGTATTTTTTTGATCCAGAGAAACTGCGGCGTGATGATGTTGCAAAGGATGAGGGCCCAGTAGTAATAGGCGTATGGGCCGTGCATTCGGTTCCAAATCATGTAGCGCTCGTATTTGTTGCCGCTATACCAGCCGAAGAAAGCCTCCACCACGTAGCCGTAGCCGACGATCAAACCGGTCGCGAGCATCACCTTGGCCATGTTGTGCATGTGGCGCATGGTAATGAAACCTTCGAGACCGAAAACTTTTCGGAGCGGAATCGTCAGAAGCAAGACCATCGCGAAGCCTGCATAGATTGCGCCGGCGACGAAGTAAGGCGGAAAGATCGTGGCGTGCCAGCCAGGAATAACGCCGACCGCAAAGTCGAAACTGACGATCGTGTGCACCGAAAGCACGAGCGGTGTTGCCAGTCCGGCCAGCAGCAGATACGCCATCTCGTAGCGATGCCAATGTCGCGCCGAACCGCGCCAACCCATCGCCAGCCAGCCGTACAAAAGTTGAAATGGTTTACTGCGCGCGCGATCCCTGAGCGTCGCGAAGTCGGGAATGAGGCCGACAAACCAGAACATCGCCGAGACGGTGGCGTAAGTTGAGACGGCAAACACGTCCCACATCAAGGGACTGCGAAACTGCGGCCAGATGCCCATCGTGTTTGGATAAGGGAACAACCAGTAAGCCAGCCACGGTCGCCCTAAGTGCATGATCGGATACATGCCGGCCTGCGCGACGGCAAACAAAGTCATGGCTTCGGCAAAACGGTTGATGGACGTGCGCCACTGCTGGCGTAGCAACAACAGAATTGCGGATATCAACGTGCCCGCGTGCCCGATGCCGATCCACCAAACGAAGTTAAGAATGTCCATTCCCCAGGCGACGGGAATATTGACGCCCCAAAGTCCGATGCCGACGAAGAGCAATTGCGTAATCGTCAGCAGCATCAACTGGAAAAGGACGAACGAGATCGCAAAACCGACGAACCACCAGACGGGCGTGCTTCGCTTCAGAACGATTGAACTGATCTTGTCCGTTACGGATGCAAACGTCAGCCCCGGTGCGACTACCGGCGCGGTCGTGTGATGTATCGGACTTTCGTTTTTTACTTCATCTGCCATCTATACAGCTCGGCTAACAAGCTCGACATTTTGGAGTGCGGCGACCTGTCGCCGCTTTTCTTCGTGGCGGCTTGACGCCACGACTGGCGAGCTCACATTCAACTCGCAATTGGTCGCGACTGGTCGCGACCTGGGAAAGCGCTGACAAGTCAGCGCACTCCAAAAGCTGCTGTCAGCCCTTCTAAGTTATCTCCGGGTTCGGATTCCGCAGTGCCGTCAAATAAGTTGTGCGCGGCTTCGTGTTCAATTCTGCCAACAATGAATAGTTACGCCGGTCCGCCTTGATTTTCGAGACGCGACTATTCGGATCATTGATGTCGCCAAACACGATCGCCTCCGTCGGACACACCGCCTGACAAGCCGTCACAATTTCACCGTCGCGCACTTTCCGTCCTTCGATTTCTGATTGAATCTTCGCACCCTGAATCCGCTGCACACAGTAAGTGCATTTCTCCATTACGCCGCGGCTGCGCACGGTGACTTCCGGGTTACGCATCAACTGATAAGTGGGCGTCTCCCAGTCCTGATAAAGCAGGAAGTTGAACCGCCGCACTTTGTAGGGACAGTTGTTCGAACAATACTTCGTGCCGACGCAGCGGTTGTAGACCATGTCATTGAGGCCTTCCGCGCTGTGCACCGTCGCATGCACCGGGCATACCGGCTCGCACGGCGCATTCTCGCAATGCATGCAGGGCACGGGCATGAAGTTTGTCGCTTCCGGATGGTTCGCGTCCTCGCCTTTGAAATAAGTGTCGACCCGAATCCAATGCATTTCCCGACTGCGAACTACCTGCTCCTTCCCGACTATAGGAATGTTGTTTTCTGACTGGCAGGCGATAGTGCAGGCATTGCAGCCGACGCAGTTGTTCAAGTCGATCGCCATGCCCCAGGCGTAGTTCAGATCATTACCCTGGTTCTTGTAGTCAAATAGCTCGGGATGATAGAGCGTGTCATCCGGCGCGGGATCGCGCGTTTCACCCGCAGGCGTGCCCTTGAGATATTCGTCCAGCGTTTGCGAACGCAGGATGTCGCGGTCTTCCTTGCTGAAGTCGCGATCCTCGAGCATGAAATGAAGCTGGGTAACGGCAACGAGTGCCTGTCCCGGTCCCTTTTCAACTTGCACGCCGCTTGCTGACCAGGGCGAGTCTGAGGTGCGAATTTCGTAAGCGTTGAAGCCGTGCTCGTTGCCGACACGGCCCGCCTTCTTGCGTCCGTAGCCAAGATGAATTGTGATCACGCCGTCTGGCTGACCGGGCGTAATCCAGGTCGGCACGACATCACTAAACGTTCTGCCCTGATGAGTGATCTTGAGCGTGTCGACATAAATGTCGCCGCCCTTCTTGCCGATCGTTTTGGTCAGACCTAATTGTGCGGCTGTGTTTGGACTAACCAGCGCCGCATTATCCCAGGTCATTTTCGTTAGCGGCTTCGGCAGCTCCTGCAACCAGCCGTTGTTTGCAAAGCGACCGTCGTAGATTGTCGGATCAGTGCGAAAAACAATTTCGAAACCCGGGAGCGCAGGCATCCTGCCTGTTTCTGGGACCGCGACCATCCCGCCCGCATTCTGCTGAGCATTGGTCGCCGCGTTTGCAGATACACTCTTCGTCGGCAACGCTGTATTCGGAATGAATCCATCATGCACACACTTTCGCCACCACGTTTCAAAGTCCGCCGCCGGCGTAGCTGCGGGTACAGCCGTTGACTGGCTTGCTCCTGCCGCCTGCCCCTGGTTATTTCCTGCCGTCTGCGGTCTGGCGTCTGCCGTCTTCCCTGCCCCGCGCCAGTAATCCCGAATTACGTCATACGGCTTCTTGTCATATTGCGGCGTAAACACCTGGAGCAGCTCATGCGCGCTCTTGCTTTGATAAAGCGGCTCAATAAGCGGCTGCACGATCGTGACCGTGCCGTCGTAAGCACGCGTGTCGCTCCACGCTTCGAGATAGTGCGACTCAGGAATGTGCCAATGACAAAGATCGGATGTTTCATCTTTGTACTGGCTGAGATGAACCCGCAGCTTAGTCTTGAACATTCGATCCTTGTCGAGTTTCAGATCAGCAGGCGTGTTGTAAACCGGATTGCCGCCGACAATCACGAGCATCTCGACGTGGCCGTCGTCGATGTCTTTGAGCAACTCCTGCAACGACGCTCTTTGATCGACAGAGTTCGCTTCAACCGGATCGGTGTAGAAGACAGTCTTGCCGAGATTCCCCAGCGCGCTATTCATCGCATGAGCCAAAGCGTGAACCTCAGCGGGCGCTTCTTTCCCGGCAATGACGATGCACGCGCCTTTGTGTTGTTGCAGGTCGCGCGTAATTGCTTCCACAGGGAGATTTTGAGCGTCGGGAGATCTCAGATCGATGCTTGCCACCAGTTCAGTCTTCACTTCTACGGTCTGATTACCCGCACCTGGATTGGGCCCACTTCGCAACGTACTGGCAAAGGGACTCCGGTCGCCTCCCAAGCCGTCGGCAAGTGCCTGAGCACAAGACTCAAGATCGCTCGGCTTCACCGACCAATGATGATCTGCGGCCGCGCCGGTTGTCGTCGGCGTGGTCTCGATCACGTAAAGCCGGCTCATCTCATTCTTGCCTTCGGTGACTCGGCGCCGCGCCGCAAAGTCTCGCGCGTATTTCAAGGTGCCGGGATGCGCGGAAAGGAAATCCGCATCGAGTGAAAGGATGCGATCAGCTTTGCTGAAGTCGTAGATCGTGTTCATCGGTTGGCCGAAAGCCATGATCGCCCCGGCGCGCGCGTTGTCGTTGTTCACCGGTTCATACTGGTGCCACTTCGCCTGCGGAAACTCCGTGAGAATTCCTTTCAACTGCGCCGCCAGCGTTGGCGACGTAATCGTCTCCGTCAGAAAGCGTATTCCTGCGCCCTGCTTCGGACGTTGCTCATCAAGCGCGGTGCGAATTTCGCCAACGAAGGTTGACCAGGTGCGCGACTCTTCGCGGTAGAGCGGAATCTGCGAACGATCGGGATCGTAGAGACTCAAGACTGAGGCTTGCGAAAAAATGTCGGTAGCGCTCGAGCCGCGATCATTCGGGTCACTGTTGCGGCTGTTTGGGTGATCAGGATTCCCTTCAAGCTTCGTGGGACGGCCTTCATTGCTTCTCGCCAGCAGCGGCGTTGCAATGCCGCCGAGTGACGATGCGGTCGCGAAGAAAAGCGCCTTGCCGGGAACGCTGTCTTCCGACTGCTTGACGTTGGGAACAACTTTCTCCGCCGGCTGAAACGCGCAGCCGCTCAAGCCAGCGAGCGCGAGCGATGCGCCCATCAGCTTCAGAAACGTGCGCCGCTCGAATGGATCGTTCCATTCTTCAGCCTGCTGCGGATATTCACGTTCGACGAATTCGCGAAACTCCGGCGAGTCAGCTAATTCTTCGAGACTGCGCCAGTAGCTCTTGCCGGGAGCTTTCCCGGGCGCGCGGGCATCCTGCCCGCCTTGCTCGGCGAGCACGCGCTCACGCATCAGTTTGAAGTTTATGTGTCGGTCTTCAGACATCTCTTAACTCAAATCTTTGTTCGCGCTTCGCGCTCATTGCGGACAAGATGTCCGCGCTCCCAGCGTTATCCGCGTCAGCGGTGACAGGTGGAACAACTCGTCAACACTTTCGGTGGTTGAATGTGATAGTTCGCCACTAGCGAACTACCTTGCGCTATTTCTTCCTTAGTTTTGTTCTCCGGCCGCCATTCCATGTCGAAAATCTTTTTCTTCGGGCGCACAAACTTTTCCGGATTGCGATGACACCCGAGACACCACTCCATTTGGAGTGTTGAAGCCTGATAGGCAATCGGCATCTGATCCACGCGGCCGTGGCAGGTCGAGCAGCCCACACCTTTGTTCACGTGAATGCTGTGATTGAAGTAAGCGTAGTCAGGCAGGTCATGGACTCTGATCCACTCAATCGGCTGGCCCGTGCGAAAACTCGCGCGCACCGGCTCCAGATAAGGGCTGTCGGCCCAAATCTGTTTATGACAATTCATGCAAGTACTGGTTGGCGGCAGACCGGCCGACGCGGCAACTTCGACTGATG
>JANLYZ010000077.1:0-4523 GCA_031365905.1 Chloracidobacterium sp. | reverse complement strand
CGCCGAATGATCTCAGGCGTGGATCAGGGAACGATTATCACGGTGAACGGCGGCAAGACGTGGAGCACCTGGTATAACCAACCGACTGCGCAGTTTTATCACGTCGCCGTTGACAATCAATTTCCCTACTGGGTCTATGGCGCGCAACAGGACAGTGGCACGGCGGCGATCGCGAGCCGCAGTGACTATGGACAGATCACGTTTCGCGATTGGCATCCGATTGGCGCTGGCGAAAGCGGCTACATTCTTCCTGATCCGGCTAACCCGCAGATCGTTTACGGCGGCAGCACAGGCGGAGACTTATATCGCTTCGATACGAAGACCGGACAAGTGCAGGACGTTTCGCCTACGCCCGCCGAGTTGGGCGTAAAGGTGACGCCGCGTTACCCCTGGACGACGCCAATCGCCTTCTCGTTTCAAGCGCCGCACGCGCTCTATCAAGCGTCGCAGTTTCTCATGAAGACGGCTGACGGCGGCCACAGTTGGAAAGTTATCAGTCCCGATCTCACGTTGCGCCCTCGGGAAAACGAAGCAGGCGCACAGGGTGTTATCTACACGATTGCGCCGTCGCCGCTTGCCGCCGGCACGATTTGGATTGGCACCGACAACGGCCTGGTCCAGCTAACAAGAAACGAGGGCGCCACGTGGAGTGACGTAACACCGCAGGGCTTGCCGCCGTGGAGCATGATGAGTCTCATCGACGCTTCTCCGCATGATGTCGCGAGCGCTTACGCGGCCATCGATCGTCACCAGATGGATGACATCACGCCACACATTTACCGCACCCACGATTCCGGCAAAACGTGGACTTCGATCACTAATGGAATTCCCGCGACAGCTTACGTGCATGCAGTGCGCGAAGATCCGATTCGCAAAGGTTTGCTATTTGCCGCAACCGAACTCGGCGTCTACGTTTCTTTCAACGACGGTGAACTGTGGCAACCGCTGCAACTCAACCTGCCCGTCACACCGGTGCGCGATCTCGTAGTTAAGGGGAACGATCTGGTGATTGCCACGCACGGTCGCTCCTTCTGGATTCTCGACGACATTTCGCCGCTGCGCGAGTTGAATGCGGCGGCGGCGGCCACGAGTGTTCATCTGTTTCGTCCGGCAACGGCGATTCGAATTCGCAAGAATGAAGGGCATGACACGCCGCTGCCACCGGAGACGCCGGCTGGGAAGAATCCTCCGGCGGGCGCAATCATTGATTACAGTTTGCGGTCGGTCCCGGCAGGAGAAGTTACGCTTGAAATCATCGACAGCAACGGTGTCGTGGTTAGAAAATATTCGAGCAACGACGAGCAAAGAAAGCCTGACGAGTCGCAGTCGTTTCCCACGTATTGGTTCAACCCGCCAGCGCCGCTTTCGAAGCACACGGGCCTGAACCGTTTCGTTTGGGACTTACGTTATGAACGACCGCAAGCGTTGCGCTTTGGCTATAGCATCGCCGCTGCGTTTGGTGAAGACGCGATCATGCAACCGGAAGGGCCGCTGGTCTTGCCGGGGACGTATCAAGTGAAGTTAATGGTTGACGGGCGCGACTACTCGTCAACTTTCGAAGTCAAGATGGATCCGCGCGTGCGCGTACCCGCGACCGCTTTGAGCCAACAACTCGCGCTAGAGATGAAAATCAACGACGCTTTGAAACAGAGCTTCAGTGTCGTGGAACAAATCAAAGACTTGCGCGCTCAGTTGAAGGAGCTGCAAAGCAAACTAAATTCGGACGCGAGTGCGAGACCCGTCCTCGATGCGATCGCCGCGCTCGATGAGAAGGCTGCGGAGCTGGTCGCAGTTGAGCAAGGCTATCCGCCAGTCGGCATCGTCTCGGCAGCGTCTGTGAACGGTGCGCTAGGATCGCTGATGCTTTTGGTGGACAGCGCAGACTCAGCGCCAACCGCGCAGGCCACCAGCGCATTCGGGGAGTACAGAAAACTGCTCGATCAGCAAATGGCCAAATGGGCCGGTTTGCGAGAGAGTGATGTGCGGGCATTGAACCTGCTCCTGGAGCGGCGGCAACTGCCGCCGATAAAGATCCGTGAGTTATCGTTGTCGGAGGCTGACTGACTTCGGCGTGGTAAATTTTATTTGAGGCCTTGCGAATGTTAATTGGAACAGTCCAACAAATCTGGCGCTATCCAGTGAAGTCGATGGCCGGCGAAAAACTATCCGAATGCACGGTTGGACCGCTCGGCTTGCCCGGGGATCGCGGTTGGGCCGTCAAAGATGAAGAGAAGAGTGAGATTAAAACCGGCACGCGTATTCCGATGCTGATGCAATGCGCGTCGCGATACCTGGAAGAACCGAGCGACGAAAATATCCCGCACGTGAACATTACTTTTCCCGACGGCTCTAGCATTGCGAGTAATGATTCGGCGATTGATACGAAACTCTCCGCAGCGCTGGGAAAGGAAGTAAAGTTATGGCCACGCCAGCCGGCGACGAACAAAGAACACTATCGTCGTCCCGGCGTTGCCGCGCGACTAATTGCGCCACTCGTCGACGTTCCCGGATTTCGCGCACTGCTGCCGGCGCTGACGAAACTCCCCAGCATCGACGCCACCTTGCGCGCCGGATTCAGTCGCACTGCTGACGAGCCCGTGCCTGACATTTCAAATTTGCCCAAGGAACTTTTCCAGTTCACCTCTCCGCCCGGCACTTATTTCGACGCGTTTCCGATTCACGTGTTGACTACTGCGTCGCTGGCTTTCATGGCACGAGCAAATCCCGCCGCCGACTGGGACGTGCGCCGCTTTCGTCCCAATTTCTTTGTTGAAACAGTCGCGGGTCTCGAAGGGCTGCTCGAAACCGAATGGGCGGGGAGGGCCTTGCGAATTGGCTCAGTTGAAGTGAAATGCGAAATCCCGGCGGTGCGTTGCGGGATGACGACGAACGCGCAGAAGGAATTGCCCAAAGACAATTCGGTGCTGCGAACAATCGTCAAAGAAGCGGATCAAAACCTGGGAATCTACGCCAGCGCGTTGAGCAGCGGTGAAGTTAAAGAAGGCGATCGTGTTGAACTAATCTGAATTTTGGAGTGCGGCGACCTGTCGCCGCTTTTCTTCGCGGCGGCGCAACGCCGCGTTTTCAGGTGATCGATTTCAACGGTGGGCCGCGACAGGTCGCGGCCGACTAAAGCGGTGACAGGTCACTCACTCCAAATCAAAACAACTCGGCCCAGGCCTCTTCGACTGACTTCACGCCGACAACATGCACACCGAGCAGTCGTTCCAAGCCGGACTTGTTCGACCCCGGCATCACAATCTTTTTGAAACCCAATGCCTGCGCTTCGCGCGCGCGCATAATCGCCTGCGTTGTGCCGCGCACTTCGCCAGTCAAACCAACTTCGCCAAACACCGTCGTGTGCGGATCAATCGGAATGTTCTTGAAGCTTGAAGTAATGGCAGCAACAACGCCTAAGTCAACCGCCGGTTCGTCGACCTCCAGACCACCAGCAATGTTTACGAAGACGTCGTCGCCTAACATCTGCAAGCCTAGTCGCTTCTCGAGCATCGCCATCAATAGCGCTACCCGATTTTGGTCCACACCCTGCGTCATGCGCCGGCCCGTTCCGTACTTGGTTTCGGAAACGAGCGCCTGAATCTCGACGAGCAAAGGGCGCGTGCCTTCCATGCAGGCAGTGACAACTGAACCCGCGACGTTTTGTGGACGCTCCTGCAAAAACATCTGCGACGGATTCGCCACCGGAATAAGTCCGGCGCCAGTCATCTCAAACACCCCGATTTCGTTTGCGGCGCCGAAGCGGTTCTTAACTGCGCGCACGATGCGATGATTGTGGTGTCGTTCGCCTTCAAAATACAGGACGGTATCAACGATGTGTTCCAGCGCTTTCGGTCCGGCAATCGATCCGTCTTTAGTGATGTGGCCGATCAGGAAAACGGGAATGGTGCGGTTCTTCGCGAGCAGAAGAAACTGATGCGCCGCTTCCCTCACCTGCGACACCGAACCCGGCGCCGACTCGATCATTGCCGAGAAGACCGTCTGAATAGAATCGACCACGATCGCGGTCGGGTTGAGACGCTCAACTTCATGAAAAATGTTCTCGAGATTCGTTTCCGGCAACAGGAAAAGATTCTTCGCTTCTATTCGCAAACGTTCGCCGCGCAGTTTTATTTGCCGCTCCGACTCTTCACCCGAAACGTAAAGCACGGCTCCGCTGCCCATGCTTAAACGATCAGCAACCTGCAGCATCAGCGTGCTCTTTCCGATGCCCGGGTCACCGCCGATCAAAACGAGTGTGCCCGGAACCAGGCCGCCGCCCAGCACGCGATCGAATTCAGTTACGCCCGAAGAGATGCGCGTCTCGTCCTGCGATTCGATTTCGGAATACGCGATCGCAGACACCTCTCGGAGTTTGAAGCCGTTGCGAGTAGATCCTTTTTTACTAGTGCGGTCGCGCTCTTCGACGAGCGAATTCCATTCACCGCACTCGGGACATTTTCCCAGCCACTTGCGCGACTGGTGACCGCAACTCTGACAGGCGAAGATTGTTTCAGGTTTCTTCA
>JANLYZ010000070.1:0-4913 GCA_031365905.1 Chloracidobacterium sp. | reverse complement strand
CATGCGAATGATTGGATCTTCTGTCAAATTACCAGCAATCCTTATTCGGATCCTCGCGCCATAAAACTTGCGAATGATAACTTCAGTTCCGGCTCCCGCTCAGAGTAGTTAGTTATGCCCGGCCAGCGAAACTGTTTACTGCTAACAACAGTTTGATTGTCGCTGAGACCGGGAGACTGACTAGTGAGACCCTAGGACAGATTGTTGAAGGTGTCTGCGAGCTGCTACGAGAAGGCCTTCAGTAATCAACGCACGCGCTTTGACATCGGACACGCGTGAAAAGCCATACACCTGTGTATGGTTGTGCGTGGCGATTTCATCTTTTTTCCTTGCAAATCAAGCAAAAAGCGCTTGGAGCCGGGAGAATACACCGCAGCCTTACTGGCGGTATGCTTGGCCCTTCTATTGCTGGAACTAGCCTGTAATTCCCCCTAATCGCAATTAAGAATAAAGAAGGAGCAAGCCCAATCTATGAGTAAACGCATTTTAATCCTGGCAGCGGCGGCGCTGATGATTTCATCAGCCGCATTCGCAGCCGCACAAACCACAACGACTACAATCACACAAACCCCAACCACAGTTACCAAGACAGTTCAGAACGCTGACGGCACCTACACCATAATCGAGTATCCCGTAGGCAAAGAAGTACGCCTCAACTTAACTCCAGTCGCTCTAACCGGGTCAAAAGCGGTCGGGACGATCCTGCGCGATGACAACGGCACCAGGGTGGTCCTGGACTTGACCGACGTTCCCGCTGACGTCTCCACAATCAATGTCTATGCAGTAGACGATGCTGGAGTGGTTACGTTGCTGGGCCCAGTGGAGATCACTAATGGAGTGGGAAAATTCAACGCCACCACGCCCCTTAGTAAATTCATGCTGATCGCGGCGCCCGACGCAAACCTGACGACCTACGGTCCGACGGCAAAAGTTTATTTCCGCAGCGCGGTGCCCGAAGGCTTCGCGGTGATTCCATTCACGACGTCGCCAGTTGGCGAAACCGTAGGCGCGACTACCACGGCTGGAATTACGCCAGCGAGCGTTTACACTGTGCCGATGCTGAACATCCCTGCCTACAAAAAGGGAGATGACACAAAACTGAAAGTGGACTTCACCGGAGCCCTGTCAGGTGCGCGCGCGAATATTTTCATTGAGCCGAACAGGAATGGCAGAAGGACGAAAGTCAAAATGGTATTCCACGAGCTGAAAGACGTTCCCGCCGGACAGGCCTATATCCTTTGGGCAGTTTCGCGAGACAACCAGTATTTCAAGCTGGGACAGATCGTGAATTTGAAGCGTCGCAATGAAGCCGAGATTAAGGCCAATACAACGTTGGCTGATTTTGGTTTGCTCGTCACAATGGAAAACCTGGCAGCAATAAAGACCGTGATCACACCGGCGGGCACGCGACTTGGTGTCATTCAATTAATCCCATAACCAAGTCCATATCTTAGGGGGAACGAACCCAAAAGGCCGCCAGCTTGGCGGCCTTTTGCTTTGCGGCCATTCATTATGGCGGGGAATTCCCTGGGCAACTTCGCGTTCTCCTTGCGACCTTTGCGGTTTGGTCTTGCGTCCTCTTGAGGATGTCGGGCTACTTCGCAATCCTCCTGGGAAAATTTTTCCTATCCGGCCGGGTTGCTCTTGAGTTAATATGAACACTGACGGATTTGCCCCAGGCAATTCCACTCAAGTCGATTCCCCGATTCCAAGCCCTTAAGATCACACCGAAGCCCGCTGCTTCGGTTCCGATCAACCCGTCCGTTAGCCGCGGTTACAACTTGATATGTACAAACGCATCTTCCCCCAGTTGCTGCTTTTGGCTGTAGGTCTCCTGGCCTCCAACCAGGTATTCCCGCAAGCGCGCCGGCCAGAAACCCTTCCGGAACTTGTCCGCCGCGTTAAGCCGTCCGTCGTTGCGATCGCAACTTACGATGCGCAAGGTGAAGCGCTGATGACCGGCAGCGGTTTCTTCGTGCGCGCCGGGCAGGTCGTTACAAACCTGCACGTGATCCGCGGCGCCGTGCGCGTGGAGATCAAGACGCTTGACGGCAAAGGCAAAGTGTTTCCCGTCGCGGGTGTGCTGGCTGTTGACGAGGAAGGCGACCTCGCTTTGCTCAGCGTCGAAATGCCGGCCGATAGACCGCGGGCTACGGAGTTGGCCAGCGAGTTACCGGACGAGGGCGAACAGATCGTCGTGATCGGCAATCCACTCAAGCTGGAAGGCTCGGTGACTGACGGCATCGTTTCCGCGGTGCGCGAAGTTCCAAACGTCGGCAAGATAATTCAGATCACCGCGCCGATTTCGCATGGCAACAGCGGCAGCCCGGTCTTTAACATGAAGGGCGAGGTCGTTGGCGTCGTCACCATCAAAGTAACGAATGGGCAAAACATAAACCTCGCGATGGGCGTGGCCCGCGTCGCAAAGTTGCTGCCGGGCCGCCTGCGCGCAATCGCCAGTCTGCCGGCTCGCGAAAGAGCGAATGATGCTGCTGAGTCTTCTTATCGAAACGGGCTTGATTCGCTTTGGCTGGGAAACTACGACAATGCGATCGGCTACTTCGAGACTGCGGCCAACCGCAACCCGCGACGCGCGGATGCGTGGGTGCAGGTTGGCTATTGCAAGGTGAAGCAGGGGAAAAGCGCGGAGGCGATTCGTGCTTATCAGAATGCGCTCGAACTAAAACCAAACTCGGAAGAGATTCATAACAAACTTGGCGACGCTTATTACTACTCCGGCCGAATGAGCGAAGCCATCACCTCTTACAATCGCGCGGCCAGCCTGCGCCCGGATAGCTCCGAGGCCCACTACAACCTGGCCGTCGCTTATTTTGAGAGCGGCAACGAAAGCAAGGCACAAAGCGAAGCAAAGATTCTACAGAAGTTGGACGCCAGGCTTTATGAGAAGCTGGTGAGCGAAACCAGGATCGAAAGGTAATGCTCCAACCCGTAGGGTTGGGCGAGCCCTTTCGGGCTGACTTCTACTCCCTACTCTTAATTCCCTGTCGCTGCTGCCTGGCCGGTGAAGATCTTCGGGTCGACGCTCTTCGGATTTCCCAACACCACAAAGCGAATGTTGCGCATGTATTTCTGCGCCACGCGCTGCACGTCGGCCGGAGTAATCGCGCTGATCTTGTCCATGAAAACTGACGACGTCCGCCAGCCGCCGCCAAGCAATTCGCTGCGGGCCAACTCGCCGGCCTGCGCCGCATTTGTTTCCTGATCCAAGAAATGGGTCGTCAGGTAGTGTTGAGCGGTGCCTTTTAGTTCATCCTGCGAGATCGGTTCCATTTGCAAGCGCGAAATCTCATCGAGCATAACCCGCACGCTCTGGTTCGCATCTGTCGAGCTCACCGAAACGCCGCCCAGGTTCGAACCCTGGTTCCAGAGAAAAGCTTCAGGCGCATAAGACAGATTGCGCTTGACGCGAACTTCGAGGAAGAGTCGATTCTGAAGCACGGTCGAGGCGACGCGCATTGCATAGTAGTCAGGTGATGCCGGGCCCGGCGCGGTGAAAACTCCCTGCACATAATTGGTTGGCAAGTCGCGTTCTGTTACCGCTACTGTCGGCGCCGGAAAGGACAACTCCGGCAAGGGCGTCGAGTGGTAAGTGCCACGAGGCAGTTTCCCAAACGAAGCGGCGATACGTTGCCGGACAAGTTGCGGATCGAGATCGCCGACGATTACCAACAAGAGCCGCGACGTCTCCATCATCTGCTTGTGGTAGCGACGAAGATCCTCGGCGGTCAAACGCGTAACGGATTCAGCGGTGCCGTTGGGATCGTTTATGTATGGGTGGCCTGCGTAAGCGACGCGCGCCTGCAACACTTGCAGGTAGCTGTCGGGCGTGTCTACGTCGGCCTTCAGCGCCTGCACCATCCGATTGCGCACGCGCCCCACGTCTTCCGGGCTAAAGCTGGGATTCAGCGCCACATCGGTAAAGATTTCCCAGGAGCGAGCAAAATTAGCTCGCGTAGAGGCGAGGGTAAGGGCCGAGTAGTCGTAGTTAATTCCCGACGAAATCGCGGTGCCCATGCGTGCCAACTCGGTGCGCAGCCGCTCGCGCGGGAAATTCATGCTGGCTTCCGAAGCAGCGTCGAGCATCAAGTCTTCGATGCCGGCGTTGGCGGCGGTGATATTTCGCGCGCCGCCTTTGATGAACAAGCCCGCGACAACCGTCTGGCTTCCTTCGCGGCGTTTGATGAGAACCTTCAGGCCGTTTACGTCAAACTCTGTCACCAATGCGGCGGCATCGGAGACGAGCAAAGGTTTCGCGATTGGCACCGGCTGCGGCGCAATCGCCGCCGGATGTTTCTCCTGCGCAACAAACGGGACGGCGAGTGAAACGACAAACAAGCAGAGCGCGGCAACGCGCAGACCCAACCATTTCTTCCTCATGTGTTCGTTAACCCTCATTGGTTCCAAGTTCCAGGTTTCAAGTTCCAGCTTTGGATAAGAACAGACTTGAAACTTGGAACTTGAAACTATTTCTGCCCTATCAGATCGTCAGTAGTAAGTCCGGATGTCTTAGCCGCATCCTCCGATAGCATTGCCAGACCAACATGCGGCTTGCCCTGAATGTAGGTCGTCACATAGCGGCTGATGTCGGCGCGCGTCGTGCGGCGCAGGTTGCCAAGATAGCCGCGAAAGTAGTCAATGCCCGTCGAAGCCCACCAGAAACTGATGACATGTGTGTAGTCGGAAAGTTTCTCGCGACTAAACAGGTCGTCGGCTTCCAGCAGCGCTTTCGCAGTTTCCAACTGATCGTCGGTGTAGTAATCGCGATCGTTGAAATGCGAGATTTCGTTGTAGATAGCACGCATCGCCGCGCGCGCATTTTCTGGCGTAGTTTGCGCGACGATGTTAATTGGGCCGACGTTGCGTTGCGTGTAGTAACCCAGATTGACGCCGCT
>JANLYZ010000052.1:0-31916 GCA_031365905.1 Chloracidobacterium sp. | reverse complement strand
TTGCGATAGTCCCACGGAGATACTGGCGACGCATCCTGCCAAAGTCCACGACGCTCGTTGCGCGCAGCGCTTTCAGATCCCTGATAGATTTGTCGATCGACTTCGTTGAGATTTGTTTCGTCTGTTTTGTTGTACCAACCTACTCCGTCTCGCAACATCTGCGCGCCGACGTCCATCTTCTCGAGTAACACCTGGCCGACGATGAATCCTTCTCGCAAAGAGGAGTAACGCACTACAACAAACTTGTTGAGGATCAAGTCTGCGAGATGCTGGCGCGCGATGGCGCCGTAGGATTGGTTCTTATCGGGCGCGGCCACGGCAATTAACTTGACCTTGACGAGGTGGCCCTGGCTGAGTACGGCGATGTCTTCGCCGTCCGAAACGTCCATCACCTTCCCCTCTAATGAGGCAGCGCTACCGGAGCTGAAAACAGCCAGCGGTAACGCTAAGAGAAAGAGGATGCGTATTACTCGATTAAAGAGCATGTGTAATCCTATGGTTGCGTTGGTTAGTGTCGGGGAGTAGTCAGAACCGCCTGCGTTAGCGGGCGGGCCTTCGATTTGAGCCACCCGCTGACGCAGGTGGTTCTGACTGTTCCCAGCTCAGACGGCGAATTCTTTTTCAATCGTAGTTCGGCTTTACGTAGTTCAATGCGCGTGCGGCCCAATTAGCGGGCGGACCTTCGATTTGAGCCACCCGCTGACGCAGGTGGTTCTGACGGTTCCCAACTTAGACGGCGAATTCTTTTTTCAGCTGTAGTTCGGCTTTGCGTAGTTCAAAGCGTGCGCGGCCCAAATTGCCTTCCGGACTAAGCGCCAGAACCACAAAGTAGTCACGGCCGATGAGCCGCATGATCACTACCGCACTCTCAAGCGAGATCATTAGTTCGCGAAGCTCACCAAGCCCGGTATCTTTCCCGGCCTTCTGCGCGTTGCGCACCAGCGAAGTAAACTCAGCGGCAGCGACATCGAGGTTTGCTTCCTGTCCGGCGTCTTTGAGGAGCCGCTCGACCGCAATTCCATCGATGCCCATGATGAGTGCACCGAGGCTGCCCTCGCTACGGTCGATGATGTTTTCAAGTGCTTCTTTGAACATGGTTCGTTTACCTCACGCCTTGATTCGGCATTTGACAGTAATGGAGGGCGACCACACGACGTGGCGCCCTCCATGACCGTCGGGCTACTGACCAATGCTAGGGGCGCTGGCCACCCAGCGAACCGGGACGGGCACTCGGAGTGGTTGCGGGCGCAGCGTTCGGCGCCGGAGCGTTCAGGCCCTGTGGCGCTTGCTGCTGCGGAGCGGACTGCTGCTGTTGCAACTGCGTCGGAGTCGGCGTGTTGCTCTGCGGATTGCCCAAAGGCACCGGCTGCGAAATCTGAGTTGTTCTTGGTCCATTGCTGATCGTGCCCGCAGTCGGACGGCCCTGATAGTCTGGCCGGTAGATGTGTGGAGTGATGAAGAACAGGATTTCGCTGTTCTGGCGCGTGACGAGCTTGCGCTTAAAGAGGTTGCCAAGAATAGGAATCTGGGAAAGACCAGGCGTGCGCTGGCGAGTTGAACCTTCCGTATCAGCCAACACACCACCCATCACTGTCGTGCCGCCGTCGGGTACCAACACTTCAGTCTGCATGCGCTGAGTGTCGATGCCGGGGACGCCGCCAACTGCGATGCCGGTATTGATCGTGTTGTTTTCAATCGTGACGCGCAGGATAACCGTGCCGACGTCAGTGATCTGAGGAGTGATTGAGAGACGCAGTGGAACTGAAACGAAGGTAGTCGTTACCACTGCGGTGCCGCTTGCAGCTTGGGTGGTCTGCACGGGAATCTGTGAACCGCTTTCAATCTGCGCCGGACGATTGTTGAGAGCAGTAACCCGAGGTGTCGCAACTGTCTTCGCTTCGCCTCGCGTTTCGGCCATCGTGATCAATGCGCTGATTTGTGCCGTACCGAAGAGTCCGGTAGTTAAACCAATAACTGTGCTCGCGGCGGCAGCACCCAGCGAACCAAGCGGCTGATTAGTGCCGGCGAGTCCACCAAAGACACCTTGCGGATTTGGCCCACTGCGGAGCGCTCCGCCGGTGCCGCCTCCCGATCCGGAACCTGAAGCCGGTAACGTCGAAATGTTAGCCAGGCCGCCACGGCCTAAGTTTAAGACGCCGGCTGAAAGCTGAGCGCCGAGGTCGCGGCTGAAGTTGTGCTGAGCGATGACGATGCGCGTTTCGATTTCAACCTGCGGTTCTGGCTGGTCCAGAATGGCGGCAAGCTGGCGAATCGCATCGATGTTTTCTTTAACGTCGGTGATGATGAGCGTGTTGCTGCGACCATCAACCTCGATTGAACCGCGACGGGAAAGCCGGCGTGAAATGATGGGGAGTAGTCCCTGATCGCCGCTGCCACCAGTGGCATCGCCACCAGCGCCGCCGCTAAAGCTGAGGTTTGTTGCGCCACCCGAAAACGCGCCCGTTGAACCTGCGGCCTGCGCCAAAGTGCCGGAGGCGCGCGCGTAGTTCAAACGAATGAATTCCGTGACGAGCGGTGAAGCATCGAGCCGCGAATCATTGATTACCTTCTGTGTCTCCGACTCTTTCGCTAACACGTCATTGGTAGCGACGCGCAGGATGTTGCCGTTGACTTCAACGCCGAGGCGGTTCGCCTTAAGCACCGCGTCAAGCGCGATGTTCCAGGGAACGTCCTGAACGTTTACCGTTACCGGCACTGCTGCAACTGAAGAGTCGATCACGAAGTTCACGCCATACTGTTCGGTGATGTAATTGAGTATGTCGCGAATGTCGGCGTTGACGACGTTCAAATTGATCGGTTCGCCGACAAAGCCCGGCTGACCATACTGCCGCCCTTGCTGAGACTGCGACATTTTGTCTGTTGCCGGCGACATCGGAGCGCTGGGAGCAACACTCGGGGCAGGTGAAGGTTTTTGTTGCGCGACGGGCGCGACGGGATCATTCGCAACTACGGTGGTTGAATCGCCAGTCGTGATTGCCTTGGAGTCGTCGGCCGCAGCGAAAATGTTTATGCCGCAAAGACAAAGAAATACCAGGACGAGCGTAGTCCTTCTCATGGCCTTTGTGATACGAGACTGATAAACCATCTTTTCCCTCCTTAAGGGAATTGCTGGACGCTGACCGCCACGCGCTACGCTCGTTACTGGTTAGTCAAAAGCGCGCGCCGCACAAGCGACATCGTCCGGGTTGATTGTCAAACTGCGTAGCTTTCCTGGCTACGCGTGGAATGGATTTCGAACCGCTAACTGATTGGTTCGAAACCAAGGAACTAAGGCTTGTCCGAAGCGGGCTTTTCTGACTTCTTCGCCGGTTCGGCAGCGGGTGCTTCAGGAGCCGCCGCTTTGGCCGCGGCGGCCGAGAGGGCGTCGACTGTGTTGACCTGTCTGAGAGGTTTCATTTCGACCGACCGATCACGTTTACCATCCGAGTAAACAGTTTCTCGACGGAAGATCAGTCGACTATCTTCAATGGCGACCAGTTGACCGTCATAGAAACGCTCGCCAGGATAGATTACGTAGGCCAGCTTGATCGGCGAGGCTTCGACGATGGCTGCATAGCCACGCGGCGTGCGAGAAATTCCTACCACCTGAATCTCGCTCAGCAAGAAGGCTGTGGTCGGCTTTGGAGCTGCGATGTGCGCGTTCATAGCCGCGACCTTCTGGGCTTTGTATTGCTCAATACGTTCCTGAATGGACGGCGCGGAAACGAGATTGCCACTCTTCTTCACAACAATGCGCGGCGGCTGATACTTCGCGAATGGATCGCGTCCACCTTGATTGGTGCGAGGCTTTGCGGTTTTGGCGTCATTCGTCGCCTGCCCATTGACCGTGGCGCCACTACCAGCAACACCGGCGACCGTCAGGAGAATGGCGAATCCATAGTTTAGAATTTTCGTTTGCTTCATGATGATTACTTTCCTGGAGGGTCTCGAGTTTATTACTTTGCGGCCGGCGGCAGCGCAGCGGGTGGCACTTGGCCAGAGCCCGCGGGTTGACCGGCAGCAGGCGGCTTCTGAAGTTTTTCAGCGGAGACGTAAAACGCCGTCAGGTCAAAGGTCGCGTCTACTGTTTTCGAGGAAGACTGCTTCTCCACCTGATTGAGTTGAAAATTAGTGATTGAAACAATCCGCTGGTAGCGGGCAAGTTGGTCAAAGAAATTACGCAGCGACGCAAAAGAACTGGTGACGCTGACTTCGATTCTCTTGCCGTTATAGTTTTCCTGCTGCACGTCATCCTTAGGAATAAACTTCCTAAGTACCAGACCGTTGTTGCGAGCGCGGTCCTGAACGTTTTGCAAAACCAACGTCAGTTCGCGTTGCTCGGGCAAGAGGGCCTTCAGTTCCTCATATTCTTCAACCCTGGCCTTGTAGACAGCGCGAAACTCATTGAGTCGCTGCGAAGCAATTTGCGCCTGAGCGTTTCGAGTAAGCAGGTCCGCGATTTCTGTGTTCATTGACTTCGTCTCAGCGCGCACCGGCTTGGTAACAAAGTTCCAAAAGCCCGCGTAGACAACGCCAGCGATGGCGACGAACATAAGTAATTTCAGATACCAGGGCATTGATTGAAGATTGCCGATTTTCATTTGCTTAGTTCCTTCCCTATTCTTTAGGGTCTGCCGTGATGAGCGCTTATTTCTTTAACGCTACTTGATTGGCTGGGCTCGCGGGGGCGTTTGCCGCCGCTGGTGATTGAGACTTCGAGGCATAACCGCACTTCACCGTGAAGCCGATAACCTCAGGCTGCTGGATCATCAGGGTGGAATCAGCTGGCAGGCTCTTATCACTAGGTCCGCTCACGGCTAGTTCGCGTTGCGTCTCGATATTCAGGTTCGTAAACAGTCCCGAGGAGAACTCCAGACTCTGACCAAAGCGGGTCACTGAAGCCTCGTTCGCCGAGATGCCCTTGATTGTGAGCTCGCCGTCCTTCTGTTCCAGGCTCTTCAGATACAGACCAGGAATGGCGTCGAACCGAGCCTTGATGTCGCGAAGCACCGCGCTTGGTCCTTGCTGCGACTCGCGCAATCGCTTGATTGCATCAATGCGGCCCTGAATGTCCTGCGCCTTCTTCGCCAGTTCGGCCTGCTCGCGGTTCACGGCAAGCATCTGCTGATTAATTTGTCGCTGTTTTTCAAGTTCAGCTTGCGCCACACGGTGATCGCGATTTGAACTGACGTAGTCGTAACCAATGCCTACGACCATTAGCGCAAAGACCGTCAACCCCAGGAGCAGGGTCTGCACCAGCGGGGTGGCCACTCTGGCTTCAACCATCGCAGCGCCAGTGGGCCGGTCCGTAACTGATTCAAGTAAATTGATTTTGATCATGCCGCTTCCACTCCTCTCAAGGCGAGACCGACGGCAATTGCCATATCAGGAACGATCTCTTTCATGTAATCAGGATCAAACTTTCGGTCGTCTACCTGTATTTCCCGAAACGGATCAAACAGTTCGACGGGTATTTCAAAACGCTTGGCTAGATACTCAGGCAAGCCGGGAAGCTTCGAACTACCGCCCGCGATAAGAATCTTCTGGATAGACTCTTCATTCTCTTCCGCAGTCGCGCGATAGAAATCCATCGTCTTGCGGATTTCGAGCGCGAGTATGTCTGACACCGTTTCGATAATCGGTTGGATTGGACGCGCTTCGACGCCTTCCGGTAAGGGATAGCCACGCTTCACCGCTTCTGCCTGTTCAAACGTCAGACCCAATTCCTTTTGCAGGAGACTTGTATACTGACTGCCACCAACCGAAGCATCGCGCGCAAACACCGAACGCGCGCCATTCATTATGTTGATGTTCATCGTTGAGGCGCCGATGTTCAGCAAGGCAACAACTTCTCCGGCCTTCGGCTGATAGTTGACTTCATAGCAATTCTGCAAAGCGAAGGTATCGACATCAATCACCACCGGTTGTTTGCCGGCCAGTTGAATCGCCTGCTTCACGTTCGCAATCTTGTCGCTCTTGCAGGCAGCCATCAGGACGTTCAATGCGTCCGCCGAACTGCTCGTGACTTGATAGTCAAGATTCACATCCGAGATATCGAAGGGAATATGCTCCTCGGCGTGCCAACTGAACGACTCGCGCAGTTCGTCCGCGCTCATCTGCGGCAGAACAATGTTCTTCACGATCACGGAATGGCCGCTGACGCCGGCCGCGATCCTTGAGGTCTTAATCTGGTGCTCGCTAAAGATGCTCGTAATAACATTCGAAACGTTATTGAGCTCCATGATCTGACCATCCACTACCGTGTCAGGCGAGAGGTTCTCGAATCCCAGGTTGATCAAGTGGAAGCTGTTGCCCTTCCGTTGCAGCTCGACCGCCTTTATGGAACTCGAACCAATATCTAGGCCAACCAGATTCTTCTTGGCGTTGCTTTTATTGAACATGATCTTTATTTATTCCTCGCGACGAAGAGAGAACGAAGTTTGTGTTGCTGACGCAAACGAGCTCGCGCCTTCATCGCTCTCGATGCTCGGCTTTTGCTCGTCCGATAGATCTGCGTGACTGTTGTGTGGTTATTCAAGAGTGCGGTCCTTAAGGTAACCCTCAGAATTACAGGCGGGAGTTGCGGATGAGCGCACGCGGGCGCGCGACTTTCCAACAATAGATCCAAAGCGATTTTCTCTGAGTGGATTGGGCCTTCGACAAAACCGAAGGCGGGTGATAACGGCACGAGGAACAGAAGCAAGACCCTTAGGAGGCAGCATCCTCACTGCCGTCGCCAAGAAGACTACCGTACAGGAAAAACATTGTCAACAGCTATTTTGCGGCGTTTAACCTTGCTGCGGGGGCTACGGGGAAGTCCGGCTGCGCTGCTTCTCAAGGTCGGTAGGGCAATTTCCTGGGAATCGTTGCGCGTGATTCCAGATTCCGGCGATCCTGCGTTCCTTGCGCGTCGCGGGATCCTGCGGGTAGGATGCCACGGATGAGACGATCCCGTTTGATACTGCTGTTCGTCATACTCTTGCTAATACTAATTGGCGCTTGGCTGTGGTGGGTAAAGCCAAGACAAGTGGATATGGCGGCGTATGCGCCAGCTGATTCACTCGTCTATTTGGAGGCGAACCACCCTACCGACGTCGTTGACGCCATAGCTGGCACGCAAGCCTGGACGACACTTATGGGCATGGTCGAGTCTCGGCCTAGCGCACCTCGATCAACCGGGTTGCTAAGATTCATCGGTTGGACTGGCATCGGTCCGATCAAATCAGTCATTCTGGCCCGAGCTCAGGTCGCCGTGGTAATAACCGACCTGCGCACCGCAGAGGAAGGGGAAACCCTCAGCATCAAACCCGAAGGTGCTCTCCTTATTGAAACCCACACCTCGGAAAGCCGAATCAAAGCTCCGTTTGAAGAAGCGCTCAAGACACTGGCAGCGAAGACCTATGAGAATCCAACCTTACGTCGAGTCACGGTCGACGGGATCGAGTACAGTGAATGGCTTTCGCAAGATGGCTCCCGCCAGATTGTCGGCGTTGTTGTGGGGAGCCTCGCGCTTATAGGGACCAGTGAACATGTCGTCCAGGATTGCCTGGCTGTATCTCAGGGGCGCCAGCCGAGCTTGAAGGACGACGCCGAACTGCAAGGAATGCGGCGCCGTCTCGATCAAGGACGCGGATTGACTTTCGGTTATGTGCCAGCAAAGAACAGTGCCAGACTGCTCGCGGTGGGTCTACCGGTTCTGCTGGGGCGCGCACCAGGAGATTCAGAATTTCAACGTCTCATCACCAATGTCGCGGTTAAACTGTTTGGTAGTTTGGGTTGGGCTTCCAACACCTACTCAACAGAAATAGAAGATCGCTACTTGATCTCACTTCAGCCTTCAATTGTCGCTCATCTAAAGCCAACCTTTGGCGCCACCAACAATAATCCTGCTATCCAGCCTGTAGTGCCTGAGGGTGTCTATTCCGTAACGTCCTACAGATTTACCAATTCCGCTGCGACTTGGGTGAGCCTGAAGACAGCGGTGGCGTCGCAAACGGATGCGCTATCGGCAATTGTATTTTCTTCTTTGCTGAAGGCAGCTCTGCTCTCTTACGGAATCGACGAGCCCGAGCCGTTTCTCGCGGCTGTGAATGGCGAGTTACTAACACTCCGTCTCGATGAGAACGCCGACCGCTCGCTGCTTGTAGCCGGGGTGCGAGACCGAGCCGCGCTGCATCAACTTCTTAGCAGGACAATGTCTGTCAAAGCACAACCATTGGACGCGGGGGCGATGGAAAGTTTTGCAGATAGCGCGGGCAACTTTGCGGCTACTTTAAGCGCGGACTTCGTTGTCATTGGCTCACCGTTGGAGGTTCGAAGTTATAACGAAGCCAGGGCCACTACTGGCATGATCAACGATGCCAGCTGGAGAAGAATGACTTCCCTTTCCTCTCAACCCGCGGCAGCCCCCATCATCACTTATACGAATGATAGCGATCGCGTCCGCAGTTTCATCTTGTCGATAATCGGAGGCAAAAGTCAGTCAGCCAGCAACTCCGCGCAATTCGAATTGGCCCTTGCAACGCTACCCTACTCAACGACAGAAACCATTCTTGGCGACCAGGGTATTGAAAGAATAACAAGGTCGCCATTAGGTCAATTCAGTACGCTCCTGCCCTTGCTGTTTCCCCAACGAACAGGGCCGACCAACAGCGCAAGCCAAGCGAGGTAGGGCTTACCTCATCAACCATGATTCTTACGCCAGGCGTTGAAATAGTGATTGCCACTCACAATCCGGGAAAGGTCCGCGAGGTTCGGGAAGCGCTCTACTCGTTGCCCATCCAGCTACGTGATCTTGGAGAGTTTCCACATGTCTCCTCAGTCGCTGAAATCGGCGAAACCTATCGCGAGAATGCTCTCTTGAAGGCAGTCGGATACGCGAAGCAAACCGGCGTTTGCGCTCTCGCCGATGATTCCGGACTGGAAGTTGATTCGCTAGGCGGAATGCCTGGCGTGTTGTCGGCTCGTTTCGCTGGTGAAAACGCTTCTGATCGTGATCGGGTTCGAAAGCTCTTGACGACCGTGGCTCTAGCGAAAAGCCCAGACCGCCGCGCCCGTTTCGTTTGCTGCATGGTCCTCGCCGGCTGGCAATCGAAACGGGAGCAGCTTGACAACGCAGAGCCTCAATTATTGAAAGTCGCTGAGGCAAAATGCGACGGCGAGATTTCGTTTGAAGAAAGAGGGACTAACGGCTTCGGCTTCGACCCCGTTTTTGTTCCCCGAGGCTTCCGTGAAACCTTTGGCGAGTTACCCGCCGCAGTGAAAGCCAGGATTAGTCATCGTGCTCGGGCGCTAGCGGTTGTACATTCCTTTCTCGATCATAATCTAGCCCAAACTTGACCGCCGATGTATACGTCCCTAAAATGCAACCTACCCAATTGGGGACTTGCAGTTCGGGGCGTAGCACAGCCTGGTAGTGCGCTCGGTTTGGGACCGAGAGGTCGGAGGTTCGAATCCTCTCGCCCCGACCATTAGTTGCCGGGAGAAGAGCTGACTAGCCCTCAAATTGACCGCCACCAGCTCTCATAATCGTTTTCCACAGGGTAAGACCTTACTTTCTGCCCAAAAACCGCCAGAAATTGACATTTTTTCGAGACTTTGCTCTCTGAGTGTGATATAGGAGTGCATGAAAAGCTTTTTAATTAAGTCTCATCGGAGGTGTTACACCAGATTATGGCGACCAAAGCGGCGACAGGAAGAAAGCGCATGACTCAGTCGGAAGTCTTTAATCACTTTGCGGAAAAGACGGGAATGAAGCGCGGGCAAGTTAAGGAATTTTTCGACGAGCTCTATAACCTCGCCTCAAGCGAAGTTAAGACTAACGGAGAATTCGTGCTTCCGGGCTTCGGCAAGCTCGTCAAGTCCGACAGGAAAGCTCGCGAGGGTAGGAACCCTGCGACCGGCGAAACCATACAAATCCCCGCCAAAACGACATTAAAGTTCCGTGTTGGCAAAGGCATGAAAGATTCGGTTTTACCTAAGAAATAATCTCAAAAAGGTCTTCCAGTGAAGCCCCAAGCGCCGTCTATATGTTCGCCTTCGAGTGGACTTTGGGCGGCGCTTACGTTTTTGCTCAAGAAGCTTTGAAGTTCACAAGTTGGCTCGTAGTTCCGCAAACCGACTCGCGAGTTTGCGTGCCAATCCCCTTCAAGTCAACGTCTTAGAAAAAGTCCTAGCATTTTGCGAAATCATCCGCTATAATCTTCTGTTTTACTAACCCCCTAAATGACGGCTACCAGAGACTGCGCATTTTTCAGGGACAGGAAATCGTTCCGAAATGTAAGGGATCTGCATCCTCAGGGACAACTGAGGCATCTAAGATTACGCACTAAAAATGGCCGCACTTAATGCGGTTTTGGAGGATAAAACGTACCGTGACTTTTGATAGACATTTACCACTTGACGAACGAATTCTAAGGATTGATCACATTCAGGCGAGGCGTTATTCAAAACTGGGTGGACTACCCCAGGAGATAGCGACCCAAGGCATTCTGCGGCATCTGCGTGCCTGTGATCGCATGGACGTTAACCCTGATACTTCCGCTGTTAGGGAGATCATCGACGACGCACTTAACGGCCGTCGAGTTTTTGCTGAAACGCAGGAACAAACTCAAGCAGCGTAAATCACCAGTTCAATTACCCAAAAGAGATCGCCCCACTGGCGATCTCTTTCTTTTTTGTTCGTAATCGATCGCAAGTTGACCTCTGGACTCGTCTACATGCTAACATCCCCCCTCCAGGCATGTGCCCCTGTAGCTCAGCGGATAGAGCATCTGCCTTGTTGGAGCCTTAGTGAGGAATGGTCTTGCAGAACTCATTAAGTGGACGGCCCCATATGCGGGGACGCCCTTAGAGCCTCCGGTACTCGAACGCGAGTAAAAATCCGAGAGGATTGGGTAATCCGCAGGAAACCTTCGTATCGAAAACGCTGCGAGGGGATCCTCAGAGACTATACGGGCCGGGACTGTGATGTCCAAGATATAGTCCAGCCAGCAAACCCACACAAAATGGGCGGTCAGGGAAAGCCTGATGCTGGATGCTAAGCAGAGGGCCGCAGGTTCGAGTCCTGCCGGGGGCATTTTTTTCGTTTTTGAAAAGTCAGGAATATGGCGGCATTAGTTCAGTTGGTTAGAACGCCTGATTGTGGTTCAGGAGGCCGTGGGTTCGAGTCCCACATGCCGCCCCAGCTCCTCCACTCGGATTGAAGCCATGACTTCCAGCGAGGCCTCTGGTTCAGTTGATTTGTACAAAGAGGTCTATGGTGCGGGAGATCCGATCCTTTGTCTCCATGGTTTAGGCGCCAACATTTACACCTGGCGACACTTCATCGGCCCATTCTCGCAAAACAATAAACTCATTCTGGTTGATTTTAGAGGCTGCGGCAAGTCGCCGAAGCCGCGCGATACGCGTTACGCGCTACAAGACAAGGTTGACGACATTTACAACGTCATTCTTGAGGAGAACCTACGAAACTTAACGTTAGTAGGAAACTCTCTTGGCGGCGCGATCGCTATGCTGCTTGCAATTCGATTGCGACAGGAGAGCCCTAACAGACTCTTGAAGCTAATCTTGATTGACAGCGCTGGAGATCAAACCGATCTGCCACCACATCTGAAGTTAATCCGATCAATTCTTGGTACACCGATTGTTTTCTTATCACCAGCCAAGCTCGTCGTGAAGATGACTTTGAGGATGTGCTACTACAATCAAGAGAAGATTACGCGAGATCAGGTTGAAGCCTATGCGGTATCGCTCGCGAGCCGAGGAGCACGACACGCGCTATTGGAAACGGCTCGGCGTTGCATTCCGCCGAATGTCGACGAACTGATCGCCGCGGCACGCACAATAGAGATCCCAACCTTAATCTTGTGGGGACGAGAGGATAGGGTAATCCCTCTCAAGACAGGCGAGCGTCTGCATCAGTTGATTCCCAACTCAACGCTTGAGGTCATCGAGCAGTGCGGCCACGTTCCTCATGAAGAGAAACCGGAGGAGACGATCGCAAGCGTCTCCAGATTTTTAGCAGCGACTTCCTAAACGACGGGGCGCGGCTCGCCTGCTCAAGCACCGATGTTAGATCTTTGCGAGTATCGCCTTCCATCTAGCCCACGCTTCATCACGGGCCCTCTTGTTTGCCTTGTAAGCGACTAGCTCTTTTCCGTATTTGTCACTTGCAGCCTTGTCAGCTTCGGCGTTGCCTTTCGCAACCGAAGCTAACGGATCAGGCGCATCGCCCGCCCGCATAAATCCGTGGCCAGCTCCTCCGTAGGTTAGCGGTTCATACTTTTTCTTCAAGTCGTTCATAGCTTGGACGGTCGCGGACACCGTTGCGCCGATGCGAGCATCCTCACCAGCGTAGAAGCCATAAACGGGTGCGACAACCTTCTCCAGCGCTGCCTTGTCAACTGGTAAAGCTGGAGGCTGGCCGGTAAGCGGCGCAGTGCCATAAAAGACAAATGCAGCTTTTAGCGCGGAATTGTTGGTGGCGTAACGAAAGGCCTGACTGCCGCCCCAACAGAACCCTGCCGCCACAAGCTTGCCATTCGCTGCGGGCAGCTTTGTGACGTAGGCAGCAACCGCATCCAAATCAGCCGTGATTTGATCCGGAGGCAGATCACGTATCGCGGTGCCGATCGCGTTCGCCCCGGAGCTTGCGACATCGCTCGTACCGCCGTGATTTGGACCCATACCCGACAACAAGTCCGGCGCGATTGCAATGTAACCGGCTTCAGCTAGCTCGTCAGTTAGGCTCTGCACCCAGTCACTCATGCCAAAGATTTCATGAATAACCAGCACCGCAGTCGTCTTAGTTTTCACTTCGGGGTAGACCACGAAAGCGCTGACTTCTCGTTCCGCACTGGCTCCGGCAGGTTTGTATTTGATCTTAACCCACTCCTGATGCCGAGGCGATCTTGCAAGTCGCTGTTTCGCCCACTCCTGAACTTCCGGATCGCTATTCGACATGTTTGCCAGTGAGGTGTGGTCATGATCCATTTGAAGTTCCGAATGCAAATGGTGAATCCCACTACAACCGGAGAACAAGAGAACACTGGAAACAAGAAGAACTCCCGTGCCGATGACCAACTGTCTAAAGCCTGAGATCATTTCGCTGTCCTCCGCTGAAGATTGTGCAAGAGTTTCGATTCTAACAAACGCAAACTCACACTGAAACGCAACTGATATGGTTGGGAAACTAGTCGCGCTGGTTTTTCGGCGAAGGGCTGCCCTCAAGACTCTTTCCAGGATCCGGCGTATGTGGTCTGATAAGGTTCTGCTATCGCTCCTACATACTGCCAATGAAGCCGCGCTAGCTGTCTAATATGGAGGAAATCGTGAGCCAACCACGAGGCCACCAGATCGCCAGCGGCCAGTTTTCCGTTGGGACCTTCGTTCGTGTTTTGCCATTCGGGCTGCGATAACGTGCTTAACCACGCGAGCGACTTTTCGCGTTCGGCCAGAAATTTGTTGAGCGACACATCGAGATCCCTTTCATTGTAATGGCGGGAGCTTACCCAGCCGCGCGGGTCGATAGGTGGCCACGGCTGCGCAGGTGTCGCTAGCACTAACTCGATTCGCGGCCGAAAGTCTTCCCTTTCTTCGTCGTAAAGATGATTTACCACTTCCAACATCGACCACTTCTCAGGCGTCGGCTTCCATCGCGCCTGCTCAAAACTCGTGCCTCGCACAAGGCCTTCAAACACGCCGCAGTTCTTCGAGAACCGATCGATGAAATAACCGAGATTCATGATTGCGTCTCCTGTGCCTTGAACTGGGGGACATTTTTTCCCTTTGCGCAATACACCGCTTTAGGAAATAATGCCTGGTGAAATCAATTGAAGCTTAAGGAGATCCCGTGCCAGACGAGCAAAGAACCGCAAACAATTCTCAAACCTATTGTGTCGATGCCAATGAGTTCGCCTACGAAACTATCGAGGAAGCGAACGGCCAGGCAACTGTGGTGCGGTTTCAATTGAATGATCCCCAATATCATGCCGGGGATGTCGTCGTCGTGTTGTCAGGTTCTGAGATTCATTTTCACGGAATGATTGGCAGTCTCGCCGATGGTTGGGCCACCGCTACCGATCGTCGCGGTTCCCTGTTGCCGACCACCGTTCAGTAACTTCTTACATCCCAAACCCACAGATTTTCAGCGACTGTAACCGGCAGGATAGTGAACTTCCACACCCGGGGTTGGTGTGACGATCTTGACCCGGTGAAATCCCTTCTTAAGGTGAGTGGACAAATAAGTCAACGCGATCTGTCGTTCCAACGCGGCGTTCACCTGTTTTATGAATGGATCGAAACTGGTGGGCAAACCCAAACCCTGGAAAAACGCCTGGCCTCCCGTTTCATCGGATAACCTTTGCAACGAACCCTGCCCGTTACTGATCAAGTTGCTATTTGCTTCGGTTAGCGCAGTGGGCGCATAGAACGAGTAGACCGCAATGCTTCTTCGCTGCGTCTCTGTGATCGCGCGTTGCAGATCCAAACTCTGACCCGGATTGCTGGAATCGATACCGTGGGAAACATCCAGGCCGTCAGACACCAGCAGGATTGCGCGGCGTCCCGCCGGTTGCGAATCAAACCGCTTGGCCGCCTCGATCACTTCAACATAAGGATTGTACGGAGCAACGCCAGCCACACCCATTGGGCCACGAAGAGACTTTGAGGCCTTTTCCAGATCACTCGTAAACTTCTGCCGCACTTGCAGACTACCGACGCGCAAATATCCGATTGAAATTCGAGAGCCTCGCGGAAGTCGACTTATGAATTGGGCCAGTGATTTTGTTTCCAACCCAATAGATGAGTTTACGTCGTCCTGGATGAGCACCATCAGATTGATTGGCGAGTTCGTACCCAGCGCTCGGATGGAGAGGATAGTTTGTGGGTCACCGTCTTCATTGACCGTGAAGTCTACTGTTTGCAATTCCAACTCGCTCCGTACAGCCTCTCCTTTTACGCGAATGGTCAGCGGAATAATCACCGGTCTAGCGGGGTTTTCCGAAGAGCTGAGCGTATTGCCCTCACCCCGCGATTGCCCGTAAACTTCGAGCCTTCCCGCAACAATCAAGCAAAAGAACACCGCCAACATGCAAACAACTGCTCTCTCTGTTTGGACTCGCTTCATACTTGCCCCCATTCACATTGAACAACGAAACCGCATTATACAAGCATCTGCACTCAATCGCTCATCGGCCGCTTGCTTGGTTTCGTCTTGATGACGTTGACACTGCCATGGCCAGGATATTTTCGAGATGACGCTGCCGAGCGATAGGCTTGGTGAACCGAAAGCGTAACAGTTAACATCACTACGACCAGGATGGCCAGATCGCCATGAACAGCATGATTCAGCAAAATCCGGGAAGACTAGAACCACGCGATGAGCGGATGACCCAGTTATTAAACTGGGCCCCGTGGCTCTCTTTTTTTCTGGTCACGCTTCCTGTTCCTATCCTGTTTCTGGTGTTGTCTCTGGCAGCCGTGACTACGGAGAACACCGCGGTCTATCTCCTGCTTTCCTTTGTTTCGCTGGGCGTGGGATTAGTTGTCGGGCTGTTGCTGGTATTTCTGCTTTTGTTCTATCGTCGCCGGTGGCAGAGCCGACTGCGCGACCGTTTAGCGGCCGACGGGATAACTGCAGCGGAAGTTTCCTGGTTCGCCTCGGAGCTTTCTTCCGAGGAACGAAAGACCTGGAAAGAACTGAAAGAGAAGAACCCGCTTCTCGCAGATGCCTACTGCGAAACACTCGCTACGCGCCTAACGGCAACCCGGATCATTCAGCGAGCAAGAAGAGAAAAGCTTAGGGTCGAAAGACAGATCAATCGCACTCGCAACATTAGAGGAGTTGATACAACAAAACTTCTTGATGACCTAATGTCCGATCGCGAGCGTTCGGAAGAGCTTCGTAAAGAGGCGACGGTTCGCTTGTCGGAAACTAAGGCCCGCCTACAAGAAATCGAGGCTGCTGCAAATCGCAGTCTGAGCCAGACTGAAACTGATTTCATGTTGCGACGTTTGGCTGCTTCGCAGGAGCATTTTCCCCTGGCCTTGGAGATGGCGAGCATGGAGGAATCGGCGCGACGCGAACTCGATCTTCTACCCCTGCCTGATAAACCTCGCCACCCGCCCGACGCCTAAGGCAATTCCTGCAAGCGATAGATGCCTGGAGCAACCCGCTGAGAAAAACCTTCGTCAACGAGCGCCCAGTTGCCGAGCCCGGCGTCCGGGTTTGAAAGTCCCGTGACGCGCGCCAGCTCACCGCGCCACGTCATTCCCGCTCCGAGCAGATAGGCACGCGCAATTTCTTTCAACGCCTCTTCCCTGCTTATCGTCTCTTCTAATTCATCGTTAAATCTGCTTTCCGCCAGCGACCAGATATAGGTAAATTTTGGCGCGTAGACAATCTCCGATGGGATGACTTTGAAGACGCGCTGCAATTCGTCGATTGCTTTCGTAAACGCACTGCGGTCCTTTACGCCACTGGCGCTGCGAAGATCTCCGGTCGCCATTTCCCACTCCTTTCGCAAGACCTTGAGAATGTTCTGCGCAGGCTGCGATAAAACAGTCGGCTCCTGTTTGCGACTAAGCCCAGCTACGGCGTTGAAATATGGAACGAGTCTTCGGGTAAGGAAGATCGCGCGATTGCCACGAAGCTTGCCGTAGTACACACGTCCGCGACGCACCACTTCATCTTTTATCGTCCAGGTCAGCTTGCTTTCCGGATCCTTCTGAACGTTTCGCGGCATGTGTGCATCTCGTCGCCCGCAGACCGCTATATATAAAGACGGTCCGGGACGACGGCAATCTGTCATTGCTGAACAGAACCCTACAGCGTCAATGAATCTTTCAGCGGCTAACTCGTTCTCCAGACGCAACTCCGGTTCGCGACACCACAAACGGTCTCGATAGATCTCGATTTCTTCAGGTAGTATCACTTGACCTGTTGCCACCTGCGAATGCTATCAGATTCACTCTAGCCGTCACCAATCAGACTGGAAACGGTCAATGTCAGACGGTCCCTTACAACGCTGCAAATCTTACAGCCGCTCACCACTTCTACCAGCGAGCCGGCTACAAGCCCCGCAGCATCTACGACACGATATTTCTTCAGCCTCGAGGTTCGAGCCTGTGAGGGCCCAGGGGTGTAACTAATCTTCACGAGAGAGCCTGGGAATTCACCGCTTCTTTGGACCACCCAAAATCAAAGACCTGCATTGAGGGATTATCGGTGCAGGTCCTTTCGCATCTGCCATCAGTGAAAGATCGCGGACACTCGGCTGGTCCCCAATTGAGTCGTGGAGTCTGGCTACTACCGCGTCTGCTCGCCTGTCGGGATCCAATCTTTTGGGCTATGTGTGTTAGCGCATAGACGGATGCCATTTTCTCTGATAAATTCACCGCCGACTTAGACATTCAACGGAAAGTACCAACTTTCTTATGCCTCACAGATAAGATTGGTTATCTTTATTTATTCAATTGAAGATGACCCATTAAGGTAGAAATCTCGCAATTCTTATCCTACCGACACGGATTCCTCCTCCGGCTGTTTTATGTAATAGAAGTTTGGACTGACGAGTTCAAACTTATCCGCCGGACTGCATTGGGCCAAATGCTTTTTGGGCCCCCTCCTATGCAGTCTGACAAGGCTCTTAACAATCACTATGAGGAGAAAAAGACAAATGTCCAGAAACATTCACAGAATCAACCGGCCGCTCCCATTTCTAGTAGCGGTTTCAATTGCGTTTATGCTCATCGGCATCTGCTCCGGGTCGATTATGGCGCAAGCGACTTCGACCACAACCAACACAGAGATGCCTTTCACCGCGTCACTGACAGACTGCAACAGCCAGCCCGTAGTCGTCAGCGGGACGATGCACATGGTTACGCATTACACGATGGATGCCAGCGGCGGCACACATATCGAGATCCACACCAACTATCAGGATGTGTCGGGCACGTCGGGGACGATCACCTATCGCGCCGTCAGCAGCAATCACCACAGCTTCAACAGCAACGGCGCGCAAACCGAGTTTACGGTGATTGACGACGTGCGGCTGATAAGCCGGGGGCCGACTGATAACTTGACGATCCGCGCCACCATGCACATCACCATCAATGCGAACGGGGAGGTGACAGCAGTGTTCACCCGGTTTGAAATGGTTTGTAACGGATAGCCCCGGCCGCGAGCCAGGGCCCTCCGCCCCGGCTAGGGGCGACATTCATAAACATGCGTAGATCGTAAGCCCCGATGCTTAACATCGGGGCTTACTTTTTATTCTCAGTTTGAATACCGCGCAAATCAGATGATGAGCACGGCTGATTGATCTCTAGCAGGTAGACCGACCGGCGACCTCAGATTGACCAGTTAACTCTCTTCGACACTCTCGTCTGAAAATTGCGATTTGCGGCATGAATGCTGAGAAAAATGGGACTCGGCAGGAAAACTCCGAAGTGGCACAGGGCTTGATAAAAGGTTCTGCGCGGGATAAGCCCTTGCAGTTTGTCCTGACACTAATTCGGGAACGCGCCGAGGAAACTAGAATGAGAAAATCGCAACGATTACCCTGGCTGACATGGTTCATCACGCTGTCGCTGTTTGTTTCCATGATTGCGGGAACATTCAGCGTCAAGAGCGTTGCAGCGCGCTCGCGCTCCGACAAGACGAAAGACGAGAAGGTGTCAGCGGATTTGCGTGAACATGCGCGCGATGCTCGCGGCAATGAGCGCGTGAGCGTCATCGTCCAACCCAAAGGAGAATGGCGGAACGAGCAAGATGATGCAGTTGTGCTTCACGGCGGTCGGGTCAAGCAGCGATTTGATAATCTGGGAATGCGCGTCATCGAACTCCCCGTTAATGCCGTCGAGATGCTGGCTGCGCGAGACGATGTCGAATACATCTCGCCGGATCGCGGCATTGAATCCAGCGGCCATCTTGCGACGACGACTGGGGCCTCGACCAGTGTGACAATCTCCGGCAGAGCCGGCCTTGACGGAACGGGCATCGGAATCGCGATCTTCGATTCCGGCATCGAAAGCGCGAACATCGCTTTCAGTTCAAACAAGACAGCACGCATCGTCAAGAGTGTGGACTTTACCGGCGAGGGGATTACGACCGATAAGTACGGTCATGGCACGCACGTCGCTTCGATGGCGATAGGCAGCGCCGCAGTGTCCACGACCGTCGGCGGGACATTCACCACCTATCAAGGCGTTGCTTACAATGCTACGGCGGTCAGCCTTCGCGTCCTCAATTCACAGGGCAAGGGCACGCTCTCTGGCCTGCTCCAAGCGGTTGATTGGCTGATGGCTAATCGCACGACCTACAAAATCCGGGTCGCCAACATGAGTCTCGGCATGGCTGCCATTGATTCATACAAGAACGATCCGGCGTGCAGAGCCGTGCGGCGCATGGTGGACGCAGGCATCGTAGTCGTGGTAGCTGCCGGTAATAACGGCAAAGACAGCAGCGGGCGCAAGCTCTACGGCGCGATCCACTCGCCCGGCAACGAGCCCTCGGCCATTACGGTCGGCTCTTCCAATACCTACGGGACAGATTCGCGGGTTGACGATGGCGTCACCACTTACAGCTCGCGCGGGCCAACACGCAGCTATTCGACGGACATTCTCGGCCAGAAGCACTATGACAATATCATCAAGCCCGATCTGGTTGCGCCCGGCAACAAGATAGTCGGCGCGCAGGCGGCCAACAATTACATCTTCACGAATTACCCGCAGGTCAATTCATATAGCACTGCGACTGCAAAAATGATGTACATGAGCGGCACATCAGTCGCCGCGCCGGTCGTGGCCGGGACTGCGGCTTTGATCCTGCAGGCGAATCCAAGCCTGACGCCCAACCTCGTGAAGATGGTGCTGATGTACTCGGCGCAACAGTTACCCGGCTACAACATGTTCGAGCAGGGAGCCGGCCAGGTCAACGCGCGCGGCGCTACTGATCTTGCCAAAGCCATTCGCACGGATGTTTCAGCTTCAACGCCGTTCGGCGCCAACCTTTTGAACAGCACCACATTGCCGACGCCGCAAACAACCATTTCCTCTTACACTTTCCCCTGGGCGCAGGGAATCAATATCGGTCAAACTTATGCCACCGGCACGGAGTTGATTACCAAATACCAGAAGATCTACGGCTTGGGCGTGCTGCTCAGCGACGGCGTTTTCCTCAGCAGTGGTGTTCTGATAGGTGATTCCACAATGACCTCCAGAGGCGTTCTGCTGGGCGACACCATTATGACCAGCGCCGGCGTGATGTTAGGTGACGGCACGGTCTTCTGCAGCGCTGGCGTGCTGTTGAGCGACGGCGTCTTGCTTTCGGATGGTGTCCTGGTGGGCGACGGCGTTCTGGTAAGCGATGGCGTGCTCGTCGGCGACGGCGTACTCGTTGGTGATTACACGGCGGATGCGCTCAACGCTATGGTCAATGGGGATAACACTGCTTGCATGCGCTGAGTCAGCCGCAACCTGAAGATTCCCAGAGAAGAATAGGAAAACACCATGTCTCTCCAATCACAACGACAGGCTTTCAGGGCCGAAGCTCCCCGCAGCTCAATCCGGGCGCTGGATATATTAGTCGCTAAATTGAGCAGCGAAGATGAAGCGGAAGCGCTCGAGTTCCTATCGGGACGGCCGCTGCACACGGTTACCATGGTCGGTTTCATTCTCGACAACGGCCTGGTCAACCCACTCAACCGCGGTACCTTCTACGCCTGCCGTAACCGCAAGGGACAGATTGAAGGCGTCGCGCTTATCGGTCACGCTACCCTGATGGAGACCACAACCGACCGGGCTCTTCAAGCCTTCGCCGAAATCACACAGAAGTGCAGCAGCACTCATATGATCATGGGTGAGATGGAACGCATAGACGAATTCTCGAACTACTATGCTGAGGGCGGTCACGACGTGCGTCTTGCCCGCCGCGAACTACTTTTTGAACTCCGATGGCCCATCGCAGTTCACGAACAAACAACCGAGCTGCGACAGGCCACAGCTGACGATTTGGAACTGGTGATGGTCCCACAAGCGCAGATGGCCTTTGAGGAAAGCGGCGTCAATCCGATGGAAAAGGACCCGGATGGCTTCCGCCAACGTTGTGCGCGTCGTATTGAACAGGGTCGCACTTGGGTGCTAGTCGCAGATGGCAAGCTGCTCTTCAAGGCCGAGATAATTTCCGATACGACCGAGGTAACCTACCTTGAGGGCATATGGGTAAATCCAGACGAACGGGGCAAAGGTTATGGCCCGCGCTGCATGTCCCACCTGGCGCACACTCTCTTGTCGCGTAGCGAGTCTCTCTGCCTCTTCGTCCATGAGAGGAACATTGCCGCTCAACTCTTCTACAAGCGATCCGGCTACAAACTGCGGAGCATCTACGACACCATCTTCGTAGGCTGACTACGCGTGAAGCGAGCTGGGACGCGCCTGGGCCTGGAATATCTCTGGACAGCCGCAATAGGTTATTGTACGGTGTTTAGTGGGGTCTGCTGATTTACTCCCTTCTAGGCGAAAGTCGCGCGCAAAATCGCTTGGCCGTCCAGTGCCCCCTCAATTCGCAGTTTAGCCTTGCGTGCCCATCCCATCAGATTGAACTGCCGTTCCATCAGGCTGACCTGCCGGGACAGATCACTCGACCGATAGCACCTTCTCAAATGCCAATCAATTAAGCCTAATTCGCGTCTCGCTGAGAGCAGAAGGTGGTGGCACAGTCGTTGCCAATTGGGTTGTGCCCGGAAATCTTTCCAACCGGGTGACTACATCAAGGTCGGAGAGCCAAAGTAGTCACATTCAAGAGAATACAACCCTCCATGCATGCTCCCCCAAAGAGGTCACGTGCGGAAATGATCTTACCAACCTTGATCTCAAACCAACTCACGCCGGCGACATCGTTTCCCGCTGCGCATCCCGACCAGCAGTCGCTCGCGCGTGCGCGGATAATTGACCACACCAGTTGCCGCATCCAAATAGATCGAGTAGTCCGTGAAATCGAGTCTCCGAAGGTTCGGGAGATCGTCAATAAGGTGTTCAAGGATCTGCTTCGCTTGCTGGAATGCCTGGACCTAATTGAAAGTCATTTACGGCAGGTCGATGCAGCAGAAGAAACTCTTGCCCTTTTCCAAATCATCCACGATGAAGCGCGTCTGCTCGTAGACTACATCAGCGAAGACGGATTGAACTGCGATGCAATGAACGAAGACTTGGTCGACACTCTCGACGGAATTACTTTTGCCGTAAACCATGATTTGCAACGTGTGTTCGAGTCTGAACAACGAGGGGCAACCTACAGCCAGACCAGTCACCTAGTGGTAGGTAAGTTGTATCGCGCCCACGACCTGCTGACGAATTGCCTGCAACAGTCGACCATTACCCTGGCGATGATGTTTGAGCCCGAGCTCGAAGGATCGCGACTGTTCAATAACTCAGACATGCGTTACCGGCAGTCGCTACAGTTATGCGAAGACCTCTCCGCGCTTTCCCAACTCCTGGATGTTTGCGGCAACACCCTCGATGAATCTTCACTTATGAACTTGACGGCAGGCATCGAGAAGTTTCGCAATGAAAGTTTGGAGTGCTTGATGTATTCAGACTGGCCCCAGTTTGAAAGTTTTTGCGAACGAATCAATGTCGCTGGAACGTCATGGCTAGATTTGGATCCAGTGCTGCATCAGTTTCGCTGTTACGTGGAAACGCTGCTCGGTCAGGTGAGGATGCGAGCAGTACTCGCCAACGTGTTTCCAATTCAATTCGGCGCCAACAGTCCCTCCCAAACGCAGGACGAGCAACTAGTCTGGGATCCGTTCGCTATTGCCGTATGAGGAAACTCAACTGAAAGCCCAGAGTTACGATGCCAAGCGAAGCGCAAAGCAAAAATGACAGGCTGGTACGGTCCTATCTTTGGAGCGTAATCTGTGCCGGCGGCTTGATCTATTTTCTGGCCGCGTATCATCTTGATCCAAAAATAGTTGATCTTAAGTTATGCGTTCTCGTCGTCATCACGGGCCTGCTCAGTTCGCGAATGACGATCAAGATCCCACAGTTTGGCTCGTGGATCTCAGTTTCTGACACCTTCATATTTCTCACTCTGTTGCTCTATGGTTGCGAAGCCGCGATCCTGATGGCCGCTACCGAGGCATTCCTCTCCTCAATCCGCAGTTCCTACTGTCGCAAGTGGTCGACAGTCTTTTTCAACTGGGCCAGCGCCGCAATCGCGGCCTGCGTTACTGCGTATTCTTTGCGCTTCTTCTTCGGCGATCCGATTTCCCTCAATGTTAGCCCGCTCTCAGCCAGGTTCATCACCGCCATCGGTCTGATGGCCCTCGTGCAATACGCGGCAAACTCCGGCTTCGTGGCAGTACTGGGAGCGCTAAAAGCGAACGATCCGATTTGGCAAACCTGGAAGAAACACTACCTTTGGACCTCAATCACCTACTTCGCCGGGGCGTCTGCTGCGGCTGTGATTGGCAAGCTGATGGTAGAGTTTGGCTTCTATGCGTTAATCATCACTTTGCCGATCATCGCTATAGTCTTCTTCACCTATCGTACGTACCTGAAAAATATTGAAGCCTCAATGAACCAGGCCGACCAGGCCGAACGTCACGTGGAAGAACTGTCACACTACATTGCGGAACAAGAGCGCATCCGTGAACAGTTTTCGCAGATGGAAAAACTCTCGGCCCTCGGCGAGCTGGCTTCGGGCGTGGCCCACGATTTCAATAACACACTGGCCGGTATTCTCGGCCGGGCTCAGTTGATCTTGCGCACCGATGATCCGGAAAAAATACAGCGCGGGCTGAACATCATAATCAAGACTGCCGAAGACGGCGCTAAGACTGTAAAAAGAATCCAGGACTTCGCGCGACAGAGGCGAGACCACGATTTCGAGCCGGTGGCGATTGATTCGATCCTCTTTGACGTGAGCGAAATCACCAGACCGCGCTGGAAGGATTGCGCTGAAGCGGCAAACGTTCAGATCACTCTTGACCTTCAGATTCGCTCAAAGGCTAAAGTCATGGGCGATGAATCGGAACTACGTGAGGTATTGGTCAACATGGTATTCAACGCCGTTGACGCCATGCCCAATGGCGGCAACCTGACACTAGCCGCTGAAAATGTTGGCGATGCGGTGGTGATTTCAGTTGGCGACACCGGTACCGGTATGCCTCCCGAAGTTAAGTCGCGTATTTTCGATCCCTTCTTCACCACCAAAGGCAAAGCAGGCATGGGGCTGGGCTTGGCGGTTAGTTTCGGAATCATTCGGCGCCACGAGGGTTCAGTGGAAGTCGAGTCGGAAGTGGGCGCTGGAACAAAATTTAAGATCAGTCTCCCGAAGGCTGCCGTGAGCGAAGAGCCAGTTGCAGTCGAGTCCGAGATTCGAACGTCGGTGATGGAAACTGCCAATCCGATCACTATGCGTTTGTTCGACGGACCGCAACCTCAGATACTGGTGGTCGATGACGAAGAAGCAGTGCGCGAACTACTTCGCGATTTGCTGGAGAGCGAAGGTTTCAGAGTTTACCTGGCGCCGGGTGGTCGTGAGGCGCTCAACCTTTTTGCAGCTAAACGATTCGATGGTGTGTTTACTGACGTCGGAATGCCCGGCATGAGCGGTTGGGAGCTTGCTCATGCGATCCGTCAGACCAACGCAACGGTGCCGATCGCGGTGATCACAGGCTGGGGAGAAGCCGTCGGCTCTGATGAACAAAGAGAAGCGCGGGTTGATTGGGTGGTCACCAAGCCTTTCCGGGCGGAGCGTATTAGTGAGTTGGCACAGGAGATCTGCAAGAGACGAGACGTGCCCCTCAAGCGCGCGACTCTTTCAGGGGTGGCTGCGTAATCACCAGGAACCGCAACACGAATCAAGCAACAGTCTTTTCTTAAAGAAGCTTCCAGTCAGACCCATCTTCGTTCTCGGTGCGGCCCGCAATCTTCGACGCCCTCGAAGAGTCTTCCTTCAGATGCCGACCATAGTCAACGGCGCGCTTCACACTTTTCTCAACCACCTCAAGCGTAAACGGCTTCAAGAGAAAATCGAAAGCACCGAGTTTGATCAAGCCCTGGGCGTGTTCATGATCGCCAATCCCCGAAATCATGATCACCGGCGTGTTGGGAAATTTCTGGCGGATGTGCCCAAGCAATTCCAGTCCGCTTAAACCGGGCATGGAAATATCGGTGAGCACCACGTCGTAAGAGTCTGCCTCGAGCCGGGCAAACGCCTTTTCCGCCGTCTCGGCGGTCTGACATGCATATTCTTGAGAGAGCAGTTCGTGAAGTGTGTCGCGAATGGTTTCGTCGTCGTCGACTATCAGGATTCTTGCCATGTAAGGCCTCCCGCGCTTTTTGAAATTCCCACAGTCGTTAACGCTTCAACGCTCTGGACGCTGACTCGCACGGGAGGTGCGACCGAGTCTGTGAAGTGAAGTCACAAACTGACGTCAATATAGCACACCAATTCTTTAGCTCTGAAAAATAAGGGCCAGCAACTTCCGTTACCGGCCCTCAGGTCAATATTCACGCGAGTTTTTCTTAACGCGGACCTGTCGTGGTAATGGTCAGCTCTGTGCCACGACTCAAGTCGAGATCGTCGCGGCCCTGAACATAAACCGAACCGGCGCCGCCGCCCGCTCCGACAATCGCACCAATAGCAGCGCCCTTGCCGCCACCAGCAATGGCGCCAATTATCGCGCCCACTGCCGTGCCGATAGCTGCACGTTCAACGGTCTTGTTGGTCTGACTGTTGTCGCGCACAGAGCCTTCGTTGTCTACGCTAACGCGATCACCCTGAGCTGTTCTGACGGATTCCAGGACGCCGGCAAATCGATATGAACTGCCGTCGCGCAGTCGAATCCGATCGAAGTTCAAAGTCATCTCCGAGCGTCCGGTGACGCGCCCACTTCGCCTCACGTTGGAAACGTGGCCTTCAATAGTTGCGCCCTGATATTGAGACGGCTGCCGCACGGTCGCGGTAAACCGATCTCCGTCAACTGCGGTCGCGCTCGAAAGCTCGCTTTCAATAACGGCGATCACCGTCTCGCCATTGGTGATCAGGAAATCTGAACCATTGGCTGGAGTGGGATTAGTTGAGTCGTTGATATCAAAACGAGCAACTTCATCTGTCTTATTGTAGGTGCTCTGTACGATCACCGAGTTTGCGAGTCCGGCGACAATCACCCTACGTGTGACTCTCAAGCGGCGACCGTTATCAATCGGGTCAAACGTAACATTAAATTCGCTGTCACGATCGCCGGTTGAGTTGACGGTAAGTTGTTGACCGTTCAGCGTGGCACGAGCGCGAATCGTTCGGCCAGTGCTGGTGGTCTCAACGCGTTCAATACCGTCCGCCGTAAAATTGATCTGCGGCGCTCGTGACGAAGCCAATGTCACATCGCGGCCACGCAAATCGATGGCGATCTGCTCGGGCGACTCGAGCCGAGCCGTCAATTGCTCACGTAAGCGCGCGCGGTCCCCATAAGTCGCAGACTGTGTGGCGCGGTCCGCCGCTTGAACGGGATCATCGCTCTGCGATCGATCGAGTCGATATGTGCCGGTCAAACGACTGCCGCCGTTGTTTGGGTAAGTATTTGGGTTAGTATTTGGGTAAGTATTGTCAGGATAAGTTTGACTGATAGTTGGCCAGGTCAAATTATAAGCGCCGGCCAGTTGGTTCAGGCTGGCCCGCAGATTAGTCCAATTGCGAAGGACTGCAGCGCTGCGAACATTTTGACCGGTGATAAAACGATCTGCCAGCGCGGCGCGATTAAGCACTTCTTGTGCATCCGCCGCAGTCGCTTCTCTTCTATCGAAGCGCTCATGTAGTCTGGCAACCGCCGTATCGAGATTTTGTGCCAAAGTATTGAGATCGTCTCCAGCGATCGTTCCGTTGTTGCTGGTTCGACTCTCGGCATTTACGCTATTACGGAACAAGTCGCTCCGGTCTTCAATCCGATGTATGAGCAGGCGTACCGAACGAAATGTGCCTCGATAGGTTTGCCGTTGAGCTTGTGTAAGCGTCGCTCCCGCCGATAGAACCAGTACGGCGAGTAACGCTACCAGGCTTTTTTTCATTGTGATCATATTTCTACCCTCCAACTCTCAAAATAGATTTGGCGCAAATCTTAGTTGCGCCTATTTAGGATTTCGTTTTCGCCAACGAATCTCTTTGCCACAGTTTCGAAACAAAACGTTGGGCGAACACGCTTGGTCATAACAAGCACCGTGCCACGATCTTCTAGCGAACACTTTCCGCACAAAGATATTGCGATTGAGTAAACTGAAAACCGCGGTGCTGCTTTTACTAGGGCGATTGCCAAACTTAGGTTGCTGTGCCGCTGTGCTATTCTTTGGTTGGAGGTACGGGAATGGGTGCAGAAGATCCCAAAGCGGTTATCGAATTAACGGATGACGAATTGTTCAGTGGACGCACGCCGTCGGGTCATGTGGTTGTGATTGATACAGACCGCGAACGCAATTCGGCGCCGAGTCCGATGGAGCTCCTGCTGGTCGCGTTAGGATCATGCACGGGTGTGGACGTAGTTTCCATTCTCAAGAAGAAGCGTGAGGACGTGACCGCCTACCGCGTGGAAGTTCGTGGGCAAAGGCGTGATGAGCATCCACGGAGCTATAAGCGTTTGGAAGTTCATCACATCATCACCGGTCGCAATGTGGCCGCGCGATCGGTGGCGCAAGCAATCGAGTTATCCGAACAAAAATATTGTAGCGTTGCCGCTACTTTCAGACCGGCAGCAGAAATCGTTTCCAGCTACGAAATCATCGAAGCTGCGTAGAGCCGCCTCAGGAGGGGTCTTTATCAAGTGTCACGTCGGTCATTAGTTTTTCTACTCCTGCTGCTTGCGCCGGTAGTTCCATCCAGCGCGCAAAGCAAGCAAGCGAACAGCGACGCCAACCTCGCGGCCATCCGCAGCCAGGATCGGCTCGCGCGAAATTCTAAGGGTGTAATCACGCGCCTCACGCCTGAAGAACACCTTCGCCGTGCGGCCATCTATCACGCCAATCGCGCCTTTGATGAAGCGCGCGAACATTGGCAGGCGTTGATTAATTATTATCCTGACGATCCGCGAGTGGCTGTGGCACTTTTGGGGATTGGTCGATCTTATTTTCAAGCACGTCATTATTCCGAAGCCTACACCGCCTACAATCGGCTCGCGCGCACTTATCCAGCAACCAAAGAAGGGCGCGAGGGACTAAACTTCAGCGCCGCTGCGCTACTGCGCTTGGGCCGAACCTCAGAAGCAGCCGACCGCTACATCGAATACATCAACCGCTATCCCGACGGCGAAAGACTAGAGACGGCGCACCTGAATGCGATCGATACTTTGCGCGAGGCCTCGCGCTCGCAGGAGGCAATCGTGTGGATTGCGCGAACCAGACAGAGATTTGCGGGAACAGCTACCGAAACGAACGCGTTGTTTGCGCAGTTGCGCCTGGAGATTTCCGAAAGCAACTGGCGGCGAGCCATTGCGGCGGCGGATGAACTGAGCGGAAAGAGTTTTTCTAAAGCTGTGGCCACCAGTCCCGCCGAAGTTGCCTACTTGAAGGGCTACAGTTTGGAACGCGCCGGCAAAGACGACGAGGCCTTTGCAGCATATATGGCCGTGCCCGGCGGAATTGATTCGTATTACGGTTGGCTGGCAAACGATCGTCTGGCAAACATCGCTGATGGGAAGCGGCGCGCACTTGTTGACGAACGTTCTGATCGCAACCGCACGGAAGCTGTAGCAGCAGTCGGCTCGTATCCGGCGCCGTATCGTCAGGCAATTATCTCCTCGGCCCGATCGAGAAAACTCGATCCGCGTTTCATCCTCGCGCTCATCAAGCAGGAGAGCGTCTTTAAGCCGCTCGCCAAGTCTCCCGCAGGCGCGCGCGGTTTGCTGCAACTAACAATGGATGCGGCGCAGAAGTATGCAGCGAATGCGGGGATGAAAGACGTGCAGGAGAGCCAGCTTTACCAACCCGAAACCTCAATCCGGCTGGGCAGCGAATATCTTTCGGAGCTTAACGGAATGTTTCCGAACCTGCTGGAAGCGGTCGTCGCTTCATACAATGGCGGTGAAGACAACGTGGCTCGCTGGGGGAGGCGCGCGAGACAAAAGGATCCAGGCGTGTTTACTTCAGAAGTTGGTTTCGATGAAACCAAAGCATACGTGCAAAAAGTAATGAACAACTATCGTGTCTACAAGCAACTTTACACTGCCGACCTTGTGCGCCGGTAACACTTCACGACCTCAACCTTTCGCTGGCTAGGCCCGATGAAGAACCGCATGCAGACCGTAGTAAGCTATGAATATCATCACGAAGGCGAGGAAATAAAGTCCGGTCATGAAGTAAGTTTCCATCCAGACGGATTTCTCCCGCAACACAAGAATTTGGCGCGCGCTCGTAGGGCCCCGCACGAAGAGCACAAACAAGATCGCAATGATCATCAAATGTCCGACTGCGTCCAGCAGTCCAAATTTAAAGATCGCCAGCATGAAGACCATCTGCAATCCCATCGCGACCACCCGCCCGGCGACCGAAGCCGCTCCCAGTAACACAAATGCCAAGCCGAATTCCATGAAACCGGCGAGCGTCATGTAAGTTTCGGGTTGCATTCCCATCAACATCTCGGAATGCGAGCGCAGCATCGCGTAGGTCCATTCGGGATACGCGAATTTCTCGAGCGCTGCCCAAAGCAGAGTTATTCCTGTCGCTGCATATAGGACAACAAATCCGGATTGACGCCACTTCGCTCGCTTGATGTTGGCGACCAGGAAGAAGTAACCAAGACCGAGGAAGATGATGTAGTCCAACAGGTGGAAAAGCTGATAGTCATGGAGCGCCAGGCCGTACAGAGTAAATATGCCGAGACCCACGAGCGGCAGCGTCGGTCGCCAGAGCGCGCAGGCGGCCAGCCCTAATTGAAACCAGGGAACAAATGAAGCGGTCGTCTTCAGTTCCGGCGTGATGTAGAAAGCGGTTCCGTAGGCCTGATGCCAGGCCCACACCGAAGTAAAAAAGATCGCGGCACTAAGTCGCAGAATGAGGATGGAGAGGTCGTCGAGTTGCCTTAGCCTTTCGTCAAGCTTACTTAAGAAACCGCGCCGAACAGCCGTGCGATCAACCCAGAAGAAACCGATCACCGCGGCAACGGAAGCCAGAAATAATTTTATGAACGTGCCGTTAAGAACTTCGCCGATGGGCTTCGGCAGCGCGTTTACATCAAACGGCGCAAACCATTTAACGTGCAGCAAGACGAGTGCAGCTAATTGTGTCTGAGTCATGGAGAATTCAGGGCCGGTCGACTGAATGCAAACAGGATCGGGCTGCGCAGGAACATGGTGACTCGCCGATTCCGGTGAACAGCTAATAGTCCCTAGTAGGCGCCATTCTACAGGTAATGAGTCTTGGCTGTGAGGATTCTTTTTCTTGACTTGCCCGGCGAGGTGAGCGTTCGCCGGCGCGGATTAATCGGTAGGACAGGAATGAAATATTCGCCCCTGGCGAATTGTGTTTCAATTTCATCGTTGCTTCCGATATGCAAACGCTCAGAAGCTCACCAGCCTGCTTTTGCGTACGCATCCGCACGTACGGATTTCATTTGCAGTGCCAACGCTCTGGCATCTGCTTTGGAGTAAGGTCCCATCACCACTGCCCATAAGCCGCCTTTGAGTCCAGGGTATCTGTCCGTGTCGATAATGTTTCCCGCATAACCCGCGGCTTGGATCGACTGCAGTCGTTGGTTGGCTCTTTCGTATTGGTTCTTTGGAAAGGATCCCAGGACTACAAACCAGGTTCCACTCGCTGAGGGTGGGACGCTCGTGGATGGAGCCACGCGATTCATAGGAATCGGTGTCGCTGGTGGTTCCGAATTTCGCTTCGCCGCCGCCATAGGCGTTGCTGTGTTCGCAGGGTTTGGCGAACTGGAGGCACCAGGTTGGGCCGTGGTGATGTTTGTAGTACCCGATCTGAAGAGCGCGACGAGAATTCCGCCGACGAGCAGCGCAGCCAGCGCGATTCCAATGTACAGCGCCGGATTCGCATTGCGTGGCGCAGACGTGACCACGGCGGGCGGGCGCTGTGACACTGCTGCCCGCGCGTATGGCGGACTCATTACTTGCGTGGCTTCGCCATCGTAGGCAGTGACGAGCCGCGCGCCGTCTTCCAAACAGAAAGACTGCGTGCCATCGTGGTAAGTGCGATTACACGTCGGACACTGTTTCATTGCGGTTTTCCGATGGCGACGACCCTAAGAACCCGAGTTGGCGGGGCGCAGCGATTAGCAACAACCCGTCGCCGCACCGAACAAATTAAAGAATAAGCAATCTGCGCTCCGGGCCACACTCAATACCGACGGCTCATGACATGGAGGCTGATTCCGCTCCGGTGGAATACGATAGCCGGCGCACCAGCCAGAGAAGACTCAACGGTTATTTAGCTCGGTGATCGCAAGGTGCGCTCACGATATTACAACCTCCTAAGGCCGTCAATGAGAATATCCGTCTGACTTTGAGTTTCACCCCTCGCGCGGTTGTAGCTCTCGACCTACGCCACAAGGCAGTTCAGAATTATTACGAGGCTCTCTGCTTGGAAAGCGGCTTTGCCGCCGCACCGTGCGGTGAGGCTTTGCCTCACGGTCGCGCGCTAAATGATTTTCTTGGGAGGCTACGCCTTCGCTGTCCTGAGGCGTAGCCTCAGAAAGAAGAAAATTATCAGTCTGCCGGAAAGGCGGAGCCTTTCCGCACTGTGCGGCGGCAAAGCCGCAAAGCGGTTTACCTTCTGCTTTCTGCCTACTGCCTTCTGTATCGCACTGCTATCATGCCTCGCGTGTCGCAACCTATCCGATTAATGATCGTAGCCGGTGAAGCGTCGGGCGATGCCCATGCGGCGGCGCTCGTTCAAGCCCTACGCGCGGT